>NZ_VWUO01000007.1:0-261074 GCF_008631595.1 Pantoea sp. F_5
GACCGCATTCATCGCTGAATTATCAGACGCCGTCAGAGTTTGCAGCACGGTGGCGGAATGGAAAATGTGAGGGTAAACAAACCGACGTTACTAACTGAAGGTTGTATCTAATACTGGGGGCAGGTCAGTTGGATGTGCGGTAGGGTGGTCAATAATACCCGGACTTGTAAAACTATTCATATGCTATGGCTTTACTTTTTATCTGCCAACACCAGCCCGGCTATTGCCGGGCTTTTTATTACCTAGACTGTATGCCTTTCATTCCATGCGTCTGCATGCTGAATATTACCGTCTACAATTTTCCAGGTGATTTTTTCATATTGCATGCTCACACTTTCAACATGATTCATCTTATCATTTCCCGCTAACTTTACATTAGGCACGCCGCAATTGACGCCGGTAATTTTTACATTCTCCATTAAGACACTGTAATAACAAACTTCCTGCCCAGCATCATTTATATGGTAAAATTTAATCTCGGCGCTTTTTAGCGTCTGGCCTGTAGCTGCTGCTTTATAGAGATACGGCGTAGAGCTATCAACCTCCTTTTCAATCATCATAGGAGAGTGCTGCCGCGTACCCGTTATTCTGCCGTTTGCGCTGTCCACTGGCAGGTTAATACCGTGGCTTAGCCCGATAATTTCGATACTGCCGTCACGGTCTTGCACGTCCACGGACCCTTTGATATCAGCGCCGCCGTCGTCTTTGAGCCACATATATGGAGGGATTGGCATTTTACTTGCTCCTTAGTTTTTTGATTAACTTCATTGTCAGATAATAAATAAGTGTTGTTATTGGGAAGACTGTTATTAATGATATGTAAAAATACATGTCATAAAAATTGTCAGCCCCTATTTCTCCTGGGCCGTGGAGGAGGTGACCCAGCTGATTAGTTAAATCGTCGTTCATCCAAATTTCTGGGTTGCCTAGTGTTCGGGCTACGATTAATGACACGATGATGTAATAGGCAATCTTTAAGAACTTATGGGCAAGTGTTTTTATAACCATCAATTACCTCCACCCAGCCCCTGGCCATGAGTGAACGCATGCAGGGAACCTGCATTGGTGCCGTTCTTAATAATGCATTTCTGATAAGAGCATAATCAGAGTTGTGGGCTATTGTGATGCAGCCCTCAGAAACCGTTCCCGGATGTAACCTGAATAGGCCACGGTGAACACCGTTTATCCACGTTCCATCATCAATACCCCAATCATCCTTGTATAATGCAAACCACTCATCACGACCAAACTCAGCTCCATAATAGACTTTGTTAAAAAGATCCTGGGCTGTTGCTTTAGCCCAAGAAAGCAAGCCCCCCGCCCCCCTTTCAACTATCCAGTACTTCCCTCGAGGTAGCGGGCCATCACTCGGAATCGCTGAACACGCGCCTTTGTTGCGATACATACCCTTCCCAGAATGCGCCATAAATACCCCGACGCCATACAGATTAAATGGCGCGTAATCAGCGCCATTGAGAATCATTTTTCCATGTAGTGCCATGCTGAATCCCTTAGCAAAAAGTGAGAGTTAATTACTCACCGGATAAACCTCTGACTGCTGCATGCTAAAACAAGGCGATTAACCACGCTAAAACTAAGGTCTTGTGGTTGTTTTGTAAACAGAAAAGTGATCTGACATGGGCTGTCAATGCTTTTGAAATAACCGCACCTATGCTCTGCACAATAGGGGATGCTGGTAAGCATGGGATTTGAAGTGAGACATTTCAGTATCTCTATTCGCTCTCTGCGCCTCTGCACGCAGTAGGGTGAGGGAAGATCGTTGTCTGTTTCACGCCTTTATGATCCAGCGTGACCGAACCCCTATAGCGGTCCCGAGCCTGTCCCTGTGGTAAGCCATATTGTTACGCGCCAGAAGTTAAGGGCTTTCCCCGAAAACGCCGAGGCATCCCGGTTCATACTTTTTTTCAATTTATTCAAACCTTCACAGCGCTTTTGCCGTAAAACGTGCGGCTGTTTCCGTTTCGTTTTTAGAAATTTTTCCCCGTGCAATTAAGGATGAAGTGTTGAAAAGGCGTCTGTTGTTCTCCGTTACCGCTACTGTTTTCTGGGCCTCGCTGGCACAGGCTGATACGATCCCCTTTCCTGTGACGCCTCCGGCGATTGATGCGGCTTCCTGGGTATTGATGGATGCCACTACCGGACAGGTCCTGACTGCGGGCAATCCCGATGAACGCCGCAATCCCGCCAGCCTGACCAAACTGATGACCGGCTATGTAGTCGATCGCGCTATTGACCAGAAGAAAATCAGCCGGGACGACATGGTCACGGTTGGAAAAGATGCCTGGGGTGCAGGGAATCCGGTGTTTAAAGGGTCCTCCCTGATGTTCCTGAAGCCAGGCGATAAGCTGAGCGTCCGTGATTTAAGCCGCGGCGTGATCATCGACTCCGGCAATGACGCCTGCGTTGCGCTGGCGGATTACGTGGCGGGTAGCGAAGCGAACTTCGTCGGCATGATGAATCATTATGTTGAGAAGCTCGGCCTGCAGAATACGCATTTTGAAACGGTTCATGGTCTGGATGCGCCGGGTCAGTACTCCAGCGCGCTCGACATGGCGAAGCTGTCACGCGCCATTATTGATGGTGAGCCTGACTTTTATGCCATGTACAGTGAGAAAACCCTGAGCTGGAACGGCATTACTCAGAACAACCGCAATGGTCTGCTATGGGATAACAACCTCCACGTTGATGGGCTGAAAACCGGTCACACTGAGACCGCGGGTTTTAACATCATCGCCTCGAATGTCGTGGGCAAACATCGCCTGATTGCTGTCGTCATGGGTGGTAAAAGCCCAAAAGGCCGTGAAGAGCAGGCGCGTAAACTGCTGGTCTGGGGCCAGAACACCTTTGATACCGTTCAGCTGTTCCATGCCGGTAAGAAGATTGGCAGTGAAAACGTCTGGTACGGCAATCCGCATCAGGTCGAGGTGGGAACGGCAGAAGATGTCTACCTGTCTCTGCCGCGTAGTGAAGTGCAGAACGTGAAGGCGAAGTACGTCATCGATCGTAAAGATCTGGAAGCGCCGCTGAAAGCCAATGAAGTGATTGGTGAGATTCAGGTGATGGATAAAGATCAGCAGATTGCTCACTATCCGCTGGTGGCGCTGAGTGCCGTTGAACCTGCCGGTGTTATTACGCGACTGACAGACTATCTTAAACAGAAATTCTGATTAACCGCCGGGCAGTACAGAAAACGGGTAGCCTGCGGGCTGCCCGTTTTCACATTTATTCCCTGAGCCTGTTACTGATTCCTGAGAAAGGTTAAAAAGCCGTATTAAGTTGTTCATGACTTCCGGTCAGGTATGTGAGTCGGATGTTGATAATTGTAAGCGAACGTCAAAACCGTTTTGAAATATCCGGCCCGCGCTAAGCCCGAGCCGCTTTCAGGGTTAAGATAGCCCCATCATGTTCCTGTAACCGGAAAGTCACATTGCGTCCTGACAAGCCCATATCGAAACTGGAGTTCTGGTTTTATCGCCATTACCGATCCGTCCACGGCGTGCGCATTGCCATCGCCTTTTTACTCTGCTTTATCTTTGTCCGGGCGACTGGTATTCCGGAAGGCACCTGGCCGCTGATCACGCTGGTGGTGGTAATGGGACCGATTTCCACCTGGGGAAATGTCTTTCCGCGCGCCCTGCAGCGCATCTGCGGCACGGTGGCGGGCTCGATTTCCGGCCTGATTGCCCTGAAGCTGGAGCTGATCTCCATGCCGGTGATGCTGGCCTGGTGCGGCATCATCATGGTGATTAGCGGCTACCTGACGCTGGGCAAACATCCCTACATGGCGCTGCTGATTGGGATCACGCTGAGCGTGGTGGTGGGTGCGCCAACCGGCGATTTCACCGTGGCGCTGTGGCGGGGTGGTGATGTCATTCTGGGATCGCTCATGGCGCTGCTGTTTACCGCTATCTGGGCGCAGCGCGCCTACACACACTGGCGCATTCAGCTCTCCGACACGCTGGCGGGCATGGCAAAAATCTATCATGCCGGCTTCTCGCCTAACCTGGTTGAAAAGCCGCGTCTTAATAAGCCGCTTGGCAAGTTGCTGACCAGCGTGATCAAAATGCGGGCGCTGCTGGAGCCGTCGAGCAAAGAGACCCGCATCCCGAAGTCGGTGCTTGAAGCGATTCAGACCATAAACCGTAATATGGTTTACACCATTGAGATGCAGATTAATGCCTGGTGGGCCTCGCGTGAGAGCCACCTGATTATGCTTAACGCGCCTGCACTTCGCCGCACGCAGCAGATGACCGAGAATACGCTACGGGCGCTGTCGGTGATGGCGATTGAGGGTGAAACAGAAGAGGTGATTGCCAATAGCCATGAGCTGACCGAAATCAGCGGCGAACTGCGCAGACTGATTGCTGAAGCAGGCAGCGACGGGCTGGAAGAGACGCCAATCTACGGTTACGTCTGGCTGACGCTGGAACTGGCGAAACAGCTGGAGCGGATGACCGATCTGATGCGGATGGCGCTGCGCAAATAATCACCTCAGACAATGACTTAATGTGAAACCGGGTTTCTTTGCGCTAAGATAAGAGCCAGTCTGAATTTAGCTGCGAAAATTGCTTACCTGGCGGGCTAGCCGCTAAGCTGATCGTTTTGACTCTCTCCCTGCGTCAGCAGGCTTAAAGAAAGGTGCCATCATGGAAAATGCCAAGCAGTCATTTCAGGACGTCCTGGAGTTCGTGCGTATGTTCCGCCGCAAAAACAAACTGCAGCGTGAAATTGTCGATAACGAGAAGAAAATCCGCGATAACCAGAAGCGCGTACTGCTGCTCGACAACCTGAGCGAATACATCAAACCTGGCATGAGCGTTGAGGCTATTCAGGAAATCATCGCCAGCATGCGTGTGGATTATGAAGACCGCGTGGATGAGTACATCATCAAAAACGCCGACCTGTCTAAAGAACGTCGCGAGCTGTCGAAAAAAATCAAAGCGATGGGCGTGGGCGAACACCCGAAAGCATAAGAACAGGGCGCTTATGCGTTTTGCGTTCCATGCGAACCCGCATTCACTTCGGTGGTGCGGGTTTTTTTATTGCCTGTCTCTGCGCAGAATTATTTACCCACCAGCCTGCGGGCAATCCCCTGTAACTGCTGTGACAGCGCCACTAAATCGATCCGCTCATCAGCAGGCGGGGCGGTGGTCTCACGGATCACCAGCGTGGTTTCCAGCGCATTGTCTGGTGCCTCTTCACCCTGAAGCCGCGCCAGCATGCGCTCAACACTCTGCGCGCCAAGATAGTGTAAATCCTGCCGCACCGTGGTCAGCGGCGGCTGATACCACGCGCTCTCGGCGGTATCGTCATAACCGATCACGGAGATCTCGCCGGGAATGGCGACACCATACTGATGCAGCGCCCGCATCGCACCTAGCGCCATCTGATCGTTGGCCACCAGCAGCGCCTGCGGCAGATCATCGGGAAGCTGGGTCAGTAGCGCCTGATAACCCGACTGTGCGCTCCAGTCACCGCGCAGCGCGCAGTGCGGCGTTAGCTGATGATCGGCCAGCGCCTGACGCCATGCATTTTCGCGCTGACGGGCCGAAACCGAGCGCAGCGGCCCGTTTAACAGGCCAATCTGACGATGCCCCAGCGCCACCAGATGTTCAACGGCGGCACGTGCGCCGGACTCACTAGGATACTGACACTGTGCCACCGCCGCCTGCGGTTCGACATCCAGAAACAGCACCGGCTTGACGCCGCACAGCAACTGGATCTGCTGCGCTTCATCGGCATCCAGCGGCAGGTTAATCAGCAGCCCATCGACCCGCTGAGCCAGCAGTTCATTAACGGTGGCGGCCGCATCGTGACCGCTGTCCATCGCAATCACCAGATGATAACCCGCCCTCGCAGCACGCTGCTGAATCGCCGAGGCAATCTGCGCCGGTGCCATCAGGGCCAGGTCGCTGGTGGCGAGACCTAACGTGCGCGTTGCTTTGCCCGCCAGCTGCTGCGCCACCCGATTGGGTACATAATTGAGCTGCTGCATCGCCGCCTCAACCCTTTCCCGCGTGCGGGCTGAAACCTGTTCAGAACGATTTAAAACACGTGAAACGGTTTGATATGAGACGCCGGCCAGTTGAGCGACATCATCAAGGGTCACAGAGCGGGAAGTCATTGAACTCTCCAAAAGATGAAGCGACGAGTGTAACAAATTTTCATGCTGTGCTGCTGCTGCTGCCGGCCACACGTTTACCGCCACGCCAGCGGAGAACGTGGCGGCACCCGACTCGCGAACGTTGCCGGTTGTTAGCGCTGCTGCAGATAGACCTGCAGGTTCACATCCACCGCATTCAGCAGCGGCGTGGCAAGTCCGTTTCGTTTCGCCCGCAGCAGCAAATCGCCGATGATCTGATCGGCTTCAATATCATAACCCTGGGTGAGATCGCGGTACATTGAGGAGGTCATCGGGGTCGCAGGATTGTTTAACAGCTCAAAAATGCGGGCCGTCACCGCCGGGCGAGGCTGATAGCCTTCGGCAGTAATGACGGACAGAATCTCCGTAAAGATCCCCTGTAGCAGCGCTTCGCCGCCGCGCGAGCTGAGGATCTGCCGGGTGTCGCCGCGTGCCAGGCAGCAGACCGCGCCAAGCGTGCTGAGCAGCAGCCACTTCTCCCACAGTTCATCCATAATGTTATCGCTGAACAGGGTATCAACCTGACAGTCGCGCAGTGCAGCATCAACCCGCTGCAGCCGTTCATCATTGTTGCCGTCCAGCGCGCCGTAAACGATATGATGCAGCGGTGTCATCTGGATGACTTCGCCCTGTTCGCCCAGCGTGGCGTTGATTTTGCACAGGCCGCCAATCACCTTATCTTCGCCGAAGCGCTGTTGCAGCGTCGCGATGTGCCGCATTCCGTTAAGAATTGGCATAATCAGCGTGTCCGGGCCGACCGCAGGTGCAATATCCTGCATCACCTGTTCAAGGGCAAAACTCTTCACCGTCACAATAATCAGATCATAGTGACCCGTCAGGGTGCTGGCCTGCGTCAGCTGCGGCAGTAACGTTTCGGTACCCTGCGGCGTCTGCAACACCAGCCCGTTGTTTTGCAGCTGCTGATAGCGGCGTTCACGCACCAGAAAAGTCACATCCTGACCTGCCTGAGCCAGTCGTGCACCAAAGTATCCACCGGTCGCGCCGGCACCTGCCATCAGAATCCGCATTCCACTCTCCCTTTGCTGAAAGCCTTTACCTTAAAACGCCGCGAGCGTGCTTACCAGCGTTAGCCTCCGGCGTAGCGTATCGGAGTGCGTGAAAAAACCGGCAGGGAAAGCGTGAGCAGTGAGGCGAGGATGCAGAAAAATCAGATTTTCCCGGTCAGAAGGGCGAATCAGCGTGCGGCGTTAAAGCCGCGTGACGCCCAGCGCGGCAGCCTGCTGTTCCCACGCCAGCACGTCCTGATAATCGTCTCGCTGCACCGGGCTGAATCCACTGATGAGATTATCGTCGCAGACGCCGCGAAAGGCGGGATCGCTGACCAGTTGATATAGCGCTGTACGCAACCTCTCCAGCCGGGCCGCTGA
The DNA here is from genome assembly GCF_008631595.1 of Pantoea sp. F_5. NCBI lineage: Bacteria > Pseudomonadati > Pseudomonadota > Gammaproteobacteria > Enterobacterales > Erwiniaceae > Pantoea > Pantoea sp. F_5. Next base: position 7,552 of record NZ_VWUO01000007.1, read on the forward strand.
CGCTGAGGCGGCCGTGATCAACGGCAATCCGGGTGCGGCGGGCGTCTCACCGATGATATGCAGGTCACGCAGTTCATCCGGCGCATAACGCGCCAGCAGCGCCCAGCTCACACAGTCGACAGCGGCGATATCTGCCTGTGAATCACGCAGCGCCGCCAGCGACTGACGGTGTCCGCCACTTAGCAGCAGCTGTGAAAAAGTCACGCCCTGAAGCGCCGCCACAAACCGCAGCGCGTTATAGCCGGAGTGCGAGTCCTGGCTATTAGCTACGGCCCGCTGACCGTTGAAATCGGCCAGCGTCGCCTGTTTATTACGCGCCACCAGCCAGCTGCGATAATTGCGCCCGCTGCAGCCCGGTGCCTGATAGTGAAAGGTGCCGACCAGCTTAACCGTCAGTAACTGGCTGACCAGCGGATAGCCGCAGGTCTGGCTCAGCAGCAACCGGTCATCCCGCCAGTGGGCCAGCAGATCGTCAGGCCAGACCGGCTGCGCCTCTGTGCCATGCTGTGCCAGCAGCGTCACCACAGCCTGCATCAATGCCCGTGTGGCAGGCGGATGGAGGGCATACATGGGCAAAGCGAGCAGATTATTCATGGGTTTTCTCCCCTGAGCGGCCCGGATGGGCATTGACACTAACTGGTCTGGCCCAGAACAGACGCAGCCAGACCCGATAGCCCGCCACCCGAAAGCCGTGGTTGCGCTGATAGTAGTGCTCGCGGTCGCGCAGATAGAGCGGGCGCAGGCCATACCAGGGAACACCAGGCAGATCGTGATGCACTGAATGGTAGTTCAGATTCAGGAACAGTATGCGCCAGGGCCAGGCCGCTTCATTATTCACCGAACGTGCCAGCGGATCGTCCGCTGCACGGTGCTCGTAAAAGGATCGCACCTTGGTCAGCGCCAGCGCCGGATAACTTACGGCCAGCAGATACCACAGCGGCGAAAACCCGAGCTCCGCCATCCAGTAAAACAGCAGAGCCAGCAGCGCGCCATGCAGCAGCCACATGCCGGTCGCAGGGCGATCGCCACGGCGCAACGCCTGCCACATCCCGCCAACGGTCGACGCGATATCCAGCAGCGGGCCGAGCAGCAACCGTCCCGGAAACGTGTTGCGCAGATGAATCAGCTGCTGCTGCCAGCGTGGCAACTGCGCCCAGCGTGCAGCGGAAAAATAGTAGGTTTCCGGGTCTTCGTCTGGCTCGGTCAGGGTGTGATTGCGATGGTGGGCCAGATGAGAGTCGCGATACAGACCATAGGGATACCAGACCGCCAGCGGCAGGGTGCCGAACAGTTGATTCACCCGCGGCCAGCGCGTGGGATGACCGTGGATCAGCTCATGCTGCAGTGACATATACCAGGCCGTGAAAACAATCAGCAGCAGGGTAGCGGGCATCTGCCCCAGTATCTGCCAGTTCAGCATCACCGAGAACCAGCCACCGTAAATCACGCCCATCAGCAGCCAGGTCGGCAGTTCGCTGCGCCAGAGCCAGCTGCGCGCGCTGTTTCAGCCAGGCGCGCTGCTGTAAAGAGAGATAACCGTTGTGCATCGTTCACCTGACAGCAGAAGCGGGAGTCTGGAGAGTGAAAGAAAGCGCGGATAAAGACAAAGTAGATAATCTGCTTAGCTATGTCGAAATTCCTGAATATAGCGCTGAAAGATATTGACTATCCGTAGCCGCGCGGAGGGCGTAACCTTTCCCTATCAAAAATCGGCTCATGTCCACAGGCGTTTATCGCCTGTCAGGAGAAATACAGATGAAAAATATCGGCTTCTTATCCTTTGGCCACTGGACGCCTTCATCGCAGTCCGCCACCCGCACCGCGCAGGATGTGTTACTGCAATCGATCGATTTAGCGGTCGCCGCCGAAGAGCTGGGCGCAGATGGCGCTTACTTCCGTGTCCACCATTTTGCCCGTCAGCTCAGCTCGCCGTTTCCGCTACTGGCTGCCGTGGCAGCCCGTACCAGCAAAATTGAGATCGGTACCGGTGTCATCGACATGCGTTACGAAAACCCGCTTTATATGGTGGAAGACGCCAGCGCGGCAGACCTCATCTCCAACGGTCGCCTGCAGCTGGGTCTGAGCCGCGGTTCACCGGAGCAGGTGATCGATGGCTGGCGCTACTTTGGTTTTGAACCGAAAGCGGGTGAAAGCGATGCGGATATGGGCCGTCGTCATACCGAAGAGTTTCTGGAGGTGCTGCGCGGCGAAGGCTTTGCTAAACCGAATCCACAGCCAATGTTCCCGAACCCGCCGGGTCTGCTGCGACCAGAGCCGCTTTCGGAAGGGCTGCGTGACCGCATCTGGTGGGGGTCCGGCTCCAATGCCACCGCAGAGTGGGCGGCAAAAATGGGCATGAACCTGCAAAGTTCAACTCTGAAAGATGATGAGACCGGCGAGCCGTTCCACATTCAGCAGGCGAAACAGATCCGCGCCTACCGCGAGGCCTGGAAAGCGGCGGGGCATCAGCATGCGCCACGCGTTTCCGTCAGTCGCAGCATCTTTGCGCTGGTGAATGATATGGACCGCGCCTACTTTGGCCGCAGCGGTAACGATCAGGATTCGGTTGGTTTTCTGGATGAGAAAACCCGCGCTATCTTTGGCCGTAGCTATGCCGCAGAGCCTGAAGTACTGATTAAGCAGCTGGCGCAGGATGAGGCGATTGCCGAAGCAGATACGCTGCTGCTGACCGTGCCGAACCAGCTTGGTGTCGCCTATAACGCCCATGTGATTGAGGCGATTCTGAAGTATGTCGCCCCGGAACTCGGCTGGCGTTAAGTGACTACCCGAGCGCCCGCACAAGCGGGCGCTCTGTTGTTTCGCCATAAACCTGTGTTACCTGTCATTCACCTCTGCGATCGTTAACGTTTTTTAATCATTTTCTCTTTTTGTCTTTCGGCCGCTCTTGTCTGGCGTGTGATCTGACCATCCCATCAACTACACCGGTTTAGCCAGCTACCGCGGCTATAGCTGGTCAGGCCGCTGCTCTGCCAGCCATGAATAAGAGGGTTGTGCAATCGGTTATGCCGGAATAGTCTGATTAGCATCGATGCCGCTTCGTTGATGATTCCGGGTAGTAACATCCGATGCGCCATTGCTGGAAGCTGTTGAAACAAACCTTATTCAAAGGGATAAGCTATCAATCTTATAGGATGAGACAGGTGTGAGTTCCTGAAAATCCTCTATAGAGTAGCGATGAAAATACAAAAAGAGGTGTGACCATGAGCAATTCCATTGATGAAGATGCAAAAGATGCAAAGCCTATTGTTGAAGCCGATCGCGAAGCGCCTGAAAGCAAATGCCCCTTTCATGCAGGCAAGCCAGCGCAGCCCAATCAGGCGCCGGGTGGCGGAACAACCAACCGTGACTGGTGGCCTAACCAGCTCCGCGTTGATCTGCTGAATCAGCACTCATCCCGTTCAAACCCGCTTGATGAATCCTTCGACTATCGTAAAGAATTTGCCAAATTAGATTACTCTGCGCTGAAAGCTGACATCAAAGGGTTGCTCACCGAGTCACAGGCCTGGTGGCCCGCTGACTGGGGCAGCTATATCGGCCTGTTTATTCGCATGGCCTGGCACAGCGCCGGAACCTATCGCTCCGTGGACGGACGCGGTGGTTCAGGCCGTGGTCAGCAACGTTTCGCCCCCTTAAACTCCTGGCCGGATAATGTCAGTCTGGATAAAGCGCGCCGCCTGCTGTGGCCGATTAAACAGAAATACGGCCAGAAAATCTCCTGGGCTGACCTCTACATCCTGGCGGGTAACGTTGCGCTGGAAAACTCCGGCTTCCGTACCTTCGGCTTTGGTGCCGGACGTGAAGATGTCTGGGAACCGGACATGGATGTGAACTGGGGCGAAGAAGCCGCCTGGCTGGAGCATCGTCACCCGGAATCCCTGGCACAGTCACCTCTGGGTGCCACCGAGATGGGTCTGATCTACGTGAACCCGGAAGGCCCGGAACACAGTGGCGATCCTGCCTCTGCAGCCCCGGCGATTCGCGCCACCTTTGGCAACATGGGCATGAACGACGAAGAGATCGTGGCACTGATTGCTGGTGGACATACGCTGGGTAAAACCCACGGTGCGGCACCGGCCAGCCACGTGGGTGTCGATCCTGAAACCGCACCGATTGAAGCGCAGGGCCTGGGCTGGGTCAACAGCCACGGCACGGGTGTCGGCCCGGATGCGATTACCTCCGGCCTGGAAGTGATCTGGTCGCAGACACCGACCCAGTGGAGCAACTACTTTTTCGAGAACCTGTTCAAATATGAGTGGGTGCAGACGCGCAGCCCGGCGGGTGCGATTCAGTTCGTGGCAGCTGATGCGCCGGATATCATCCCGGATGCGTTTGATTCCACTAAGAAACACAAGCCGACCATGCTGGTTACCGACCTGACGCTGCGTTTTGACCCGGAGTTTGAAAAAATTTCGCGTCGTTTCCACAACGATCCACAGGCGTTCAACGAAGCCTTTGCCCGTGCGTGGTTTAAGCTGACGCACCGTGATATGGGACCGAAAGCGCGCTACATCGGACCAGAAGTGCCACAGGAAGATCTGATCTGGCAGGATCCGCTGCCTGCACCGGTTTATCACCCCACCGTGGCAGATATCGCCCAGCTGAAAGAGAAGATTGCCGCCTCCGGCCTCAGCGTCAGCGAGCTGGTCTCTGTTGCCTGGGCATCAGCATCGACGTTCCGTGGTGGCGACAAACGTGGCGGTGCCAACGGTGCCCGACTGGCGTTGCTGCCGCAGCGTGAGTGGGACGTCAATGCTGTCGCAGCACGCGTCCTGCCTGCGCTGGAAGCCATTCAGCGCGAAGCCCACAAGGCTTCACTGGCGGATGTTATTGTACTGGCGGGTGTGGTCGGTGTTGAGCAGGCGGCGAAAGCGGCTGGCGTCTCGATCGACGTGCCTTTTACCCCGGGCCGTGTTGATGCCCGTCAGGATCAGACCGACGTTGAGTCGTTCAATCTGCTCAAACCGCGTGCCGATGGTTTCCGTAACTACGGCACCGGTTTTGGTAAAACGACCACCGAAAGCCTGCTGATCGATAAAGCGCAGCAGCTGACCCTGACCGTGCCGGAGTTAACGGTGCTGGTGGGCGGGATGCGTGCCCTGGGCGCTAATTTCGATGGCAGCCAGCACGGCATCTTCACGCACAATGTGGGATCGCTGAACACGGACTTCTTCGTGAATCTGCTGGATATGCGTACCGAGTGGAAAGCGACTGATGGCAGCAATGAGAAATTCATCGGACGCGATCGCGTCAGTGGCGAAACCCGTTTCACTGCCACCCGTGCCGACCTGGTGTTTGGATCTAACGCAGTGTTACGCGCTTCGGCGGAAGTTTATGCCAGCAGCGACGCCCGTGAAAAATTTGTCAAAGACTTTGTCGCCGCCTGGACCAAAGTGATGAATCTGGATCGGTTTGACATCTGATAGCTGTTGACGTTGTTAAAGCCGTAATTCGCTAATACTCAACTGCACCCTAAAAGTCGGTGGTCCGACTGATTAAGGTGCAGTTTTTTTGCCAGATTTCTTCTGATTACTGGCCCTGTCGTCTGCGTATGGAAGCCGAGCCGCAACTTTTTCATCGGATTTAGCCCAATCCTTTGCCTCCCCGGAAACGTTTTTTATTCTCATCCTGATGAATACAGTTGATCCCCGTGCAGGTGCGGTTCAGGAGAATAAGAGAATGGAACTGGTTAATAATTGCTCGCCATTGTCCGCCGGTGTTATATTAAAATATAACATCAGGAGGTGTTTTATGTTTATCACGCGTCTTAAAAAGGTTGGCGGATCGGTCATGCTGGCGGTTCCTCCCGCCGTTCTGAAAACCCTGGCATTGTCGACAAACAGCGAAGTCGGTATGACTATCGATAATGGTTATCTGATCGTTAAGCCCCAGAATCGTCCGCGATATTCACTCGAGGAACTGCTGGCGCAATGCGATCCACACGCTGAAATGAGCAAAGAGGATCGGGAATGGATTGATGCGCCTGCAGCAGGTAAGGAGAACCTCTGAATGGAGAGAGGGGAAATCTGGCTGGTAACACTCGATCCCACCGCAGGTCATGAACAAAGTGGAAAGCGTCCGGTGCTGATCGTTTCTCCGGCCTCGTTTAACACGTTCACCCGATTACCGATTGTGGTTCCGGTCACCAGTGGTGGAAACTTTGCCCGTGCAGCAGGTTTTGCGGTTTCACTGGATGAGGCGGGGTGCAGGACAAAGGGCGTCATTCGCTGCGATCAGCCGAGGACGCTCGATATGGAAGCCCGCGAAGGCAGGCGGCTTGAGCAACTACCTGACGCTATCGTGAATGAAGTGCTGGCACGTCTTGAAGCCATTCTGAACTGAATAGCTTGCGTGGATAAAAAAATCAATAAAAAGCCCGCTCAGTTTCCTTAGCAGGCTTCTCGAATTTGGCTCCTCTGACTGGACTCGAACCAGTGACATACGGATTAACAGTCCGCCGTTCTACCGACTGAACTACAGAGGAATCGTTTGAACGGGGCGCATAGTAACGGCCACGCCGGATCATGTCAAAGCTCTTTTTCACAAATCTGCGCGACTGCTGAAATAGTCACCACAATAGCGATTCGGACCATGAATGAATGGACATCTTAGCGGCTTCCTGCGCTAAAAAGAGGCTCGTCAGACTGAGGTGTTTATGAGGTGTTCTGACGCGGCAAAGCCCTTGTCAGACCGCACTACGCATGATTTAACCGGATAGTTTTTTACTGCCGTCACAAAGTCCCAACGTTGACTTTGTCAGCAGCAAATATGAAACGTAGATTCCATTTCAATCCTGAACTGAATATCCGGAGTTGAAATGAACAAAGTCAGAATCGGCATGATTGGCAGTGGTTATATCGGGCGCTGCCACGCGATAGCCTATGCCCAGGCCCCCACTGTATTCGCGCTGAAAGGCGAAATCGTGCGGGAGATGCTGGCCGAAGTTAACCCTGAGCTGGCGGCGCGCCAGGCGGCGACCTTTGGCTTTGCTCGCTCCACCGGCGACTGGCGCGCGCTGGTCAGCGATCCGGCGATTGATGTGGTAGATATCTGCGCGCCTAATTTTCTGCACAAAGAGATGGCGCTGGAGGCGATACGCCACGGCAAGCACGTCTATTCTGAAAAGCCGCTGTCGTTAAGTGTGGCGGATGCGCAGGAGATGGTGGCAGCCGCCGAAGCAGCAGGGGTCAAAACCCTGGTCGGCTTCAACTACATGAAAAACCCGACCAGTCAGCTGGCAAAAGAGATCATTGCTGGTGGTGAGATTGGTGACGTGGTGCATTTCTACGGCACCCATAACGAGGATTACCTCGCCAGACCGGAAACGCCGCTCGACTGGCACTGCCAGAAAGCGCTGGCAGGGCTGGGTGCGCTGGGCGACCTGGCGGCGCATATCGTCAACATGGCGCACTATCTGGTCGGTGATATTGCCGAAGTCAGCGGCGACATGATGACGGTGATCACCTCACGGCCTGATCCAAAAGCACCTGCGCGGCAGTTACCGGTGGAAAACGAAGATCAGGCCAGCGCGCTGCTGCGTTTCCGTAATGGCGCACACGGCGTGATTGAAACCTCACGCATTGCCTGTGGCGCAAAAATGGGCCTGACCTATGTTGTCACCGGCACCAAAGGCACGCTGCGTTACACTCAGGAGCGCATGGCGGAGCTGGAGCTTTATCTGCATGACGAGCCTGCCGGGCGTCAGGGATTTAAAACGATCCTGACCGGACCGGCCCATCCTGACTACGCGAACTTCTGTGTCTCTGCCGGGCACGGCATCGGGTTTAACGATCAGAAAACGGTGGAGATCCGCGACCTGATTAACGGTATCGCAGCAGGGGATCGCATGTGGCCAGATTTTGCTGAAGGATTGCAGGTGCAGAAGGTGCTGGACGCGATTGCACACTCTGCTGAGCAGCGCCGCTGGGTCGAGGTGTAAGGCAGAATCTGAGGAAGAGAGGATCTGGCGAAGTGGCAGGCTATGGGCTTGAGTAAACAGGCGGGAAGGGCGGGAGTGTCCCGCCCGTATCCGGTCAGATCAGACCGCTTTTTTCCCACCACAGCTTATCCAGCGCATAGAAGCGATCGCGCTCACTTTCAGGTTGGCTGAGATCGCGCTTCCACGGCTTGGCCAGAATATAGTGCAGATTCTTCACCTCATCACCCTGCCACAGACCGCTGTGCTGGAACGGCAGCGTTTTTAACGCGTTGTAGATATAAGAGAGCGGCTTCCAGCGGTCGGCAAAAATTTCATTCAGCAGATCCTGCTCCGAGAAAGGATAGGCGCTGAGGTCATCAATGGCGGCAATACGCTTTTCCATCGCCTCAAACACCGCATTATCGGGCTTCAGCACCAGAAAACCGCCGTTCAGGTAGTAGTCGACGCTCTCCGGAGCCTGCTCACCGCGTGCCTGCCAGGTGTAGTGGCACTGCTCTGGCTGCCATTCCGGCGGATAGGAGGCGATCTGGTTGGGATTACAGCGGCAGGCGTGACAGGCCGCCAGCGGATTATCGCCCAGATCCAGGGTAAACAGCTCATCCATGTTCTGTAGCACCAGCATATCGGCATCGAGAAACACGACGCGATCATAATCGGTAAGCTGCCAGGCACGCAGCTTGGTCCAGACCTCGCCGAACTGCGCCGAGGCGTAATGCTGAGCCAGATCGGCGCGGGGATAGAGGGGGTCGACCGGTTTAATCACACAGCCCTCATCCTGCAAAATCTGACAGTCAGCGTCAGAAATGGCCGGCGTAGTCATCACCACCAGCGGCCACTGGCTGTGGCTCTCCTGCAGCGAACGGTGCAGCGCTTTGACGCCCACCAGATAATCGGGTTGTGTTAACAGTGTTACCCAGGCAAACATAGCTTTCCTCAATCAGTCAAAAAGTGGCGTGATGTAGTCGTTCCCCAACCGTCCCTGCGGGTCGAGCTGGTGACGCAGGGCGCGGAACGCGTCCCACTGCGGATAGATATCACGCCAGGTGTAGCGTTCTTCGTCGTAATACTTGCCCCAGTGCGGACGTCCGCCCTCTTCGGCCAGCAGTTTTTCCACTTCGGTCAGGAAGTGCAGACCCTCCTGTGACAGCGAGCCATCGTCGGCGTAATAGACCACGAAGCCGAAGAAACAGGTTGGCTGGTCAGCGGCCGGACTGAGCCAGGCTGACGACGCGCCGGTGCAGCGCAGGATAATCGGGTAATGCATATGCGGACGATTCTCCGCATACCACTGCTTAATCCGGCGGATGATGGCCGGGGTTTTTGCCAGCGGCACGCCGATTTCCACATTAATTTGTGGCACAGCAATGCCGCGGCAAAAGAGCTGATAGATGTCGCCGGTAACATCAGTGAAGTCGCGAAAGCGGGTGACGGTACGAAACTGCTTGCCGCCTTTGCCCTGAATCTGCGTGTCGCGGTGCATGTGCGCCAGCGTCTGGTCAATGGTGTCATTGAGACTGCCGTCAGCTTCACCCTCATGTTCCACCACCTGACGCCCCTGCGCTTCGTAACGCTGACGCTCTTCGTCACTCGCTTCATGGGCGTTCCAGACGTGCATCAGGTTGTCATCAACAAACCACCAGGCTTTGCTCAGCGGATAGTCGTTGTTCCAGCGCAGCAGATCCTCTTCCAGCATATCGGCAGAGACAGCATTTTTGTGGCAGGTGAAGATTTTAAACGGCTGAGTGCGCAGGGTGACGGCAGTGACAATGCCCAGCGCACCTAAAGAGACCTGCGCCGCCGGAAAGTCAGCGTCGCCGCGGACAAACTCACGCACGCTGCCGTCGGCCAGCACCATCCGTATCGCCAGCGCTTCATCGGCAATCGAACTCTGCTGTAAGCCCTGACCGTGCGTGCCGGTCGCCATTGCGCCTGCCAGCGTCTGAATCGCAATCACGCCTGGCGATGAAGCCAGCATCCGGTTCATGTCGGTCAGGCTGCGATAAACCTGCTCAAGCGGGGTTGCGCCACCAAAGGTCACGCTCTGCTCATCACTGGCTATCAGACCGCGCAGGGCGCTGAGATCCAGTAACAGATCGTCTTCAGCGACATGCAGCATCCGGCCAGGCGACAGCTTGCTGCCGATCACCCGGATCTTACCGCGTGATTCGCGGATCAGTTTCTGCAATTCCGCTTCGCTGGCGGGACGCTTAACCTGCTGACGGCTGCCGATTTGCGCATTCTGCGCCCAGTTCCACAGCGCATCATCATCGGGTTCAATATGGGTCTGGCGAAGCGGATAGAGGCGTGCGTCTTTGCTCACAACAGCATTCCTTTTATGGCGGTTTCATGACAAATGTTTACTAAGCGTAGACCATGGGTAAGCGAAGCCCGGGTTGCGGGCATTTATTTGCGGATATAGCGTAACGTTGCGGTAACAGCGAGCTGACGATTGCGGCGGATACTGTCGGCTTCACTGTTGTCAGGACTGAACAGGGCATTGAAGGTATAGCGGTTTGAGACGTGATGAACGCAGATACTGCTGATCAGGCGATGAACATCGATGGTCTGCACATCGCCAGTAAATATCCCCTGTTGCTGACCGCGCGCCAGAATGTCATCCAGCAAATCCAGCGCGCTGCGGTTCAGCGCTTTAATCTGCGGCGACTGGGTGATGTAGCGACCGCGCAGCAGGTTCTCACTGCAGACCAGCCGGATAAAATCGGGATGCTCGACGTGATAGTCAAAACTGGCTTCTACCAGTCGGGTCATGGCCAGTTCCGGCTCCATCGATGCCAGGTTCAGGCCGGTTTCATGCTGACGTATCTGCTGATAAACCTGCTCAAGCACGGCGATATAAAGCTGCTCTTTACTGCCGAAGTGATAGACCACCATGCGTTTCGTGGTCTGCGCATGCTCAGCAATCTGCTCCAGCCTGGCACCCTGCATACCAAATTCAGCGAAGGTTTTCAGTGCGCCTGCGATAATGCGTTTTTTCAGCCCTTCAGGGTCATTTTTACGTTTTTTTAGTTCTGACATGGTGCTCAATAAGGTGATTTTGACCGGGGAATGTTAGCACACTGTTGAGGCGTAACCCGCAATCGCCGCGTCAGCCTGGCACAGCCCGAAAGATTACAGGTATAATCCCGGACATAATTTCACAGGTTCAGAGACGACAATGACAAAACTCACCTTGCAAGAGCAGATGCTGAAAGCGGGCTTAGTATCCAGTAAAAAAATGGATAAGGTTCAGCGCACCGCGAAGAAATCCAGGGTTCAGGCGCGCGAAGCCAGAGCAGCGGTAGAGGACAACAAAAAAGCGCAGCTTGAGCGGGATAAGCAGCTGAACGAGCAGCAGAAACTGGCTGTGCTGTCGAAAGAGTATAAAGCGCAGGTTAAACAGCTGATCGAAATGAATAAAATCGACGTGGCGAGAGGCGATATCAGTTTTAACTTTACCGACAACAACCTGATTAAAAAAATCATGGTGGATAAGCTGACGCAGACTCAGCTGATCAATGGCCGTCTTGCCATTGCCCGCCTGACTGCTGACAAAAGTGGTGAGAGCCAGTACGCCATCATCCCGGCCAGCGTGGCGGATAAAATTGCCCAGCGTGATGCCAGTGCCATCGTTTTAAACAGCGCGCTGAGCGAAGAAGCACAGGACGAAGACGATCCTTATGCAGACTTCAAAGTGCCGGATGATCTGATGTGGTAATCGCGTGCTGATGCCATCAGAAGGGACTGGCGGCAGAGAGGTGCAGTGTCTCGCCACTGACAGGATGCAAAAACGTTAGCCCGCTGGCGTGCAGCATCAGCCTCTCTGCCTGCTCAGCGCCTGACAGCGCCAGCCCGCCGTAAAGATCACAGCCCAGAATCGGGTGACCCAGTTGCTGACAGTGAATGCGCAACTGATGGGTGCGTCCGGTTTCTGGTGTCAGCTCAACCCGCGTAACCGGCAATTCCTTTACCTCTTCTCCCCGGTAATAACTGCGTTCAGTAACCTGATAACGTGAGCGCGCGGGCTTGCCCTGGATCGCGCAAATCACCATGCGCGGAAACTGTGCCGGATCTTTGGCTATCGCAGCGTCAATCACACCGTCGTCATCGGCAAGGTGCCCGCACAGCAGTGCCTGATAGGTTTTGCGCACCGTACGCTGACTAAACTGCTGGCACAGCGCGGCGTTGATCGCTTTGGTTCGTGCCACCACCATCAGCCCGGAGGTGCCAAAATCGAGCCGATGAACCAGCGTGCAGCCTGGAAAACGTTTTACCAGCCGATAATGTACTGAATCGAGGTTTTGCGGATTCTTACCTGACAGGCTCAGCAGCCCGCTGGGTTTGTTTATCACCAGCAGATGATCGTCCTGAAACAGGAGAGTGATCTCATCAAAACAGGGCGGGGCAATAAACGTATCGATAATGGCAGACATCGGGCAACCGGCAGCAAAATGGCAGGGGATCATAACCGATAGCCGGTCTGCTGACGACGCCGGACTTCACCCTTATTCTTCCGCAACCGTTTTGCCACTTTGTGTGTAAAGCGACTGGCTGACCTGATGCATGCCGAATCCACCATGGGCAGCAAAAACTGTGCAAACCGTTGCGGCTAACACCGTGAGAAGAACAGAGAGTTTCATCGTTGCATCCGTTGCTGATAAGACCAGCCAGTCTGGCAGGATAGGCGACAGAGACAAACAGCGCTCTCCGGAAAAAAACATTAAGTGTATTCGATCAGCAGGTTGCGAGATTCTTAGTGATTTATTCGGGCAGGTCTCGCTTTAACGACTACAGTCTCTGGTGAGGTTGTCATCAATTCGTACTAATGGAGGATTTTCTGTGTTAATTCAAAACGACGAGAAAGGCCACGTCATTATTGGCGAAGCGGCACTAAGCCTTGCCCTGGGTGAGAAAGAAATCAGTATCGCATCACTCTTTACTCAGCTGGGTTTTATGGCGAAATCTGAAAGCAACGCCGATCGGCTGACGCAAATCTCTGAAGCCAGAAACTGGTTAAGCAGTTTTAAGTCACCGTCGCTTGCCCAACAGCAGGTGCCCTACCTGCGGACCCTTGCAGGCCTGAACGAAGAGCTGAACTAGCAATAACTGAACTGACGCCAGTGGACGTAGTCCGGCTCCGGCCGGAAAACGACGAAGCGGACGACCTCATCGGTTGCGCGAAAGCGTTTACCGGCCGGAGAAACTGTCATGGACGACACGTCTCCTGCCACCGCAATTCGATATTCATCTTCAAAAAAGCCTTTTCTGAAGCCATAAACCTGCCGGACCCGAAACAATAATCAGACCCGGGCGAAAACGCTCCCGTGCTGGCTTTTTCTGTGATTAATCTGATGCCGTGTCTGTGGCGAATTCATACTTCAGCCAGCCTCATCAGATCAGGCTGGCTGTATCAGCATGACGCTTACATCAAAGCAGCGCTGTGTATCAGAAGCTTTCCCAGCTGGATTCTGCTGATGCTCTAACAGGCATCGCGGGCACTAAACGTGGTGCGAGGGCAGGTGCAGCCCGGCTGTTGCTGTTTTGCCCGGCTGATAAACGGAACACCGCCACCGTTTTTTCCAGATCGTCTGCCTGCGCTTCCAGGGAACTGGCTGCGGCAGAAGACTCTTCAACCAGCGCGGCGTTCTGCTGCGTGGTGGTATCCATTTCAGCCATTGCTGTCGCAATCTGGGAAATACCGCGATTCTGCTCGTCGGATGCGGCAGCAATCTCACCCATGATGTCTTTGACCTGACTGACCGAGCGGACGATGTCATCCATGGTGCTTCCGGCGCGTTCCACAAACTCAGAACCATCATGAACCCGGTCAAGTGACTCGCGGATCAGCGTTTCAATCTCTTTGGCAGCCAGCGAGCTGCGCTGGGCCAGATTTCTGACTTCACCAGCAACTACCGCGAATCCGCGACCCTGTTCACCGGCGCGAGCCGCTTCTACTGCGGCATTCAACGCCAGGATATTGGTCTGGAAAGAGATGCTGTTGATAACGTGAATGATTTCACCGATTTTGCCTGAACTCTGGCTGATGTTGTTCATAGTGACGATAACGTCACGGATAATCTCACCACCGCGTCCGGCATTCACCGACGCATCGGTTGCCAGCTGGCTTGCATGGTGAGCATTTTCCGCATTCTGTTTCACCGTAGATGACAGCTCTTCCATGCTGGCAGCCGTCTGAACCACTGCCGCAGACTGCTGTTCGGTGCGGGAGGAAAGATCGGTATTACCTGCTGCAATCTCCGCCGAGGCACGCGCCACGCTGCTGACGCCATCGCGCACATTGGTAATGATATTCTGCAGACTGAGATTCATCGCATCGACGGCCTGCATCAACTGGCCCAGCTCATCACCCCGGGTGGTGTTCAGTGAGGTCGTTAAATCACCACTGGCAATACGCTGCGCTGCATTCAGGGTCTCTTTCAATGGCAGTGTAATGTTGCGGGTAATCCGCCAGGCAATCAACAGGCTCAGGAGGACACAAATCAGCGCAGCAAAGGCGATGCGCCACTCTGCCTGTTTGATAAATTCAGCAGACAGTCTGGACTGGAAGGCAAAAGTCTCAGAAACGGCCGCATTGAGCCGCTCTGCTGCTGTGGTCAGGCCCGCAGATTCGCTCTTTTCTTTCTCTGAAGCATCAACATAACGCGTCAAAGCCTGACGCTGCTGTGTAAGGGTAGTGATGACATTTTGCGTGACGGCATTGATCGCTGGCTGATTAAAACTGTCCAGTTGCTCACTCAGCGTGTTGATGGCGGTGTACTCATCAATAACCGCATCTCTGCTGGCCGCTGTTGGCTTATCAATAAACGCTTGTTCAATATTTGCAGCATCAAACAGTGCGGCGGCCAGTTTCATAACCGGCAGCGCTGCGTCGGGTGTCATAGCCATATCAAGTAATTCAGACTGATGAGCAAGATCGATTAGCGCGCCCGGTTTAATGTCAGCAAAGGCGGAAGATTTCACCTCCGCAGATGCCACGAACTTCTGGCGCTGATTCTGATAATCATTAAGTAACTGCCCCAACAGCGTAATTTTCTGCTGGCCTTCATCATCCCACTTAAATCCACTCAGTCGTTGATAAAGGGTATCCAGCTCCTTAAGTGCCTGAACGTTCTTCGCGGCAAATTCAGGATTTTTGGTGTACTGGTAAAGCGTGCGATTAAGACGTGCCTTGCTTAACGTATTCACCATTTCCACGGTGGTCGTGCGGCGTGCAGAGTTGTCTTTAATACTGCGGAAACAGTCAAAAGCGATAAAGGTTATGGCGAGAGACGCCGCGATGACGACGATAAAACCGACGCCAAGTTTTTTTCCGATTTTAATACTGGAGATGCGTTGAGCCAGGCCCATGAGGTTCACCTTTGTTGAGGTTCAAAAGCAGACAAAAGAAATTCAAATAATTTATTCCTGATCTTTTTATCGTCAGCTTCTGATAATCCTTTAAGGGTCTTTATCATTAATTCAGTACTCTTATTAATTAGAAACCCATTGTTTTGCGATGTAATTATCTGCCTGCTAATTGATGGGAATTTTGGTTAAGATTATGATTAGTATAAATAATTAAGGGGGTAGGTTTTCTTGTAAGGGTTCTTTTACTACCTGAATAATTATTTATTGATCTTGATCAATTTAATGATTGTTGAAAATCAGGCTGAAAGGATTCCAGCGATTTTAAAACATCCTTATCAATAAACTGGCGCTTTCAGGGGGCTGCGGCCGTTAACGCACCGCTGCGGAAACTATTATTATTTCGCCAGCGCCTTCAGACCTGCTCGATGTGTTTGCCCCACGCTATCTTATTTGCCGGTTAAAAAGCGGGGAAACCTCTTCATTGCCCTATTCCGGCTAAAGAGTCCCGGTTTTAGCATTTGTGATCGCCGTCGCGGGCTGTTTCGTGAGGAGTATGAGTTTGCCACGCTGCGGGAGAATCTGGGGCTGGACGTGATTTAACAGCCGGGCTTACTCTCATCGCGGAGAATGTTGTCGCCCGTACCGCACGGAGCCTGCCAGAAGATGACGTGCGGTTAATTTAACCACCACGAAATTTGCATCGCGCCATACTCTTTACTAAAACCGTTTTGCAAATCACTGCCTGCCCGATATAACAGACATTCACTCTACTGAATGCGAACTCACTGAATGTCAGACTACAGATTCTATTCCAGGGGCAAACACACCCTTGCATTGAAAAGATTAGACGTAAACCGGGCTTTAGATCTGACAGAGCAGGGATATAAAAAACAGTTCGAAGAAGTTCGTGCATCAGATGAAACAGAGGCGCAGGCACGCTTCGCGGATATTCGCAGGAACCAGCGTATCGACCAGCACAACTTTCTGGCGGGCGCGGCGACCATGCCGCTGATTGGCGTGCTGACAGCGGTAGCCACCTTTCTCTTCTGGCGAAAAAGAGCAGGAAAGTAGGGCGCTCCTGATGCAGAGGGTCACTATAGCTGTTCTGATCACCCGTTTCACCAGGGCTCAGATTCCGTCGCCTCTTCACTTAAAAGTATTTATCTATGAAAACGGTCATCGCTGTTTTCTGCTGCATTCTGTCAGCTGGTTGTGCGCCTCTTACACCACATGAATGTATTAAAAAAAGCGCACTTGATAGTTGTAGTTATAAACGTTCAGGAAAAGTCAGCGACAAAGATATCTATGGCCAGCAGGCATCGGGTATTAAAAAATCTCTGGATGCCGCGCTGTCAGCACCGCACGCCTGGAACGGGAAACGCTGTAATGTGCATCTGGATTTTAAAAAGGATGGCACCCTGGAGAACTTTATTATTAAAAGGGGCGATAAACATTACTGCCAGGCATTAGCCGAGGCAGCAAAACGCGCCAGATTCCCGGCGTTTACCGATCAGCAAGGTTTTGACGTAATGGGATCGGCGCGCTGGAATATGGAAAGGCAACCCTGACAACCATTAAACCGTTAATTCTGAACGCCCGCCCGGTTAAGCCCGAGCGGGCTCCTTTATTTGCAGGCACATTCCTCATCCCGCAACAAATCCGTTACCGCTCGCAAATCATTGCAAATTTTATGCACAGAACACAGACAGAATAGAACCCCTCTCTGCTATTTGATTAAAGTCCGCTGCCTTCCACATGCCGTTACATCACACTCGGTTATCTCTTTACACCTATATAGCATCTGGCCTATATTAATAAGGATATTCTGTGTGGATGATTAAAACGACAGAGCGGTTTGATCGCTGGATTACGCTACTCAATGACAGCGATCGCGCCTGCGTGCTGGCTGCATTGATGGTGTTGCGGGAAAAGGGGCCGGGATTAGGGCGACCCTATGCGGATACGCTCAAAGACTCTGCACATGTGAACATGAAAGAGTTACGTATCCAGAGCCGCGGCGACCCAATAAGGGCTTTCTTTGCTTTTGACCCGAACCGCACGGCAATTGTGCTGTGTGCCGGTAATAAGGCGGGCAATGAAAAGCGATTTTATCGGGAGATGCTTCCGGTTGCCGATCGGGAATTAACACACTGGCTAAAAAGCTTTAACCATAAGGAGTAACGTGATGGGCAGAACGCTGGAACAGCTTATTGCGGATGAAAAACCGGAAGTCGTTGCCGACGCACGGGCCATGGCGACCGAAATTCTGCTCAACATTCACCTTGCCGAGTTGCGTGAGAAAGTACAGAAAACGCAGGTGGAAATGGCGCAGGCGCTGGGCATCACACAGCCGACCGTGGCGGGCATGGAGAAGCCGGGGCGTGACCTGAAGCTTTCCACGCTCAAACGCTACGTCGATGCGGCAGGGGGAAAACTGCAGCTGGTAGTGGAGCTGCCGGATGGTTCCCACTACGGATTCGTGGTGTAAGCCTCAGGCGGTAAAACCATGCCGCCGTGATTAAATACATAAATGCAAAAAGCCCGCTCAGGTTTCCCTGAGCGGGCTTTTCTAATTCTGGCTCCTCTGACTGGACTCGAACCAGTGACATACGGATTAACAGTCCGCCGTTCTACCGACTGAACTACAGAGGAATCGCTTGAACGGGGCGAATATTAACGGCGCTGATCCCGCTTGTCAAAGCCCTGTTTACTGAATTGCGTTCAGATGCTCGTAAAAGCAGCGGATTGGCGGTTTTTACGCACTTCTGCTGGCTTTTCAAACTGCCAACAGGATCTCACTTTACGGGCATTTCTCGGCAGATGTTAGAGGCATGTCAAAGTTTTGTTGTTTGCCGATGTTAAAACAGCTGTTTCAGTGCTTTTATGATAAAAATTTCAAAACGAGATTATATGGAACAAATAAACTGCTTATCATCACGGTCGTGATTATCATCCGGAAATGAAACGGCATTCTTAAACTAACTGTTTGCAGATCAAGTGATTGTGAAAAGGAGTGGTCGATCACAAAAATAGCCATAACCTGAAGTCTTACCTTAAATTTCCTCAAACAGACGCCAGACAGGCTGGATGAATGTAAAAGATATTTTTCATTCGCGGGTACAGCCGCTGAGCAAGTTAACAAATAAGAAGGGTCCCTATGAACATTAAAAAAACGATTGTCGCCTCACTGTTAGCCTGCATGTTACCTGCCGCGGTTATGGCAAAAGATATCTCAGTGGGTGTCTCAATGGCGCTGTTTGATGACAACTTCCTGACGATTCTGCGTACTTCAATGCAGAAGGAGATGCAGAAGGATGGCGTTAAAGGCCAGGTTGAGGATGCAAAAGGCGACGTTTCACAGCAGCTTCAGCAGGTTCAGAACTTTATCGGTCAGGGCGTGGATGCCCTGATCGTCAACCCGGTCGACACCAATGCGGTGAAACCGATTATGGATCAGGCGAGCAAAGCGGGTATCCCGCTGATTTTTGTCAACCGCCGTCCACAGGCGGAACTGACCGGCAAAATGGCCTATGTGGGTTCCGATTCAGAACTGGCCGGGCGCTTACAGATGGAAGCGCTGGCTAAAGCGATGAACGGCAAAGGCAACGTCGCCATCCTGATGGGTGACCTGGCGAACGAAGCGACCCGCGACCGTACCAAAGGTGTGGAAGAAGTCGCCGCTAAATTCCCTGGCATCAAAATCGTGCAGAAACAGACCGCCAAATTTACCCGTAACGACGCGGTGGATGTCGTCAGTAACTGGATGACGGCGGGTGATGAAATCAATGCCATCGCGTCGAACAACGATGAAATGGCGATCGGTGCGCTTCAGGCGCTGGGTAAAAATCCGGACAAAATCCTGATCGCTGGCGTCGATGGCACGCCGGATGCACTGCAGATGCTGAAGCAGGGCAAGATGGTCGCTACGGTGTTCCAGGATGCGCAGGGCCAGGGTGAAGGTGCGGTGCAGACGGCGATCAAACTGGTGAAGGGCGAGAAAGTCCAGAAAATCATCAACATCCCTTACCAGCTGATTACCAAAGAAAACATGGAACAGTTTACCAATCGTAACCTGAAATAATCGTTCCCGACCCAGCTGTACGGAGGTGATGTATGAACGCGTTTGCGCTTGAAGCCGAAGGCATCAGCAAGTTCTTCCCCGGCGTCAAAGCTCTCGACAACGTGTCGTTGCGGGTGCGTCCGGGAACGGTACATGCCTTGATGGGCGAAAATGGCGCGGGCAAATCCACTTTAATGAAGTGCCTTATCGGGATGTATCGTCCCGATAAGGGCACCATCAAAATTAAAGGGGAGCCGGTGCAGTTTCAGGACACCATGGACGCGTTGCGTTCCGGCATTTCAATGATCCACCAGGAACTTAATCTGGTGCCTTTCATGACCGTCGCCGAGAATATCTGGCTCGGCCGTGAGCCGATGAAGTTTGGCTTGGTCGATCACGCCCGACTTAATCAGAAGACGCAGGAACTGCTCAACCGCCTGAATATCCGCCTGAAAGCCGATCGGATGGTGGGTGAGCTGAGTATTGCGTCGCAGCAGATGGTCGAGATTGCCAAAGCGGTCTCCTGGGATTCAGACATCGTCATTATGGATGAGCCGACCTCCGCGCTGACGGAAACCGAAGTGGCGCATCTGTTTACCATCATTCGCGATCTGCGGGAGCAGGGCAAAGCAATCATCTATATCAGCCACAAGATGGATGAGATTTTCAACATCACTGATGAAGTCAGTATCTTCCGCGACGGCAGCTGGATCGCCAGCGATCAGACGGCGAAATATACCCGTCAGTCACTGATCACACAGATGGTAGGACGCGAGCTGACGCAGTTGTTCCCGAAATTCAACAGCGCCATCGGCGAAGAGGTGCTGACGGTGTGTAACCTCACCTGCAAAGATCGTTTCACCGATGTCAGTTTCAGCGTGCGCCGGGGTGAAATCCTCGGTGTCGCCGGGCTGGTGGGGGCCGGTCGCAGCGAGGTGATGGAGAGCCTGTTCGGCATGGAGAGTTTTGACAGCGGTGAGATCCTGATTGATGGCGTACCGGTGACGATCGACTCACCCTCAACCGCAATTGAAAAGGGCATGGCGTTCCTGACCGAGGACCGTAAAAAGTCCGGCCTGTTTCTGGTGCTGTCGGTGATGGAGAACATGAGCATCGTCAACATGCCGGAGTACAGCGGCAAAAGCGGTTTTGTCAGTCATGTGAAGATGGCGCAGGACTGCATGGAGCAAATCCGTCGGCTCAATATCAAAACGCCGACCATGGATCAGATCATCAATAACCTCAGCGGCGGTAATCAGCAGAAGGTACTGATTGCCCGCTGGCTGCTGGCGCAGCCAAAGATTCTGATTCTGGACGAACCGACGCGCGGCATTGACGTCGGTGCAAAAGCGGAGATTTACCGCTTAATCAGTGAACTCGCCAACCGTGGCGTGGCTATCATCATGGTCTCCTCCGAACTGCCGGAAATCCTTGGCATGAGCGACCGGGTGATGGTGATGCACGGCGGGCGTATAACCGGCATCCTCAATAAAGAAGAAGCCGATCAGGAAACCATTCTGTCGTTGGCATCCGAGTGAGGCGCGAGACCACTATGAGCAATATGAAAGCTACTGCTACCCCGGCAGCCCCGCAGCAACCCTCTTTTTTTGCCAGCCTGCGCCATAAACTGCCGAAAGACACTGGCATTTTTGTGGTGATGGTGGGGATTGCGTTGATTTTTGAAATGTTCGGCTGGTACGTGCGTGACCAGTCTTTCCTGCTCAACACCAACCGTCTCATCCTGATTGTCCTGCAGGTGGCGATTATCGGGATTATCGCCGTTGGCGTGACCCAGGTCATTATCACCACAGGTATCGATCTCTCGTCCGGTTCCGTCATCGCCCTGGCGGCGGTGGTCGCTGCCAGTCTGGCGCAGACTTCTGACAGCCTGTCACCCATGTATCCATCGCTGGTCAATATGCCTGCGGTGATCCCTATCGCGGCCGGTATCGGTGTTGGTCTGCTGGCGGGTGCGGTCAATGGTGTACTCATTACCCGCACCGGCATTCCGCCCTTTATTGCCACGCTGGGCATGATGGTGTCAGCACGCGGTCTGGCGCAGTATTACACCCAGGGTAATCCGATCAGCTTCCTTTCCGATGGTTTTACCTCAATCGGTCAGGGTGCCATGCCGGTCGTGATTTTCCTGGTGGTGGCACTGCTGTTCCATATCGCCCTGAAACATACCCGCTACGGTAAATATGTTTACGCCATCGGCGGCAACATGACCTCGGCGAAAGTCTCCGGTATCAACGTTAATAAGTATCTGATCATCGTCTACACCATTGCCGGTGCGCTCTCTGGCCTGGCGGGTGTGGTACTGGCGGCGCGTGTCAGCAGCGGTCAGTCGAGCATGGGGATGTCCTACGAGCTGGATGCAATAGCCGCAGCCGTTATCGGCGGCAGCAGCCTGATGGGTGGTGTCGGTCGTATCACCGGCACATTAATCGGCGCGGTTATCCTCGGTCTGATCAAAAGCGGATTCACCTTCGTGGGTGTTGACGCCTACATTCAGGACATTATTAAAGGGATAATCATCGTGGCCGCGGTTTCTATCGACATGCACCGTAACCGTAAAAAACGTTAATCAGCAGGCGTTGCCTTCTTCCGCAACGGGAGAAGGCAACGGTTGCTTTTTTGTCTTCAGGAAGCGTCAGCGATAAGAAATCCCGCTGATAGCGGTTACATTCTCAGTCAGTTAGTTAATGCTTTTTTGTAAGCCCGGCAAGCCTTCATCCGGTGCAATACGTTTCCACTGCACTAAAACTGTACAGCCCGTCATCACTTTTCTGCACGTCTGACTCGCAGCATCTGCACTGCCACAGTGCGCCCGCTCGTGTCCTCCCTTGCTATTACGCATTCCTGATCCTTATTAACCCTTAAGAGGTAATCAGAAACGCTTATTTTCCGGGCCGTTAGGAAAAATCTGGCTGACGGGCGAGGCGCAGGATTTAAACCTGGCCTGCATCTTGCAAAATCTCTGTCATCAGAGCGATGGGCCAGACACCTTTCGCTATTCAGGGTAAGTGACGGAGGCAAGATGAATTTAAGACGACTGAAGTACTTTGTGAAAATCGTCGATATCGGCAGTCTGACGCAGGCAGCCGAAGTGCTGCACATCGCACAGCCTGCACTCAGTCAGCAGGTGGCAACGCTGGAGAATGAGCTGGATCAGCAGCTGCTGATCCGCACCAAGCGCGGCGTCACGCCAACAGAAGCCGGAAAGATTCTCTATGGCCATGCGCGTACTATTCTGCGCCAGTGCGAGCAGGCCCAGACAGCGGTGATCAATGCCGGTCAGGTGCTGAGCGGCCAGGTGTCGATTGGACTGGCACCGGGCACGGCAGCCTCATCGCTGACCATGCCGCTGCTGCAGACCGTCCGCGATCAGTTTCCTGAAATACTGGTCTACCTGCACGAAAACAGCGGCAGCGTGCTGAATGAGAAAGTGATGAACGGTCAGCTGGATATGGCAGTGCTGTACGATCGCGCGCCGACTGCCGGAATCAACAGCGTGCCGCTGATGAAAGAAGATCTCTTCCTGGTCGGTGCAACCGATTACCCAGGTGCCAGCGTCGATCTGGCCGATGTGGCGCAGATGAGCCTGTTTTTACCGCGCGACTACAGCGCAGTGCGCAAACGGGTGGATGAAGCCTTTTCACTGCGTCGCCTGAGTGCGCGCATTATTGGTGAGATCGAATCGATTTCAACCCTGACCGCAGCAATTTCCAGCGGCATGGGTGTCACCGTATTACCTGAATCCGCCGCCCGTGCGCTGGTGGGTTCGACGGATGCCTGGATGTCACGCATCAACAGCCCCTCACTGAGTCTGCCTTTGTCGCTGAACATCTCCGCCCGTTTGCCACTGTCGCCTTCTGCACAGGCCGTGAAAAATATCCTGCTGTCACTGCTGAATAAGCCGCTGAATGAGGAGCGGGAGTTGATGTTAGTGGGGTAGGGTCGCTTTCTCGGGGGCTGAGGTTAAGCTTTGCAGCGCGTTCACACTGAGAAGGTTAGGCCCGCCAGACAGTGGGCAGTTTCAGGTTCTCCGTGCAGGCGAACGCGTCAAGGGGCGGACGCCCGCCCCTTAACAGTCCCGGCGTCCGGCAGCCTGCGTGCTCCGCTTTGCGGGGTGCCCTCGTCACGCCATGCGGCCAGCAGACCGGCCGGACGCGCCATCCCTGGCGCGAACCGTCCTTTCGCCGATGTCCTGTCGGCTCATCCTTGCCTCCGGTTGTTCCTCAGCGCTACGGATGCTTCTCCAAAAGCCCCGCCTGTGATTTCTTTCTTTATTTTCTTGTCCGAACTTCTCGTTGGATGAGGCCGAAAATATTACGGTTAACAGTTTCATCACAATTTGAATATTTTGGTGCGGGGGCAGGCCCGGTTGGCATAAAGAATGGCTGCGCGATGGTTTAACTATTCTGAATAGCTTTCGGGTTCGTATTTTTATCCGTGATACCGGATTATTTCAGGTTTTTTATATCTGGAACAATAAAGTGTTAAACAGATCTTTTTAATGTTGTACGAAAATTGATCTGTTGTTTGCCGGGGTTTAGTTTAATCAGGTTATGAATGTAGCAGGGTTGTCAGCAGATTGAATGCTGGCTTGTCTTTTTAAAGGGAGTTTAAAATTATGGCTATTCCAGCTTATCTCTGGCTCAAAGATGACGGTAACAACATGATTGCTGGATCCGTCGAGGTGGCAGGTCGTGAAGGCGCTATTGAAGTCCTCGGCCTGAATCACGGCATCATGCTCTCGACAGACGACGTGACGGGTAAAACAACGGCTATCCGGGAACACTCCTCTTACAGTTTTGATAAAGAGATCGATATGTCCAGTCCCTGGCTTTACAGGGCTGTGACCTCAGGTCAAAAGCTTCGCTCAGCAGAAATGCGGTTTTACCGGATTAATGACGCAGGCCAGGAAGTTGAATATTTCACTACCCTGATGGAAGGCGTAACCGTTATCTGTGTGGGGCCGATAATATATGACGTTAAATCCTGCTATGGTGAGGCGCGGAATCATCTGGAAGCAGTAGAGTTAATTTATGAAAAAATAACCTGGCGATATGTAGATGGAAATATCATCCACTCGGACAGCTGGAATGAACGAGTAACCGCATAAAGGAATATAACGATGACATGGACATATGAGCAAAGCACGGGTCGCTTATACCATAACCGTGAATTTATTGAGGCTGGCTACTCAGGAAATCTGACTAATAAAAATAATCCCGATCGCCAGCACGTCAGAGGGATGGGACCCCTTCCTCAGGGAACGTACAGGATTGCAGGACACTCCACATCAAAAGGACCCCTGACCATTATTCTGGAGCAGACATCCGGAGAATCTTTTGGCCGTTCGGCGTTCCGCATTCATGGTGAAAGGGTGAATAAGCCAGCGGGTTTCGCCTCACAAGGCTGCATCATTATGTCATTTGCGACCCGGCGACGTGTGCTGCGAGAAGGCGGAATGCTGGAGGTGGTCCGATGAAAAATCTGATACTGATTAGCCTTCTGCCCTGTCTGGTCTGGGCGGGAGCAAACACACCCGACCAGGAGGATCCGATAAAGAGCATTGCATCAGGAGAGCAAGCCTGGCTTGCCAGGGTACCGCAGTTGGCAGCGACAGCTGATGTTCAGCAGGCAATCCGGCTGGAGGATGCTCTGGCCTCGGCTCTGGCAAAAAATCCCCCGGACGTGCTGGAAATGTTACGCGTTATTGACGCCAGAACGTGGCCCCATATGGCAGGTACAGACATTATCTGCAGCATTCCGGCTGAGCGTCCGACAGCCGCTATTGAGGATTTTTATCAACAAACACGTATGGCGCTACTGACAACGGATAAGGGTGCAACCTGTCTCTGGATCCTTGAAGCAAGTTATGTAGAGTGGAAAGCAGATATGGCCAGAATGCATAACCTATCGCCCTCGGTGAAATAGCTTCTTCACCAGGCCGGATTTCAGTCAGCAACTGAAGTCCGGCCGCCTGTCTCAGCCTTCTTAATACCTCTCTGTCTCAATCTGTATATTCCCTAAAGTCATAAAGCCAAATTTTTTAGTATTTCCTGTTATCAATAATTGTTCTTAACATCAGGGAATCAGATTATGTAAAGGGAGGTAAATACCGTGAATTTCCAGCAGCTTAAAATCATCCGCGAGGCGGCCCGCTGTGAGTTTAATTTAACGGAAGTCGCTAACACGCTGTTTACCTCTCAGTCAGGTGTCAGTCGGCACATTCGTGATTTGGAAGATGAACTGGGCGTTGAGATTTTTATTCGTCGCGGTAAGCGCCTGCTGGGAATGACCGAACCGGGTAAAGCGCTGCTGACCATCGCCGAACGCATCCTTGATGAAGCGGGGAAGGTACGACGTCTGGCCGATGTCTTTACCAATGAAACCAGCGGCATCCTGACCATTGCAACGACCCATACTCAGGCGCGCTACAGCCTGCCGAAAATCATCAAAGCGTTTCGTCAGCTCTACCCCAACGTCCGGCTGGAACTCAATCAGGGATCGCCACAGGAAATTGTCACCATGCTGCTGGCCGGTGAAGCAGACATCGGCATTGCCAGTGAAATGCTGGTCAATAACAGCAGTCTGGCGGCGTTCCCCTGGTTCAGCTGGCATCATGCGTTGCTGGTGCCGAAAGATCATGAGCTGG
This sequence comes from Pantoea sp. F_5, assembly GCF_008631595.1. NCBI lineage: Bacteria > Pseudomonadati > Pseudomonadota > Gammaproteobacteria > Enterobacterales > Erwiniaceae > Pantoea > Pantoea sp. F_5. Next base: position 33,601 of record NZ_VWUO01000007.1, read on the forward strand.
TTCAGAATCAGCCGGTTTCACTGAGCACCCTCAGCCGTTATCCCCTCATTACTTACCGCCAGGGTATCACTGGCCGTTCGCGGGTTGACCGTGCCTTCCAGTCGGCGGGTTTAAAACCGGATATCGTGCTCAGCGCCCAGGACTCCGACGTGGTAAAAACCTACGTTAAACTTGGTCTCGGCGTTGGGATACTGGCCGATCAGGCGTGTGAAACTGAAGAGAGCGAAGAGCTGGTACGCATCGACGCCACACATCTGTTTGATGCCAGCACCGTCTGGCTCGGTCTCAAGCGGGGACAGCTGCAGCGTAACTACGTCTGGCAGTTCCTGGAACTCTGCAACGCTAACCTGTCTCTGGAGGAGATCAAACGTCAGGCACTCTCCTACAGTAATGACGACGAGCCGATCATCGACTTCCAGATTTAAAGCGCGTGCGCATCCCGCGGGATGCGCACGCATTTCCGCACAGCATAAAATTTCAAATCCCCGCGAAAAACTCTTTAACTGACCTTTCTGACCCCGCACAACAACATCCTGCGCTGACCCGGCGCGATAAAGTGGAATCAGCTGACCACAAGGGGATGTTATGTCGCGATTACAACTTAAAGACAGCGATCTGCTGCGCCAGCAGGCGCTGTTTGCCGGACGCTGGCAGGATGCACATCAGGGTGCCACGCTGCCGGTTACCGATCCCGCCACGGGCGAAACACTGGCGACCATTCCGGCGCTGGGCCGAGCGGAAACAGAGCAGGCGATAGCCTATGCGGAAACGGTACGCATCAGCTGGGGCAAAACCACTAACGCCAGCCGTGCCGTACTGCTGGAAAAATGGCATCAGCTGATTATTGAACATGCTGATGACCTGGCAATCATCATGACTGCCGAGCAGGGAAAACCGCTGGCGGAAGCCAGAGGTGAAGTACTCTACGGAGCCAGTTTTGTGAAATGGTTCGCGGAAGAGGCGCGCCGTATCTATGGCGACACCATTCCTGCGCCCAGCGATGACCGGCGCATTCTGGTGCTGAAACAGCCGGTAGGCGTTGCCGCCGCCATCACACCCTGGAACTTCCCGATTGCGATGATCACCCGCAAGGTGGCCCCCGCGCTGGCCGCCGGATGCCCGATTATCGTCAAGCCTTCTGAATTAACGCCGCTCTCGGCACTGGCCCTCGCGGTACTGGCAGAGCGTGCCGGTTTCCCGTCAGGCGTATTACAGGTACTCACCGGCCTGCCCACGGAGATTGGCGCGGCACTGACTGGTAGCCGTACGGTACGTAAAATCTCCTTTACCGGCTCGACCCGCATCGGGCAGTTATTAATGCAGCAGAGCGCTGACAGCATCAAACGTCTGAGCCTGGAGCTGGGCGGCAACGCGCCGCTGATCGTGTTCGATGATGCCGACATTGAGATTGCGGTCGCGGGTGTCATGCTCAGCAAGTTCCGCAACGCCGGGCAGACCTGCGTCTGCGCCAACCGCATCCTGGTGCAGCGCAATATCTATCCGCGCTTCACCGCGCGACTGCTGGAGGCGGTCGCCACCCTGAAAGTGGGCGACGGTTTTGCGCCCGACAGCACCATTGGTCCGCTGATCAACCCCCGCGCGGTAGAAAAAGTGAATGGTCACATCGATGATGCGCTCAGCCAGGGGGCCACGCTGCTGACCGGCGGCATCAGCCAGGGCAACGGCACCTTTGTGCAGCCCACGGTGCTCGGCGAGGTCACGTCCAGCATGCGCATCGCCCATGAAGAAACATTCGGTCCGGTCGCGCCCCTGTTTATCTTTGATAATGAAGAGGAGGCGATCGCGATGGCGAATGACACGCCTTACGGCCTGGGTGCCTACTTCTTTACCGAAAATATCCGGCGTGCCTGGCGGGTGGCGGAGGCGCTGGAGTTTGGCATGGTCGGCTTTAATACCGGCGCGATTTCTCTTGAAGTTGCTCCCTTTGGTGGCGTGAAACTTTCCGGTATTGGCCGGGAAGGATCCCGCTACGGAATTGATGAATATCTGGAGCAGAAAACGTTTCACATTGGCAGTCTGTAATTAAATATGACCTGAACGCCAGCCGGACGATCCGGCTGGCGTTTTTTTTTGCCTGACGCACAGAATTATTTCTGCGGCGTCAAATAATCCTCTTTAAAAAGTAAAGAATTTATCAGGGATGTGAGGCCCGTCGGTAAATGGGTGTGTCATGAACGCAGAAGTGAGCAGCCTGAGCCGGAATATCCGCTTTGGTGCAATTTCCGTGCAGGTTGCACCAGCAGGGCGCATAAATTTTGTGAAGTAAATCATCTGTTTAATTGTTCGGCAAATCCGCAAAAATTACCCCGGCAATACGGCAGAAAATTTTTTTGCGCTGTTTTAAACGCATTTTTATTTTTTGTCCGGCTGGCATACTTTCTGCATTAGCTTATTAACAGCGCAGAAATCGCCAGTTAAAAACGCTAATAAGCCAGCAATTGATGGGTGTTACAAATAAGGAATTCTTCCATGTTAAGTTTCGACCCTGAAAAAGTTTCTCTTCCGGCTGGCCATTATATTGGCGGCCAGCACTGCCAGAGCCAGGGCGCAGCCTTTGAGGTTAAACGTCCCTCTGATGGCAGGGTCTATGCCACGCTGCAGGACGCCACGCCGCAGGATGTCGATCGTGCCGTCACCGTCGCGCATCAGGCGCTGAAAACCAGCGGCTGGTCTGGCTGTCCGCCGCGTGAACGCGGTCGCGTGTTACGCCGCTGGGCTGATTTGATTGAGCAGGACGCGCTGCTGGCTCAGCTGGAAGCGCTGGGCTCAACGCGACCCATCAGCGACGTGGTGCTGCATGAAATTCCGTTTACCGCCGAGGCAATTCGCTTCTACGCCGAATGCGCGGACAAATACAGCGGCGATCTCTTTCCCACCCGCGACAGCAGCCTCGGCATGCTGATTGCGGAACCCTATGGCGTCATCGCCGCGATTACCCCGTGGAATTTCCCGCTGTCGATGGCGTCTTGGAAATGCGGACCTGCGCTGGCAGCAGGCAATGCGGTGGTGCTGAAACCCTCTGAACTGACCCCGTTTTCGACGGTGCGCATGGCCGAACTGGCGATTCAGGCGGGCCTGCCAGCGGGCGTACTGAACATTGTGCAGGGCAGTGGCGCGGTGACCGGCAGCGCGCTGGTGAAACATCCACTGGTGCGCAAAGTTTCGTTTACCGGCTCGACCCTGACCGGCGCGCGCATCATGAGCGATGCCGTGCAGCACGGCATGAAACCGGTGACCCTGGAGCTGGGCGGCAAAAGCCCGCAGCTGGTATTTGATGATGCGGGTGACCTTGAGGTGCTGGCTCAGCGCATTCTGCGCGGCTTCACCGCCAACGGCGGTCAGGCGTGCGTGGCGGGTACCCGTCTTATTGTGCAGCGCAACATTGCCGATCCGCTGGTTGAGCGACTGGCCCAGCTTTGCCGGGAAGTGAAACCGGGCGTCACCTGGCAGGAGGGCAGCCGCTATGCGCCGCTGATCGATGAACGCCAGGGCAACAAAGTCTGCTCGGTCATTGAAGCCGCAAAAGCGCAGGGCGCAGAGGTGCTGGTGGGCGGAGAGCGCTTTGCTGACACCGACAACGGCTGGTTCTGGCAGCCGACGCTGCTGAGTCATGTATCGCAGGATAACCCGGCGGTGCAGCAGGAGATCTTTGGCCCGGTGCTGACGGTGCAGACCTTTGATGATGAAGAGCAGGGACTGGCGATGGCTGCGCACGACACCTACGGTCTCTGCGCCGGTGTCCACACCCTGAGCCTGCCGCGCGCGCTGCGGGCGATGCGGGCGATTGACGCAGGCACCGTCTGGATCAATCGCTATGGCCGCTCCGGCGACTTCATCATTCCCACCGGCGGTTTTCTCGGCTCCGGCATAGGTAAAGATTTAGGGCGTCAGGCGTTTCAGGCCTGCCAGCGCCAGAAGAGCGTACTCATCGATTTCTAAGCGCAACTGACAAGACGAGGGTGTTACATGGCACTGTTTAAACCGAAATTCATCACGTTTGACTGTTACGGCACGCTGATTCGCTTCGATATGGCCGGTGCGGCAGAACGCTGTTTCAGCGACCGCGTCGATCCTGAAGCCATGCACGCCTTCACCACCGACTTTGCCAGCTACCGGCTGGATGAGGTGCTCGGCGCATGGAAACCTTATTACGACGTGGTCAGCAATGCCATCCAGCGCACCTGCAAAAAGTGGGGCGTTAAGTGGGACAAAGCCGACAGCGACTTCATTTACACCGATTGCGCCAGCTGGGGGCCGCACCCCGACGTGCCGGCCGGGCTGGCGAAAGTCGCAAAAGAATTTCCGCTGGTGCTGCTGACCAACTCGATGAAAGACCTTATCCCGCACCATATACCGCGTCTGGGTGCGCCCATCCACATGACCATCACGGCGGAAGAGGCGGGTGCCTACAAACCGCAGATGAAGGGCTTTGAGTACATGCTGGATAAGCTTGGCTGTGGCCCGGAAGAGATCCTGCACGTCTCCTCCAGCTTCCGCTATGACCTGATGACCGCCTACGATCTCGGCATCAAAAACAAAGTCTGGGTTAATCGCGGTCATGAACCGGCGAACCCGTACTACCAGTACACCGAAATCAAAGATATCGGCGGCCTGCCTGGCGTCGTCGGACTCTGAGGACCCCCCATGAAACTGGAATCGTTCTGGCAGGCCACGGCTCCCGCCTTTACCGGTGCTGCCCGCGAACCGCTGCCCGCCCAGGCGGATGTGGTGGTGATTGGCGGCGGCTTCACTGGCGTCTCGGCAGCCCTTAACCTGGCGCGCAGCGGCATCAGCGTGGTGCTGCTGGAGAGTGGCGACGTCATGAGCCAGGCCTCGGCACGCAACGGCGGCCACTGCAATACCGGTGTGGCGCAGAACTTCGCCTCGCTGGTGGCGAGTCAGGGTCTGGAGCAGGCCAGCCGCTTCTACCGGGCATTTGACGACGCGGTGAGCTACGTCCAGCAACTGATCCAGGATGAAGCGATCGACTGCGACTTCCGGCTGTGCGGCAAGCTCAAGCTCGCCAGCAAAGCGTCGCATGTCGCCGGGCTGCGGGAAGCTTATGAACTGATGCGTCGCACTGTGGACCCCGAGATCGAATTGCTCGACAAAACGGCGGTGCGCGACGAAATCGCCAGTGACAAATTCCACGGCGGCCTGCTGCAGAAGCGTGGTGGTCAGATGCACATGGGCAAGTTTGGCATCGGGCTGGCTGAGGCCGCCGCCCGCAGCGGGGCGAAAATTTACCCGCACCACGCCGTGACGAAGCTGGAACGTCTGAAGGGCTATCAGCACCGGATTCACACCGCGCAGGGCACCCTTCTGGCGGATAAAGTGCTAATGGCGACGGGCTGCTCCAACGTCGGCCCTTTCCCCTGGTTTCAGCGCCGCATTGTGCCGGTCGGCAGCTTTATTGTGGTGACGGAAGCGCTCGACCCGGCGCTGCTGCGCCAGGTGCTGCCCCATAACCGAACCTACGTGACATCGCTGAATATCGGCAACTACTTCCGTACCACGGCCGACAGCCGGCTGGTGTTTGGCGGGCGGGCGCGGTTTGCGGTCAGCAACCCGACATCTGATTCGCGCAGCGGCGAGATCCTGCATCATGCGATGAAGCAGATGCTGCCGCAGCTCGGCCAGGCAGAGGTGGATTATTGCTGGGGTGGCATGGTCGATATGACCGCCGACCGTCTCCCGCACGCGGGTGAACAGGATGGCCTCTTCTATTCGCTGGGCTACAGCGGCCACGGCACGCAGATGTCGGTGTGGATGGGGCGGGTCATGGCCGATCTGCTGGCCGAAAAGCGCACTGAAAATCCCTGGCAGCGTGATGCATGGCCCGCGCTGCCAGGTTATCACGGCAAGCCATGGTTTTTACCGCTCGCAGGACTCTATTACAAAGCAAAGGATCGCCTTTCTTAACGTCCCGTCGGGTGCTGGCCGCCAGGTTGCCAGCACCGCCAGAACATGATCCCGGTTCGCCTGACTATTGAGGGTAGAGAGATGAGTAAATTTGATAATAACGACGCTGATGCGGTAAATCCGGCACTGACGCGCATGATCACCGAAGGCTCGCTGTCACGTCGCAGCCTGATGAAGATTCTTTCCGCCGGTGCGGTGATGAGCAGCGGGCTGGTGGGCTTTTCCGGTGCGGCACTGGCGGACGACAAGCCGGTCAAAGGCGGTAAACTGCGGGCGGCAATGTCGAATGCCTCCGCCACCGACACGCTCGATCCGGCTAAAAGTAACAACAGCGCGGACTACACCCGCCAGTTCATGTTCTACAGCGGTCTGACCGAACTGGACAAAAACCTGATGGCGCAACCGGCGCTGGCCGAATCAGTGGAATCCAGCGACGGTATCACCTGGCATATTAAACTGCGCAAGGGCGTCACCTTCCATGATGGCAAACCCCTGACCGCTAAAGATGTGATCTTCTCGCTCAGCCGCCACAAAGATCCGGCCATCGCCTCAATCGCCTTTAAGCTGGCCGATCAGTTCAAAACTTTCAGTGCGGTCAATGATAACGAGGTACAACTGGAGCTGAACAGCGCCAACTTTGACGTCCCTTACATGCTGGCGACGCCACCGTTTTTGATTGTCAAAGACGGCACCACCGACTTCAGCAAAGGCATCGGCACCGGTCCGTTTGTCTGCAAAACCTTTATGCCAGGCACACGTACCATCGGCACCAAAAATCCCAATTACTACAAGCCCGGCCTGCCGCATCTGGATGAGGTGGAGCTGATCGGCGTCACTGACAACGCGGCGCGTGTCAATGCCCTGATGTCGGGCGATCTGCAGATGGTCTCCACCCTGAGCGCCGCGGACTGCAAACGCATTAAAGCCAGCAGCGAGTTTGGCATACTGGAGAGCAAATCAGGCATGTACACCAACCTGATTATCCGCACCGACATGAAGCCGGGTAACAACGAGGATTTTGTGCTGGCGATGAAATATCTGCAGCCGCGCGAAATGCTGGTGAAAACGGTACTGCAGGGTTACGGCGACGTCAGTAATGACACGCCGGTGCCGCCATGGCATCCGCTTTACAACGCCGACCTCAAACCGCGTCCGCTCGACATAGAAAAAGCGAAGTTCCACATTAAAAAAGCGGGCATGGCTGGCGCTACAGTAGAGATCATCACGACGCCCAACATTGAAGGCGCGAACGAAGGTGGGCAGATGATCCAGCAGATGGCGCGCGGGGCAGGCCTGAACATCAAAGTGCGACGCGTGCCGTATGACGGTTACTGGTCTTCGCACTGGATGAAAGATCCGGTGGGATATGGCTCGATAAATCCGCGTCCGACGCTCGACATGCTCTTCTCACAGTTTTATCTCTCTACCGCACCGAATAATGAGTCGGGCTGGAAAAATCCGCAGTTTGATCAGCTGGTGGTCGCCGCGCGCGGAGAACGCGATCAGGCAAAGCGCAAGCAGATGTATGGCGACATGCAGACGCTGATTTATGACCACTGCGGCACGATTATCCCGACCTTTATCAGCTCCACCGATGGCTACAACAAAAAGGTCAAAGGGGTCGAGTCCTGGCCGTCGGGCATGATGATGGGCTATCGCTTCCATGAGTTTGCGTGGCTGTCAGCCTGATTTTATCTGAGTAAGGAGTTCGCCGATGAACCGATACATGCTGTTCCTGATTGCCCGGCGCATTGGTGCCGGCATCCTGACGTTGCTTATCGTCTCGGCGGTGGTGTTTTTCATCACCAGCCTGCTGCCGGGTGACGCGGCGCAGATGATCCTCGGCCAGAACGCCACGCCGGAAACGGTGTCGGCGTTACGGCAGCAGCTGGGTCTCGATCAGCCTTTACTGGTGCGCTATCTCCACTGGCTGACGGGTATGGTGCAGGGTGACTTTGGCATCTCGTTTGCCAGCCATCTGCCGGTCTCGCAGCTGGTAGCGCAACGCATACCCGCCACCTTTGAACTGGCGGGCATCACCACGCTGATCTGCGTGCCGCTGGCACTGATTATCGGCATTATCGCGGCGATGAATCGCGGTTCCCGGCTTGATCGGGCGCTGGTTATCGGCACCATGGCGACGGTGGCCGTGCCGGAGTTCCTGGTCGCGACCGTGGCGGTGCTGATCTTCGCCGTGAAGCTGCACTGGGTATCGGCGATGTCGTTCGGCAGTCCGGACAGCGACCTGCTGAGCTACCTCAAAGCCTATGCGTTGCCGGTGCTGACGCTCTGCTGCGTGCTGGTGGCGCAGATGGCACGCATGACGCGGGCCGCCATTATCAACCAGCTCGACAGCCCTTACCTGGAGATGGCGCTGCTGAAAGGGGTATCGCCACTGCGTGCTGTGCTGCGTCACGCGCTGCCTAACGCGGTCGGACCTATCGCCAATGCGATTTCGCTGAGCCTCTCCTACCTGTTTGGCGGGGTGATCATCATCGAAACCATCTTCAGCTATCCCGGTCTGGCCAGCCAGCTGGTGGATGCGGTCAGTAACCGCGACCTGCCGGTTGTGCAGCTCTGCGTGATGCTCTTCGCCGCCTGCTACCTGGTTCTGCTGCTGGCGGCCGACATTCTGACTATCGCCTTTAACCCGAAATGGAGAAGCGCATGAATACTCTCTTGTTGCCCTGGCGTTTCTTACAGTCGCTCTCCTGGTCAGGTCGGCTGGGTCTGATCATGTCGCTGTTCTGGCTGCTGATGGCGGTGTTTGGCACGCCACTGGCCCCGCACAGCATTGATGACATCGGCGGTGGCCCGCTGATGGGCGGCATGACGGCCGATAACCTGCTGGGGACCGACTACCTGGGGCGCGACATGCTGAGCCGGATTCTCTACGGCGCGAAGTTCTCCATCGGCCTGGCACTGAGTGCGGCGCTGCTGGCCAGCCTGATTGGCACGCTGCTGGCACTGCTGGCGGCGGTAACGGGACGCTGGCTGGAGGAGCTGCTGGGCCGCGTCAACGATGCGCTGCTGGTGCTGCCTGGCAAAGTGCTGTCGCTGATGATTGTCGCGGTGTTTGGCTCCTCACTGCCCATGCTGATCCTGACGGCGGTGTTCACCTACTGGCCGGGCGCATTCCGCATCGCGTTTGCTATGGCCAGCTCGCTGCGCAGCATGGATTACGTCCGGGCGTCACGGCTGCGGGGCGAAAGCCGCTGGTATATCGCCATTCACGATATCCTGCCTAACATGGTGCATCCGATGCTGACGGACTTTGGCCTGCGCTTTGTCTACATCGTGCTGCTGCTGAGCGGCCTGAGCTTCCTCGGCCTGGGGGTGCAGCCGCCGTACGCCGACTGGGGCACGCTGGTACGTGAAAACATGCAGGGGCTGTTTGATGGCTCGCCCGCGGTACTGATGCCCGCTCTGGCGATTGCCAGCCTGACCATTGGTGCCAACCTGTTTATTGACAGCCTGCAGGCGATGCGTCCGATGACGCTGGCGAAGGAGGGAGCATGAACGTGACACCACATACCGCCATGCCGGTGATTTCGGTGGATAAACTGCGCGTCACCGCACAGACCGATCGCGGCGAAGAGATCGACCTCGTGTCTGACATTCACTTCACGGTGCAGAAAGGTGAGGTGCTGGCGCTGATTGGCGAATCCGGCTCCGGAAAAACCACCATTGCCATGGCACTGATGGGCTATGCCCGCAACGGCTGCCGCATCGCTGAGGGCAATATTCACGTTGCCGGCACCGACGTGAACAGTCTGACGCCTGGCCAGCTGCGCGCGTTTCGCGGCAACAAGGTCGCTTATATCGCCCAGAGCGCCGCGGCGTCATTTAATCCGGGCATGAAGATCCTCGACCAGGTGATTGAGCCAGTGGTTATTCACGGCACGATGACCCGCAAAGACGCGAAAGCCAAAGCGATCGGCCTGTTCCGGGAGCTGGCGCTGCCCAATCCCGAAACCATTGGCGACCGGTTCCCGCATCAGGTATCGGGCGGTCAGTTACAGCGTCTGATGACGGCGATGGCGCTGATTGGCGACCCTGACGTGGTGATCCTTGATGAACCCACGACCGCACTGGATGTGACCACCCAGGTGGAAGTGCTGAAGGCGTTTCGCCGCGTAGTGGTGCAGCGCGGCGTCACCGCGATTTACGTCAGTCACGATCTGGCCGTGGTGGCACAGATGGCTGACCGGATTCTGGTGCTGCTGCGCGGTAAAATGGCGGAGTATGGCAGCACCGCGCACCTGATTGGCGCGCCGCAGGCGGAGTACACCCGGCTGCTGATGGATGCAGCGCGGCAGAAAGAGCGGCCCAGCAACTGGTGTCCGGCCGCCGCCGATATTCAGCCGCTGCTGGAAGTGCGCGATCTCAATGCCGGTTATGGCCCGCGCGACAGCGACGGCCAGCCGAAAATACGCATTCTGGAGGAGATTAACCTTAAGCTGTGGAAAGGCCAGGCGATTGGCATCATCGGCGAGTCTGGCTCGGGTAAAACGACGCTGGCCCATGCCATTGCCGGTCTCAACGCGCCGAGCCACGGGCATATCCTGTTTAACGGTCACTATATTGCCGGCGATATGCAGAAACGCCCTGACAACGAGCTGCGGCGCATTCAGTATGTCTTTCAGATGGCGGATACCGCGCTGAATCCGGCCCATAGCGTTGAGCGCATCCTGTCGCGACCGCTGACGCTGTTTCATGGGCTGAGCGGGGCGGCCCGACAGCAGCGACTTTATCAGCTGCTGGATCTGGTGCAGCTGCCGCGCAGCGTGCTGTGGCGGCGTCCCTGGGCGCTCTCCGGTGGTCAGAAGCAGCGCGTCAACCTGGCACGTGCGCTGGCAGCGGAGCCGGACCTGATTTTGTGTGATGAAGTGACTTCTGCGCTGGATACCGTGGTCGCTGCCGCCGTCCTCGACTTAATCAGCGAACTGCGCCGCGAGCTGGGACTCTCTGTGATCTTCATCAGCCACGACATGCATGCGGTGCGCGCGGTGTGCGACGAAATTGTCGTGATGAAAAGCGGTCGCATCGTTACCCAGCTGGCACGCAATGACTACGACAAGCCGACCAGCGAGTTGTATTTCGAGCGGCTGAAACGCGCGGTACCGGAGCTGCGTCAGGGCTGGCTGGATGAACATGAAGAGATTTTAAAAGCGGAGTGAGTGGCCGCTGAGCCTTACGGGCAACTGAATTTATCCGTCTGCGCAGTACTGATGTGCAAGGCAGGCGGCGTGGGTCAGCGTACAGCGGCGATGTCGCACTGCGCCAGACCCGATACTGACAACAGAGGTCATTGTGTTATGCCCGCACCGATTCGTTATGTACAGGACAGTGCTGACTTTCCCGATTCCGCCGATGTGGTGGTGATTGGCGCTGGTATTGCCGGTGCCGCCGCCACCTGGGAGCTGGCGAAGCAGGGAGTTAAGGTGGTGCTGATTGAAAAAGGGCTGGTTGGCGCTGAGCAGTCGAGCCGCAACTGGGGCTGGTGCCGCCAGCAAAACCGTGATGAGCGTGAGTTGCCACTGATTATCTATGCGCTGCAACGCTGGGGTGAGCTGGGTGAAGAAACCGGTGAAGAGCTGGGTTTCCGCCGCAGCGGCCTGGTATACGCCACCCAGGAAGAGTCGGATATCGCGGCCTGGGATAAGTGGAACCAGATGGCAAAAGGCTATGGCATGCGCAGTTCGATTCTCACCGCAGAGCAGGCCAAAACGATGACGCCCGGCAGCACCACAAACTGGCTGGGCGGTCTCTCGTCGCCGACCGATGGTCACGCCGAGCCGCGCCTGGCTGCACCGGGGCTGGTGGCTGGCGCGCAGAAAAAGGGCGCACTGCTGTTTCAGCAGTGCGCAGTTCGCGGGCTGGATATCGCCGCAGGTCGGGTCAGCGGCGTCTGGACCGAACGCGGTCTGATCAAAACCAGCCGGGTTATCTGTGCCGCCGGGGCCTGGACCTCCATGTTCTGCCGTCGTCACGGCATCGACCTGCCGCTGGGTAACGTCATTGGCACCGCCTTCCGCACGCAGCCCATTGAGCAGGCGATCGCCATGCCGCTCTACACGCCGGGCTTTGCCTGCCGCCCACAAATTGACGGCAGCTATACCGTGTCCGTTTCGGGTCGCGGACGTCTGGAGCCGGGCGCGCAGGGGCTGCGCTATGCCCGCCAGTTCTATCCGACCTTTAAAAGTCGCCGCAAAAATCTGACCCTGAATCTCGGCCTGTCGCCGTTCTTCAACGGCCCTGAAGCGATGGGGGGCTGGTCATTTGACCGCGAGTCGCCGTTTGAGCGGATGCGTATTCTTGATCCGGCAGCGGATGCAAAAATCGTAGAGGAAGGACTGGCGGCAATGCGGCGTGAATATCCGGCGCTGGCGAATCTTAAGCTGGCACAGTCGTGGGGCGGCATGATTGACAGTACCCCGGACGCCATTCCGGTGATCTCCACCGTGGCGAAACTGCCAGGGCTGGTGCTCTCGGCAGGTTACAGTGCCCACGGCTTCGGTATCGGGCCGGGAGCCGGACGACTGGCGGCTGACCTTGCGACCGAAGCTACACCCATCGTTGATCCGACCCCTTACCGCTACAGCCGTCTGGTTGACGGCAGCGGACTTGACACGCCAGGCATGATGTAAGGAGAACGCGAATGAGCCTGACCATACGCGCAATGACGCCAGATGATATTGAAACGTGTTTCACCTTAACCCAGGTGCTGAACTGGCCCCATCGCCGTGAAGACTGGCAGCTGGCGTTACAACTGGGCGAGGGCACGGTAATAGAAGAGCAGGGCAAACTGATTGGCAGCGCTGTGCTCTGGCGCTGGGGTGACCGTGCCGCCACGGTGGGACTGGTGATTATCGATAACCAGCAGCAGGGACGCGGCCTCGGCAAGCAGCTGATGCTGGCGCAGCTGGAAAAACTGCCTGATTACAATGTGCGTCTGCACGCCACCGAAATGGGCAAAGGGCTGTATGAGAAGCTCGGTTTTGTGAGCTGTGGTGAGATCCGCCAGCACCAGACGCGTGCCCTGACCACGCTGCCAGAAGTGGTGATCCCCGCGGGGCTGAAACTGCGCCCGGCGACAGCAGCCGATCATGGCACGCTGGTGACGCTGGATCAGCAGGCACACGGCATGCATCGCCCGGCGCTGATTGAGCATCTGCTGCGCGACTGCCAGACAGTGATTTTAGAGGATGCGCAGCAGCAGATTCAGGGCTTCGCCAGCCTGCGCCGCTTTGGTCACGGCTGGGCGATAGGCCCGGTGATCGCAGCAGACTTTCCGGCCGCTCAGGCACTGGTCGCCTCGCTGATGCAGTCGCTGCAGGGTGAATTTCTGCGCATCGACACCGACGCCGCGCTGCCGATGGCGGCCTGGCTTGAAAGTCTGGGTATTCCTCAGGTCGATGCGCCCACCACCATGGTGCGCGGCACGCCCTGGACGCCGCAGGGTATGCAGGCGTTTGGACTCATGACGCAGGCGATGGCCTGATGCATATCGTCTATAAATCGGAGCCGGAACGAGGCCGGATCTGGCAGCGCTGGCTGGCGGAACATTCGCCTGATATTCAGCTGCATCTCTGGCCGGAGACCGGTGATCCGGAGCAGGTTGAAGCGCTGGTCGCCTGGCAGCCTCCCGCTGACATTCCGGCGCTGTTTCCCCGGCTGAAACTGCTTTTCTCGGTGGGGGCAGGTGCCGACCAGTTTGACTTCAGCGCGCTGCCGCCCGACCTGCCGGTAATCAGAATGATCGAGCCGGGCCTGACGCAGGGCATGGTGGAATATGTCACCTTCGCGGTGCTCGGTCTGCATCGCGACATGCCGCGCTATTTCCATCAGCAACACCAGCAGCAGTGGCTGCCTCATGCAGCTATACCTGCCGGGCAACGTCGGGTCGGCGTGATGGGGCTGGGCAAACTGGGTCAGGCCGCGTTAGCGCAGCTGGTGGCGCTGGGCTTTGACTGCGCAGGCTGGAGCCGCACACCGCGCGAGTGCCCCGGTGTCCGCTGCTGGCACGGCGCAGATCAACTCGCTGACTTTCTGGCGCACAGCGAGATTCTGGTCTGCCTGCTGCCGCTGACCGACACCACCCAGGGTTTGCTGAATCAGTCTCTGTTCAGCCAGCTACCGCACGGCGCGGCGCTGGTGCAGGCCGGGCGCGGCCCGCAGCTGAATCATGACGATCTGCTGCGGGCACTGGAAGGCGGTCAGCTGCGTGCCGCCGTCATTGACGTCACCGATCCGGAGCCGTTACCGCCGGGCCATCCGTTCTGGCACCATCCCGCTATCTGGCTGACGCCGCACATTGCCAGCCAGACGCAGAATGAGAGTGCCATTGCGGCCCTGCTGGAGAACCTGCGGCGCTATCAGCGTGGCGAGCCGCTGCACGGTGAGATTGACCGTTCGCGAGGATATTAAGATGGAACATTTAGTGGCACTGCGCCGCGACCTGCATGCGCACCCGGAGCTGGGTTTCCAGGAGCAGCGCACCAGCGACATCGTGGCGAACTTTCTGCACCAGCTGGGCATCGAGGTGCATCGCGGCATGGGTAAAACCGGCGTGGTCGGGATACTGAAGAAGGGCAGCAGTAAACGCATGATTGGCCTGCGCGCCGACATGGATGCGCTGCCGATGCAGGACCAGGGCGGCACGGAATGGCAAAGTCAGGCAGAGCAGGTGAGTCATGCCTGTGGCCACGATGGTCATACCGTGATGCTGCTGGGTGCCGCTGAAAAACTGGCACGGGACGTCAGCTTTGACGGCAACGTCTGCTTTATCTTCCAGCCTGCTGAAGAGGGAATGGCGGGTGCAAAAGCGATGATCGACGACGGTCTGTTCAGTCGCTTTCCCTGTGAGGCGGTCTACGCCATTCACAACTGGCCGGAACTGCCGCTCGGTCAGGTACAGACTCGCCCTGGCCCGATTATGGCAGCAGCCGACCGCTTTGATATCCGGGTGCTGGGCGGCGGTGGTCACGCCGCGCAGCCTCACCTGACGCGTGACACTTTGCTGGCGACCAGCGAGCTGGTGGTACAGCTCAATACGCTGGTTTCTCGCGCCCTGGATCCGTGCGAAACCGCGCTGCTTACCGTCACACGGATGCAGGGCGGCTTTTCACACAACATGATCCCGGCCGAGGCGAGTATCACCGGCACGGTGCGTACCTTTAGCCCGGCGGCGCAGGATACGATTGAAGCACGGCTTCGCCAGATGGCAGAGCACGTCACGGCGGCTCATGGGTTGCACGCAGAAGTGAGCTATCAGCGTTACTACCCGGCGACGATGAACAGCGCGACGGAAGCGCAGTTTTGCCTTGAAGCGCTGACGCAGGCAGGCATCCCGGCTGACGCCGCGGCCAGACCCGCGCTCACCTCGGAAGATTTCGCTTTTATGCTTCAGGCGCGTCCCGGTGCCTATCTGTGGCTGGGATCGTCGCCCTGTAAGCCATTGCACCATGCCGCATATGACTTTAACGATGCGCTGATCCCCCATGGCGTTAACGTTTTTGTCGCGCTGGTACGCCAGGCACTGGCAGAGAAATTTCCCTGCTGAATGCAGCGGGATTTTGACAGGAAATGCCGCTGCCTCGGGAATTACGGCAGCGTGAGAAACCAGCGGGTTGCGATACTTGAGCCAACCGAACGTTACGTGGATGAGGGTTTAAAATGCAGAATGTCATGGCAGAGCAGCAAGCATACTCCGATAACAGCCTGTTACTGGATGCACGCGAGCAGAACGTGCCGCGCGGTGTAGTGACCGCCCATCCGCTGGTGATTGAACGCGCCAGAGGCAGTGAAGTGTGGGACGTTGAGGGCAATCGCTATCTTGACTTTGTTGGCGGTATTGGCGTGCTGAATGTCGGCCACAATCACCCGGCGGTAGTCAATGCAGTGACCCGCCAGCTTGGTCTGGTGTCACACGCCTGTTTTCAGGTGGTGGCCTATCCGGGCTACATCGAGCTGGCGCAGCGGCTGAATAAACTGGTGGGCGGCGATGAGGCGTACAAAAGTGTCTTCTTCACCAGCGGTGCCGAAGCGGTGGAAAATGCGGTGAAAATTGCCCGCTCACACACCCAGCGCCCCGGCATCATCGCGTTTGATGGCGCGTTTCATGGCCGCACGCTGCTGGGCGTCACCCTGACCGGCATGTCCGCGCCGTACAAACAGAACTTTGGCCCGTTCCCCGGCGACATCTATCGTCTTCCCTTCCCGAATCCACTGCACGGCGTGACGGAAGCGGACTGCCTGAAGGCGCTGGATCAGCTATTCGCGGTGCAAATCCTGCCGGAGCGTGTGGCGGCGATTATCATTGAACCGGTTCAGGGCGATGGCGGCTTCCTGCCAGCCGGGCCAGCCTTTATGCAGGCGCTGCGTCGCATTACCAGCCAGCACGGTATTCTGCTGATTTGTGATGAAGTGCAGTCCGGCTTCGGACGTACCGGCACGATGTTCGCCTTCCAGCAGCTGGGTATCAAACCGGATTTAATCACTCTGGCAAAAAGTCTGGGCGGCGGTCTGCCCATTTCCGGCGTAGTCGGTCGGGCGGCGATCATGGATGCGCCCACGCCTGGCGGGTTAGGCGGCACCTATGGCGGCAACGCGCTGGGCTGTGCGGCGGCGCTGGCGGTGCTGGATCTGTTTGAGCATGAGAACCTGCTGCAGCGTTCCTGTCAGCTCGGTGAACAGCTCAATGCCCGTCTGCGACAGCTGGCGGATAAATATGCCTGCATTGGTGACGTGCGCGGCGTGGGCTTTATGCAGGCGGTGGAAATCCTCGATTTCGAAACCGGCCGTCCCGATGCGGCGCTGACCCAGAAGATCCTCGACAGCGCCTGTCAGGAAGGGCTGCTGCTGATTAAGTGCGGCCTGCATCGGAACACTATCCGTTTCCTGGCACCGCTGGTTACCACCGACTCACAGCTGGAAGAGGCGCTGCATATTTTCGATATTGCGCTGGCCCGTGCCACCGGGCGGCTGGGTTAAACCCTGTTCCTCATTGATTTTGTTGGATTAATTTGAAAATCTCCCGCTGGTATAACCACTGCGAAGCGCTGGCGCGTTTGCAGTAAAGCATGTTATATCTTCGGGAGGTTCTGAACATTTGATTGCGCGCCTGGCCCAACAGGCTCTGACAATGAGGGGGGTGCTATGAACGGCTTAATGAAACTCGACCGCATCGACATCAACATCCTGGTGCAACTCCAGAAAGATGGCCGTATCAGCAACGTTAACCTCGCCGACGCCGTAGGCCTCTCGCCCAGCCCCTGTCTGCAACGGGTCAAACGTCTGGAACAGGCCGGTTTTATCACCGGTTATGAAGCGCACATTAATCTCACCCGCATCACCGATTCAGTGACCGTCTTTACCGAAGTCACCCTGTCCGGCCATCGCCGCGAAGATTTTATGAAATTTGAAAGTGCGATGCGCGACGTCGATGAACTGATGGAGTGCCATCTGATCACCGGCGGCTATGACTATCTGCTGCGCTTTATTACCCGCAGCATTGAACATTACCAGGAAGTGATTGAGAAGATGCTCGACGCGCAGATCGGCATCGATAAGTACTTCAGCTATATCGTCATCAAATCCCCCATCATGAAAAGCAGCGTGCCGTTGCGATCGCTCATCGGCAAACATAATTCGGTCGAATTCGGCGTATAACGGGCGGTCGCCCCTCGCCACCTCCCCGGTGGAGAGGGCGGCCACACGCATTGTTTCTGTCTGCTGTTCACCTCAACTAACGTTGCTCACAGACGGTCCTTCCTTTTGCCCTTTAACCTTTGCGATTTTTCCCTCAGCATAAAATTTTTTCCCTGCCCAAAATTCAGTCGCTCTGTCCGGTTTTGTCGCGTGCTACGGCCTTAATCGTTGAGCGAAGCCTTTTACACTGAATTCAACCGATACAAGGAGTTGTCATGGACTCATTACAGATTGCTGACCAGCAGTGGCAGCGCGATGCGTTCACTGTCTCTACCGATCGCCAGCGGCTCGATCTGGCCTGGATCCACATCCAGCTGGCGGAGAAGTCCTACTGGGCCAAAGGCCAGCCGGAAGCGAAAACCCGGCGGGCGATTGCCGGTTCCCTGCCGTTTGGCCTCTATCACCAGCAGGCACAGATTGGCTTTGCCCGACTGATCACCGACTACACCCGCTTTGGCTGGCTGTGCGACGTGATGATTGATGAAAACTGGCGTGGTCACGGACTGGGTAGCTGGCTGGCGACCTGTGTTCGTGAACACCCGGAGCTGCAAACGGTGCATCGCTGGATGCTCTCAACCCAGGATGCGCATCAGGTCTACCAGCGGCTCGGCTGGCGTGTGGTGCAGCATCCCGAGACGCTGATGGAATTTCCCCCTTCCTGACACTGGAGTTAACCCGATATGCGATACCGCGTTGGCGTGGATATTGGTGGTTCCTTTACCGATTTCGCCGTGCTCGATCAGCAAACGAACCAGATCCACACCCTGAAGGTCCTGTCGCGACCGGACAAGCCCGGCAGCGAAATCTTAACCGGGCTGGCGCAGTTTCAGCAGCAGCAGGGCATTGATCCCGCTGAGATTGGCTACTTCACTCACGGTACCACGACAGGCATCAACGCGGTGATCCAGCGGCGCGGCGTGCGGCTGGCGCTGTTTGCTACCGAGGGCTTCTGCGATGTGCTGGAGCTGGCCCGGCTGAAAATTCCGCATATCCACGACCTTTTCTCACGGCGTGCAGCACCGCTGATTACCCGCGACAGGGTGTTTGCCATCCGCGAACGCAGTGACGCGCAGGGCAACATACTGCAACCCGTGGATCGCCAGAGCGTGCTCGACGCTATCGATCAGGCACGCGCCGCCGGCTGTCAGGGCATTGTGGTCTCGCTGCTGCACAGCTATCGCAACCGACACAATGAAGCGGCGGTAAAAGCGATTATCGATGAGGTGGCACCTGAACTGCTGACCTCCTGTTCCGCCGACATCTGGCCGATCATCCGCGAATATGAACGCACCATTACCGCCACCATCAACGCTTACGTGCAGCCGATGGTGATCCACTACCTGGAATCCTTTGAGCAGGCACTGCAACGGCTTGGCGTGAAGCCGCCGCCGCGCATCACCAAATCCAACGGCGGGGTCATGGGCGTCGACCAGGCGAAGCGCGAATGTGTGCAGATGGTGCTCTCCGGCACCGCCTCCGGCGTGATTGGTGCCAGTTACCTCGCCAGCGCCTGCGGTTTTGACAAAATTCTCAGCCTGGATATCGGCGGCACCAGCGCCGACGTGGCGGTGATCATCGACGGCAAGGTGGCGCAGGGCAACGGCGAGATCATCGGGGATTTCCCGATCTTTATTCCTTCCGTCGCTGTGACTTCGGTGGGTCAGGGCGGCGGCTCGCTGGCGTGGATTGATGGGCAGGGCGTATTACAGATGGGGCCGGACAGCGCCGGTTCGCTACCCGGGCCGGTCTGCTTCCAGCGCGGCGGCACGCAGCCGACCGCTACCGATGCCTTTGCCGCCTGCGGCATGATGGGCCACGGCGCACTGGGTTATGACGCGGTGACGGTGGATGTCGCCGCCGCCTGTGCCGCCTGGCAGCCGCTGGCGGATGCGCTCGCGATTTCGGTTGAAGAAACCGCCGAGACCGCTATCCAGCTGGCGATCTCCAGCATGTATAGCGACACCAGCGGCCTGCTGTCACGCTTTGGCCTCGATCCACGTGAATTCTGGTTCCTGGCCTTTGGCGGCGCGGGACCGATGATGGGCTGTTTTCTCGCTCGCGAACTGAACATGAAAGGAGTAATCGTGCCGCCGACGCCGGGCGTGCTCTCCGCGCTGGGCGGGCTGGTAGCGGACATCCGCAACGACTTTATCCGCACGCTCTATGGCGATCTGACCCCTGCGCTGGCCGACACCTTAGCCAGTGAAGCCGTAGCCTTGCAGCAGCGCGCCTGCGGCTGGCTGACGCAGGAGCACGGCAGCGATATGCCATACAGCCTGCAGTTCAGTGCGGATATGCGCTATCGCGGTCAGTCATTTGAGATCGACGTGCCGCTGGAGGCGAGCTGGCTGGCACAGGCGAACTTCGCTGCGCTGCATGACGCCTTTGATCGTCAGCACCAGCAGCTGTTTGGTCACTGCGACCCGCAGGCACCCGTGCAGCTGATTAATCTGCGGCTGGTCATCGCCTCGCCGACGCCGAAACCGGTACTCAATACACTTCCCTCCGCCACAGCACCCGTGCCGGTGCTGAAACAGACCAGAGCCTGGATCGACGGCGGCTGGCATCAGGTCGATTTAGTGCTGCGCTCTGTGCTGCGCGCCGGACATCAGCTCAGTGGCCCGGTCATCATCGCCCAGGACGACTGCACCACCTGCGTGCCGCCCGGCATGGGCGTCACGGTCGACTCATTCGGTAATCTGCTCATCACGGCGAACGAGGCATAACATGGCGATTGACGGACGTAACTTACAGATCCTGGCGAATTACTGCGCCGCCGCGGCCGATGCGATGGCCTTTACGCTGATGCGCACCGCGCACTCCACCTTCGTGAAAGAGACGGAAGACTTTTCCTGCCAGATCGTCAGCCGCAGCGGGCTGGCATTTGCCTCGCCGCGCAGCTTCGGCGCGCCCTGGTACAGCGGCATCGACTATGCGCCGGTGCTGGCGCTGATAGAGGAGTACGCCGAGGGCGACATCTGCATCACCAACGACGCCTATGCCGGCAACGTGGCGACTCACTCGCCCGATATCCACATCTGGAAGCCAGTGTTCCATCAGGGCGAAATCGTCTGCTTCGTGGTGGGTCACATTCATAACACCGACGTCGGCGGCGCAGTGCCCGCCTCGCTGTCGCGTGCGCTGACCGATATCGTGCAGGAGGGGATCCGCATCCCGCCGCTGAAGATCATGCAACAGGGGCAGCTCAACGAGGAGGTTGCCAGCATTATGCGGCTCAACGTCCGGGTGCCGGACCAGAACTGGGGCGATTTTAAGGCGCAGCTGGCGTCGGTGAACGTGGGCGAGCGCAAAATCCACGACATCATTACCCGGTTTGGCATTGATGATTTTTTGCAGGGCATTGAGGGCATTCTCGATTACGCCGAAGCGCAGGCGCGCACGATTATCAGTACCATTCCCGACGGTGAATACTTTTATGCCGACTACGCCGATGAAGATGGCGAGGGCGGCTATCCCTGCCGCATCGCCATTACGCTGCGGGTGCAGGGCGATCGGCTGGAGCTGGACTATACCGGCAGCGATCCGCAGCTGGCGTCGTCGCTGAACATGCCGACCGGCGGGCGCGAGCGGCATCCGCTGGCGCTGGTGGGCGTCACCTATGTGCTATCAACGTTGGACCGTTCGCTGCTGCTTAACGCCGGTACGCTACGACCCACCCGGGCAATTCTGCCGCCAGGCACGGTGATGAACTGCGAAGCGCCTGCGGCGGTGGGGATGCGCTCGCTGACCTGTGCGCTGTCGCAGATTGCAACGATTGGCGTTTTTTCGCTGGCGATGCCAGACCGTCTGCCCGCGAATTCACCGGGCGGCAACTCGATCATGAACATCCGCACCCAGACGCACAACCGCAGCGTGGTCGCCTCACTGGGTCCGGTGGGCGGCGGCGCAGGTGGCACGCCGCGTCATGATGGACCCGACGGTTCCGGCGGGCTTTCCGCCTTTCTGAAAAATACCCCGATTGAGATCAACGAAGCGGAAGTGCCGATTCGCTTCCATCGCTACGGCCTGGCGCAGGACAGCGCCGGTGCCGGTCGCTATCGCGGCGGCTTAGCCACCGAAATGGCGTTTGAAATTTTCGCCCCCAATACCACGATCACCGCGCGCAACCGTAACCGGTCAGTGTTTGCCTCGGCGGGTGTAGTGGGCGGGCAGAGCGGCGCGCTGTCGACCTTCCGTACCCGGCGCAACGGAGAGGTTATTAATCACGGTAACACCGATGTGATCCACTGCCAGCCGGGTGATGTGGTCGACGTACGCGGTCCCGGCGCGGGCGGTTACGGCCTGCCATCGCAGCGTAATAGTGAGGCGGTCATGCAGGATGTGCGCTGCGGCTATCTCAGCGTGGCGGCGGCCAGGGCGCAGTATGGGGTAGTGGTCGTGGATAACCGCGTGGATCGTGAAGCGACAGAACGCCTGCGTGCCGACATGCCACAGCAGCCTGCGCACCATTTTGAGCATGGTGAAGCACGCCAGCGCTTTGAAACGCTCTGGACGCCTCAGCGTTATCGGTTACTGACGACTTTTCTGGCAACCGCGCCGGTGAGCTGGCGTCACTTCCTGAAAACCCAGGTATTCCGTGCCGTGGAGGAGACAGGCGAAACGGCGGATATGGCGCAAATATTCAGTGATTTGCGTCAGCGATACCCGGCAATGGCCAACAGTTAACGGCGATGGCTCATCGTCTACTACGCTTTAAGTCTGTAAGGACAACGAGGGGAAACGCGACGATGAGCATGAAAACCAGTGATTTTTTTGTCCAGCGCCTGAAAGAGTGGGGCGTCACACGCATTTACGGCTATCCGGGAGACGGGATTAACGGCGTGCTGGGGGCGATTCAGCGTGCGAACGCCAAAGGCGACGGCATCGAATTTATTCAGGTGCGTCATGAAGAGATGGCGGCCTTTATGGCGGCCGGACACGCAAAATTTACCGGTGAGCTGGGCGTCTGCCTGTCGACTGGCGGGCCGGGTGCCACCCACCTGCTGACCGGACTCTATGATGCCAAAATGGACCATGCCCCGGTGCTGGCCATTGCCGGACAGGCAGAGGCGACCGCGCGCGGTGCCAGTTACCAGCAGGAGATGAACCTGGATCGCATCTTCTCGGACGTCGCCAACTTCGTT
Source organism: Pantoea sp. F_5 (assembly GCF_008631595.1). NCBI lineage: Bacteria > Pseudomonadati > Pseudomonadota > Gammaproteobacteria > Enterobacterales > Erwiniaceae > Pantoea > Pantoea sp. F_5. The sequence continues at coordinate 56,400 of NZ_VWUO01000007.1, forward strand.
CAGGAAGCCTCGACCACGACGCAGGTGCGCCATCTGCTGGACCGTGGCGTTCGCATCGCCAAAGCGCAAAACGGCGTGGCGGTGATTATCATCCCTAAAGATATTCAGGATGAAGAGTGGCAGCCGCCGCAACATCTGCACGGCTTTACCCATTCCGGCAGCGGCTATCAGCGTCCTAAAGTCACTCCTTACGAAGCGGACCTGCAACGTGCCGCCGAGGTGCTTAATGCCGGTAAAAAAGTGGCGATTCTGATTGGCGCAGGCGCACGCGACGCCGCCGTTGAGGTGGTTCAGGTCGCCAATGTGCTGGGTGCAGGCGTGGCAAAAGCGCTGCTTGGCAAAGATGTATTGCCGGACGACGCACCTTTTGTCACCGGCTCGATTGGCCTGCTAGGCACCAAACCTTCATCTGATTTAATGCAGAACTGCGACACCCTGCTGATGATCGGCAGTGGCTTTCCGTGGACGGAGTTCCTGCCGGAAGAAGGCAAGGCGCGTGCCGTGCAGATTGACATCGACCCGGCCATGCTTGGCCTGCGCTATCCCAGCGAAGTCAATCTGCATGGCGATGCGGCTGAAACCCTGCGTGCGCTGCTGCCGCTGCTGACCCACAAAGAGGACCGCAGCTGGCAGGAGGATATTGCGCTTCAGGTGCGTGACTGGTGGACGCTGATGGAAGAGCGCGCCATGGCACCCGCTAATCCGGTCAATCCGCAGCGGGTAGTGTGGGAGATGTCACCGCAACTGCCGGACAACGCTATTGTCACATCGGATTCCGGCTCCTGCGCTAACTGGTTCGCCCGCGACTATCGCGTGAAGCAGGGGCAGCGCGCCTCGCTCTCCGGCGGCCTGGCCTGTATGGGCGCGGCGGTGCCTTACGCGATTGCGGCGAAATTTGCTCACCCGGAGAAACCGGTGGTGGCGCTGGTGGGTGACGGCGCGATGCAGATGAACAACATGGCCGAGCTGATCACCATCCAGAAATACTGGCAGCAGTGGGCCGATCCGCGCCTGATCGTCTGCGTGTTCAACAACCAGGATCTTAATCAGGTTACCTGGGAGCAGCGCGTGATGGAGGGTAATCCGCGCTTTGATGCCTCGCAGCAGCTGCCGGACGTGAAGTATGCCGAGTTTGCGCAGTCGCTGGGGATGGTCGGAATTTATGTCGATAATCCTGACGATCTGGCCGGTGCCTGGCAGCGTGCGCTCCGCGCCGATCGTCCGGTCTTGCTGGAGGTGAAAACCGATCCGGAGGTCGCGCCGTTACCGCCGCACATCACCTTTAAGCAGGCAAAAGCCTTTATGGCGTCGATGGTGAAGGGCGATCGCGGGGCGGCGCAGATCATCAGCGACACCGCCAGTCAGCTGTTTCATAAAAAGCATTAAGGGCTAAGTGAGGCGGTCGCGCCTCACTAATCTTGATCCCCGGATGCAGTCGCGTCCGGGTCTTAAACCACATCATCAAACTTATCGGGAGTCTTAACATGACTGCTCATTCCAGCCCTGTCTGGTTAATCTCGGGATGTTCGACCGGTTTTGGTCGTGAACTGGCGCAGCAGACCATCGCACGTGGTTTTAACGTGGTGGTGACGGCGCGTGATACGTCGTCGATTGCCGATCTGGTTGAAGGACACGATAACGCACTGGCGGTGGCGCTGGATGTGACCCGTCAGGCGAGCATCGACCAGGCCGTCAGCGCAGCACTGGACGCCTTTGGCACCATTGATGTGCTGGTAAACAACGCCGGTTACGGCTATCAGAGTTCGGTGGAAGAGGGTGTGGAAAGTGAAATCCGCGCCCAGTTTGATGCCAACGTTTTTGGCCTGTTCGCCCTGACGCGCGCCGTGCTGCCTGCGATGCGCAAGGCGCGCAGCGGTCATGTCATCAACATTACCTCCGTGGCAGGCCTGATTGGCTTTGCCAGCTCAGGCTACTACTCTGCCAGCAAGCATGCGGTGGAAGGCTGGTCCGATTCACTGGCGCTGGAAGCGGGGCCGCTGGGTATTCACGTCACCTGCGTCGAGCCTGGTCCGTTCCGCACCGACTGGGCCGGACGCTCACTGCATCAGACGCCGAGTCACTTGCCGGAATATGCAGAGACCGCGGCTGCGCGGATGAAAGCCACCGCCGAATACAGCGGTACTCAGAAAGGCGATCCGGCGCGGGCTGCCACGGCAATGATCGCCATCACCGAACATGACAACCCGCCACGCCATCTGGTAATGGGGGCCTGGGGCCATGACGCCGTTACCAGCAAGCTCAAAGAGCGTCTGGCTGAGATCGAAGCGTGGAAAAAGACGTCGGTGGAGACGGATTTTCCGGAGTAGAGGTGAGTGCTCTGTGGGTGGCGGGAAGCCGTTAAAATACGAAAGGCCCGTTTATCGGGCCTTTAAGCGCTAATCGAGTACCTTAGCTTCCTGCGTTTCACGCGCATTCAGCTCTTTCAGCTTACGCCGCAACAGGGCAGATGAGGAACGTTTTCTCGCCTGAGCTAACTGGGCTTTAATGGCGGGCAGATCGGGCCGGGCCAGCCACTGAGCAATCAAAAGTGCCCTTAACTCCTGATATCGGGTTTCAACCGGAGCCAAAGGGGTTGTTTCATCGTGTGTATCATAAAACGACATAGCAAGCTCTCCCTGTAGTCACGACTTTATAAGCCTGGAAACAGTCCGGGATTAAAGGTTGCGGCGCTTTCTTTGGCAACCCTGTTCGGTGATTGTAGCGTAGTTCATTTTTTAACCCAGGCATGGCGTCGTGGAACGTCAAAACAGACTTCAGCCAGGCCATTAACCAAAAAGCATCCTATGACATCACGCTAAAACCCGGAAAGCAGAATCAGTGCCATCTCATTCGCCAGAGCGCTGAGTTCACGTTCCACATCTGCTGACTCTGAAGCGGACTGAGCATCAAGTGTAATGTCCAAATCTTCAGCACAGATACGATCGCCAAAAAGCATTAATGCCTTATCGCCATGCTGCTTCGAAGACCACTGAATTCCCTGTGCCTCTGGGTTAGAGTGATGTATCTGCTCAGCCCATTGTCGGGTTTCCGGGTAGTGATCGGCAGTTGACCCCAGCAGGTCGCCTTGCGTAATGCCATGTTTTTTCATAAAGCGTGGATTGAGATCCACCAGCTTTATCTCTTCTTTAGGGGTGAGCTGACTGTGTGCCAGCTTATTCAGCACTGTCAGGTCTACGGGCGCATTCTCACAGGGCACAGGAAGATCGTGTAATACCGTCTCCATCAGGGCAACAGCCAGCGTTTTACCGCCATAAAGCGTCGGTATGATGTGACCCGCACGATCAGCAATTGGGCTGAAGCGTCCAACGCCTTTTCCTGGATTAAACTCCGCAGCGCCATACTGCGACCAGTGAATGCGGTCAATCGTTTTACCTTTCGGCCAGGTGACCAGAGAGACCGATAAATCATCATCTTTGCCGGGCGTTTTGATCTTTTTAGCCATGAACCGGACCGTCCTTTGCCCGCTGTGCCGCCTCCAGTACTTTTGCCGGTTCCGACGTCATCAGATTCTTAGGTTTTTCATTACCGAGCCAGCTATTTGGCGTGCCAAACCAGACGGCCAGAGTCCATGGTGTTTTTGATTCCCCAAACAGCGCGATAATTTTTTTCATCAGCGGCAACGGTTGACCGCCAACGTCCAGCCCATAGGCCGGATAAAGATCCCTGCCTTCGGAGGAAAGTGCAAAAATCTTACCGGCTCGCTTCCACCGGTTAGGTAATCCGCTAGGATTTTTCACACTGGCACTGCTGCCAGCGCGGCGTGAAACTTCCTGCGCAGGCAACCACTCGCTGTCGTCCAGAATATGCTTCCTGAGTTGTTCCAGCTTTGTGGTGTTACTCACTGTGACCGGCGGCCTGGTCTGTTCTGCTGTTGCCATCTCGCCAGCGCTGAAAGGTGACTTACCTTGACTGGCGAGCTGACTGATGCCCGATACCGCCCGGAACGCGGCATCCAGCGCGATTTTAAAGGCGGCTTCATCCACAGCATCGGGACGCTTCACCACATAGTATTGCGCTGGCTCATCATGGCAGTGCGGGACTGACACTGTGATCTCTGCTTGTCCATCCTGGGAGCGGGAAGAGGAAATACTGCCTGCCGACACGGGTATAACGTCGAAGCCAGTGGTTTTATCAGACCTGATCATGATTTTGCTCCTGCTGGCAAAATACAAATATCGAATATCAACAATATATCGTATATAGCGAAAGTCCTCCACGTAAACTGATCAAAAACCACCCAGCGGCAGACTGCGCTTTGGCATGACAAGCGCTGAGGAATTGCTCGCCCCCTTATCGCGCAGCCCTGCGCCATCATCGTGCTGAAAAAAAAACAGCCTCCTGCCTGCGACATCATAAGAATTCGATCTTGTATCCCAGGCCGTATTCCATCTGGCATCCCTGTCTCAGACCGCCGGCATCACCGCTATCTGGCACGCTTCATGCACTCGCTGACAGGTACAATTCTGGCGAGGTGACTCATGTTTGACTCCTTATTAGACGAAGATGCCACCACGATGGCCGCACGGGTCCGCAGCGGGGAAGTCTCGGCCTGCGAGCTGACCGGGGCAGCGCTGGCGCGGATGGAACGGCGGGAGCCGGTGATACAGGCCTTTTGTACGCCGACACCGGAACTGGCGCTTGCACAGGCCAGAGAAGTGGATGCCCGACGAGCGCGTGGGGAAACGCTGGGCGCGCTGGCGGGCGTGCCGCTGGCGGTGAAAGATTTAATCTGCACTGCAAACGTCCGAACCACCTCCGGTTCGGCGGCGTACAAGGATTTCGTACCGGAAAATGACGACATCACAGTGGAGCGATTGCTGGCCGCCGACGCCATTCTGCTGGGTAAAACCACCGCGCCGGAGTTTGGTTACAGCGGTGTCGGACACAATCCGCTGTTCCCGTCACCGCGCAATCCCTGGAATCTGGCGATGACGCCCGGCGGTTCCAGCGCGGGCTCTGGCGCGGCAGTGGCGGCGCGGCTCTGCCCGATTGCACTGGGCAGCGACGGCGGGGGGTCGGTACGCATTCCGGCGGCGCACTGCGGCATTTTTGGCTTTAAAGCGTCGATGGGCCGGGTGCCGTTGTGGCCCGGCTGTCGTGATGAGCGCTATCCCGGCGTGTCGAGCTGGGAGTCGCTGGAGCATATCGGGCCGATGACGCGCAGCGTACGCGATGCCGCGCTGATGATGTCGCTGATGGCGGGACCGGATATGCGTGACCGCCACTCGATCCCCTGTAGCGACGTTGACTGGCTGGGTGCACCAGAGCATCTGCCCGGTAAACTGCGCATCGCCTTCAGCGCAGATTTTGGCTATGTGGCGGTTGACCCGGAGGTGCGGGCGGTGGTCAGCGCGGCGGTGCTGCGTTTTGCCGCTGAAATCGGGGCTGAACTGGAACTGGCCGATCCCGGCTTCCCGGATCCGGCCGCTGCCTTTGGCGCGCTGGTGGCGATGGAGAGCGATCTTACCGGCATGCGCCAGATGATGATGGAGCAGGGCAGCGCGATGTCGCCGCATCTGGTTGCCATGCTGCAGCGCGACTGGCGGGCGGAAAACTTCACTGATGCCATCGCCACCCGCAAAGCGGTCAGCAACAGCCTGTGGCGCTTTATGCAGCGCTTTGATCTGCTGATCACCCCGACGCTGGCAGTGCCGCCATTTCCGCTGGGGATGCAGGGACCAGAGATCATCAATGGCCGTATGGTCCGCAACGATCACTGGCTCTCGTTCTGTTACCCGTTCAACTTCACCGGACAGCCCGCCGCATCCGTGCCTGCCGGTTTTACCGCCAGCGGCCTGCCCGTCGGGATGCAGATTGTCGGACGTCATCTTGATGATGCGTTAGTGCTGGCTGCCAGTGCCGCTTTCGAGCGCATACAGCCGTGGAATCACCTTCAACCCGGAATCGCCCAATGAAAACATCTGATACACCTGCGCTGGAGCAGGAGTTTGAACATGAGCCGGTGCCGCTGTCGCATCGTCATTCCACCCGTTCCGTCTCGGCGGTCTGGTTTGGATTCCCGATGATCCTTACCAATGCACTGTTTGGCGGCATCATCACCTGGCATCTGGGCTTCTGGCCCGCGCTGATTGCTATTCTGCTGGGCAACCTGGTGCTGTTCGCCTATGTCGGTGCGCTGAGCTGGTTCGCCGGTAACACCGGGATGAACTTTGCTTTGCAGGCCAGACGCACCTTTGGCAGCAAAGGCTACATCCTGGTCTCCGGTTTTCTCTCGACGGTGGTGATCGGCTGGTATGCCTTCCAGACCGGTCTTACCGGTACGGTCATTAACCAGACCTTTGGCTGGAATGCGCTGGCGGTGACGGCTTTTGCCATGATCCTCTATACCGGTATCACGTTCCTGGGCGTGCGGGCACTGTCGGTGCTGGGGATGATTGCCGCGCCGCTCTTTGTGGTGCTGGGGATAGTGGCGCTGTGGCTGATCGGCAAACAGCACGACTTCTCCATCGTGACGCAGTGGAAGGGCAGCGCCAGCGCCGCCGGTGCGATGAGCATGGGCACCGCTGTCACTATGGTGGTGGCCGGTTTTGCCGACTCCGGCACCATGACCGCTGACTTTACCCGCTGGTCGAAGAATGGCCGCTCGGCAGTGATCGCCGCGTTCTCTGCGTTCCCGGTCGCTAATGTGATCTCCTATCTGTTCGGCGTGGTGATTGTGGCGGTGGGCGCGGCGGTTGATCCGCTGACCAACGGCGGTAACTTCCTGCCGATGCTGATGGGACACAGCGCCTTCCTGTCGGTGGTGGCCTGTCTGTTTGTTTTTATCAACCTGGGGTCGGTCTGCACCCACTGTCTCTACAACGGCGCGGTGGGTTTCAGTCATCTGTTCAGCAGCAAAATGCGACTCTGGACGCTGATCCTCGGTGCCATTGGCGGCGTGCTGGCGCTGGCGGGAGTCTGGTCTTACTTCCTGGAGTGGCTCAGCCTGCTGGGGATTGTGGTGCCACCGTTTGGTGCCGTGATGATTGTGGATTTGATTTTCATGGCGCGCATCAGCGAGCAGCGTCCGGCGCAGCGTTTTCGTGGCACCGCGTTTGCCGCCTGGGCGATTGGCAGCCTGTGTGCGGTCATCGCCCACATCGCGTTTCCGCAGTTCGGTGAAGCGGTGATCGGTCTGGTGACCGCCGCCATCAGCTACACCCTGATCAGTAAAATGCGCATGCCGCACCCGGTAATGGAGAACAGTAATGCCCGACTACAGCGTTAATTCGACCCCCTACGCCTGGCCGTTTGACGGCAGCTTTACCCCGGCTGACACGGCGCTGATCGTGATTGATATGCAGACCGATTTCTGTGGCGTCGGCGGCTATGTCGACAGCATGGGTTATGACGTGAGCCTGACCCGCGCGCCCATCGCCCCGCTGCAACAGGTGCTGGCGGCGATGCGCGCCCGGCAGTTTCCGGTTATCCATACCCGCGAAGGTCACCGTCCCGACCTCAGCGATCTGCCCGCCAACAAACGCTGGCGCTCGCGACGGATGAACGCCGGGATTGGCGATGTAGGACCCTGTGGCCGCATTCTGGTGCGCGGTGAACCGGGCTGGGAAATCATCCCGGAGCTGGCTCCGTTGCCGGGGGAAGTCGTGGTTGATAAACCGGGGAAGGGTTCGTTTTACGCCACCGATCTGGAGCTGATATTGCGCAGTCGCGGCATCCGTAACCTGATCCTGACCGGCATTACCACAGACGTCTGCGTCCATACCACGCTGCGCGAAGCCAACGATCGCGGCTTTGAGTGCCTGGTGCTCTCCGATTGCTGTGCTGCGACCGAGCAGCGACATCATGAGGCGGCGCTGAGCATGATCCACATGCAGGGCGGTATCTTTGGTGCCGTCGCCACGTCCGCCGCGCTGCTGGATAGCCTGGGCGTGTAGCGTTTTGCATCCCACAGCAAGAGGTGCTGCCCTGACTCAGGGCGATTCCGCCTGGCCTGAGCGCCATTATGCGCTCAGGCCATCTGGATCCCTATTCCCGCTGCGTATCCTCTGGCGCAGGTGATATCATCAGCGCTTCAAGCTGATCGGCGGGCACCGCCTGGCTGAACAGATAGCCCTGTAACTGATTACAGCCTGCATCCGCCAGTGCAGACATCTGCCCGACAGTCTCGACACCCTCCGCCGTCACCATCAGCCCCATGGCGTGGCCCAGTTTCACCACGGATTCAACAATCGCCACGGAATTTTCCGCCACGCCCAGCGACTGGGTGAACGAGCGGTCAATTTTGATTTTGTCCACCGGGAAGGTGCTGAGGTAATTGAGGCTGGAGTAGCCGGTGCCGAAGTCATCCAGCGCGATGCGCAAGCCCGCTTCCCGCAGCGACACAATAATCTCGCGTGCTTCGCGTTCATCCTCGATTAACACGCCCTCGGTGATTTCCAGTTCCAGCCGCTTCGGGTCACCGCCATGCTCGCCGACAATCGTCATCACCCGCTCAACAAAGCCGCTGGAGCGGAACTGAACCGGCGAGACGTTAACCGCCACCAGCAGCTCGGGAAAACGCTGCTGAGTGGCACAGGCTTCCGCCAGCACCCACTCGCCCAGTGGGATAATCAGGCCGGTCTCTTCGGCAATCGCGATAAATTCACCGGGTGCGATCAGGCCGCGCGTCGGGTGATGCCAGCGCAGCAGCGCCTCGATGCCGACCATCTGCTGACCGCCAACGTCCATCAGTGGCTGATACCACACTTCCAGTCCCTGTCGGGTTTGCAGTGCCGTACGCAGATCGGCAGCAATGGACTGCCGCGTTTGCACTGACTCATCCATTGCCCGTTCAAACTGACGAAACCGGCCGCGCCCGCCACTTTTGGCTTCATACAGCGCGATATCGGCTTTGCGCATCAGCTCCAGCCGATCGATGCCGTCCTTAGGTGCCAGCGCCAGTCCGATACTGGCCCCGCTCCAGACGTTGCTGCCGAACAGCGTAAACGGCTGAGCCAACTCGTCAATCATGCGCTGCGCCAGGCTATTCACCTGACCGATATTATCGACCTCCGGCATCACCACGATAAATTCATCGCCCCCGATGCGTCCCACGGTATCGCTGGCCCGCACGATACGGCTCAGGCGCTGCGCCACTGCGATGATCAGCTCATCGCCAGCATGATGACCGTGGGTATCGTTGACCGCCTTAAAGCGGTCGAGGTCGATCAGTAGCAAGGCTACCCGCTGATCGTTGCGCGTCGCCAGGGCCAGCGCCTGGGTTAAGCGGTCTTCAACCAGCGCGCGGTTGGGCAGGCCGGTCAGCACGTCATGAAACGCCAGATGCTGCGCCTGCGCTTCTGATGCGCCCAGCCTGAGCATCGATTGCGAGAGGTTGACCGACGAGTTCCAGAGGCGCCGCACCATATAAAGACAAAGCAGGGATATCGCCAGCACCGCCAGCCCGGTAGAGGGCCCGATGGTGCGTAGCATCTGCGCACCCGGGCGGGAGGGGATCCAGTTGAGATAGCCGACCGGATCGCCCGACTGCGCGATCAGCAAATAGCGTGCGCTGGTACCGGACTGAGACGAACCATCGGAGAAGTGCAGTCCCTCCAGCTGATTGCGTTCCGCCAGGCTCGCCAGATAACCGTCATCGAGAAATTTCAGGCTCACCAGCCGGAAACGCGGCAGGTCGTCGCTATCCCGCTGGATGTTACCCACGGCGAGGGCCGCAGCACGCTGGGTGATACGGGCATAATCGGCGTTATCCTGGCGCCTGGGTTCCTGGATCAGCGTGTTTTGCAGCATCTCACCAATCAGCGGGTCACTCTCTGTTGCGGAGAACGGCTGGCCTTCACGCCAGACTCTGACGATCTGGTTTTGCGCATCCAGCACCATAATCAGCTGATGGCCAAACATCTCATAGAGCCACTGCCCGATGTTCTCATCCAGCCACCTGTCACTGTTGCCCTCTGCCAGATGCTCTTCAAAGGGCCGCCAGCGTGACAGGCTATGCAACTGGCGCAGATGCTCATTCAGACTTTGCGAAAAAGATGCCTCAATCATCCGCTGCTGCTGATGCCGGGCCTCAGTATTGGTCAGTGACGTGCCAATAAACAGTGCAGCACCCGCCCCGGCAAACGTCAGCACAAGGATAGCCACCAGCGGCACCAGCACTTCGCGCAGAAAACTGCGGCGAAAGTCAGAGGAAAGTTTAAGAGTATTAATCATATTGTTGTTTTTCTCTGCAGCAGGGGAACAGCTTAAAAATTAGCAGATGCTAAAAAATCTTTCACGTAAACCATTGCGGTTAGTGATTTCTGGAACGTTTCTTTATTGTCTGAAGTTATAGGGTGTCAAAAATAGCGAGCAAAAAAGCGAAGCGGTCATATCAGATGTATTAATGTTGTTGCGCGGGAATTTCAGGGACTTCAACACTGACAGAGTTCGTTGCCGTGCTGTTGCAGAAATCTGTGAGGTCGGCCGGCAGAAGAGCTGAGATCCGCATCACCGCGCATTTCCTGCCAACTTTGCTGCTATGGTTCATACTCATGTGCGCTGATTGTGTTACGAACAGATAACCGTGCAGACAACGGTTACTGAGTGGGTCACTTATCTGACAGCGTGCGCCTGTCAGCTAACGAAAAGGGAAAATAATGCCATTGTTATTCGGTGAGTTATCTGGTTTCCCGTCATGGGTGCCTGTTGTATTGCTCGTCTCGCTTTCATTTGTTCTGGGTTTTCTGGCTCGCCTTATCCTGCTTGCCTTTATCCGCTACTGGCAAGGCCGTGACAGAAAGCTGTTCAAATCCCTGGAAAAGCACCTTAGCGGTTCGATGTTCTTTTTCTTGCCGTTATTGATGATCAATGTCGGGATTAACTACATCGATTTCCATCCTGAATCACTCGATCTCATCACCAATATCATCAACGTCTTTATTATCATGTCATTCTGCTCGGTCTTAATCCGGCTGACCAACGTGGCGCAGGATATGCTTTATATCCGCTATGACATTAATATCTCCAATAACCTGCGTGCGCGCAAAATCCGTACCCAGATTATCTATGTCAAGAAAGTCGTCATTGTCATCCTGGTACTGTTCTGCGTTTCGCTGATTCTGCTGAGTTTCCCCGGCGTGCGTAAATTCGGTACCACCATTCTGGCCGGTGCCGGTGTCGCCGGTATCATTATCGGTTTTGCCTTACAGAAGTCGCTGGTTAACCTGTTCGCCGGTATTCAGATTGCCTTTACCCAGCCGATCAAGATTGATGATGCGGTGGTGGTGGAAAAAGAGTGGGGCTGGATTGAGGAGATCAACCTGACCTACGTGGTGGTGCGCATCTGGGATCTGCGTCGTCTGGTGCTGCCAATTACCTATTTCACCGAGAATCCGTTTCAGAACTGGACGCGCAACAACGCCCAGATTTTAGGCTCGGTGTTTCTCTACGTGGATTACTCGATGCCGCTGGAACCGCTGCGACAGCACTTTGAAAAAGTTCTGAATGAAACCAAACTCTGGGATCGGGAAACCTCGGTGCTTCAGGTGACCGATACTACCGAAAAAACCATGACCATCAGGATGCTGATGACCGCGCAGAACTCTCCAATCGCTTTTGATTTACGCTGTTATGTACGTGAGAAGATGATTGAGTTTATTCAGCAGAACTACCCGGAAAGCCTGCCACAGGTGAGGGCGTCCCTGACGGAGAGTGGGTCAGAGAAGGTTGGGAGAGGGGTGATGGAGTAGGGTATCGTAGAGGTCAGAGGCGGCGGCTTGAGAAGGTGTGTGAGCACCCTGATGGCTGCCGTTCCGCTTTCTTTTTATTGCGAAAAGGACCCTTTTTTATTTTGCTTTGTGCCAAAGGAAAATATTACTGAAATCCGTCTTCGCCAGTGTAAGGAGGTAATAACCATTATTGAAATAGCTGCCGGAAAAATATAAGTATCCAGAAATTATTTTTGACAGTAAGAATTTAGCAGAATTAATTAACGCATGGAGGATAAAATGATACTGCTTTTAATGAGTCAGGCTTTACTGTATCCCTGCTTAGAATGGTTTTTAAATTGAGGGAATGCGAGTTTCAGCTGCCCGTTGTCGACTAATGGCTTAAGATATTGTTGACGCAATGCATTAGGATTACGATTAAGTATCTCCCCTAAAGCCGATACTGAAATAAAATGCCCGGAGCATACTGTCAGGATTACGCTCTTCATGAGTTCCTTATCCCCAAGACGTAATTTCTCCCGTGGGACTTCAGCCTGCTCAAACAAAGAATTGCGAAAGTGCTCTGAAAGATTATTAACAGAGTCAATATAAGGTAGATCAATAAAGCGGTTTATCATACGACCATGCTCATCCCTGGCGGCACGTTGTTGATTGGCTTCTCTATCAACTTCATGCATAGCAATGTCTTCTACGCTAACGGCCCCTTGTGCCCTGCCAGCATCCTTATATGTGAAGCTTTGACCGTTATGTGTGGAGCCTTTTTCGTTATATGGGGAGTTGCTTAACACATTGACTACCCCCTGGGAAAACACTTCATCGGGTGTCATCACTGATACTCCCGGTAACGTATAATATTTGCTCTTTTGCTCACCTCCCGCAAGCAGGAAACCCTTGCTTTCCAGCCGCGGTAACGTCAGGGTAACTTCACGGGGATGTTTCGTCGTCAATTGACAGGCTCGCTCATGGTTCACCCAGCCTTCAAGCGCCGCTGTTGCAATAATAACCTGCTCAAAATCATCAAGCTGCTCAAATCGCTCGCCAAATTTTCGATGTAACAATTCCAGGATTTCCTGAGGGATAAGGCTGGCTGTGGAGAGTTCCAGGAGAGTTTGTGCTGGAAACGTTTTCTCCCAAAGTTTTGGAATTCTCCAGTTAGCAGATTTCCAGCCGCTAAAAATCTTGGGCATGCCCGAACCGGCTTTTTCCCCCAACCCTATGAGCAAAAACATCTGATGGAGCAGACGATTACGGCAGTCACTTGTCCCTCCCATAATGACATCCTCCAGGGGAAGGCGCATCAAACCCGGATTACGAAACCCAAACATATCAGGGCGTTTAACAATCAGGACTGAAACACGATCTGAAAAATCAGCGTGCACCAGCGTATTAATTAATGCTTCACGTAGAGCAATATGGATGGGGGTATCCGTTTTACGCTGGCCTTCCTCAAGGGTAAAAGGCACTTTGAGCTCGGAAACTAACCTTTGGTAAACTCTGCGATAAAAATCAAATAAGTTTCCTGACCATGTACCGTCAGGCGTTATCCGATCAACCCAGCGCAATTCGGTTTTTGCTTCAGGGCGTTCCTGATAGTCGACCATATAGTTAGGTAATGCAGCTGTAATAGCCTCCCACTTGCCAAACATTAAAATGCCCGCAAGTGTGATGCCTTGTTTTCCCGTCTCGCGATCTTTGCGCCACCCACCCACCATCTTCAGTAACTCGAATGGTTCGCATGCGAGGTAGGGATGTTGTGGATTGTTTGAAGAGAGTAGATTGCGATAAATCTTCAGGCTGTCGAGATCAATATCGTCATCGAAATTATAATGTTCGGAAAGAACTTCATTATCCCGGCTGTCATGGATCTGTTCTGCGAGCATTCTCTTAACTGTAATGTCATCACAAAGCCGATCCCCTTCATGCAATCGCTGGTAAGTATTACCAAAAGGAGACTTTTTTAGGTGAACAGGTTTCTGTTTACGCATAGCAGGGGAGATATGTATTGCTAAAACAGTTTTGCCCTGTAAACACACTAACTGGACATCTTTTTCCGATTTAAGCACATTGGTACTGACACGCTCTTTGTCATTCAGTTGATTAAATAGGTCTGTTTTAATCTTTTGAGGATCGATAACCCCAACAGGCGTAAATATACCATCCTGCTCTGTCACGCCTAAAATGACCCAACCACCTCTTCCATTGGCCATTGCGGAATAGGTTGGCCAAAAATCCTTGGGTAACTCACCTTTACCGTCTCTGCCTCCAGCTAGCTTGAATTCAACCTGCTCCGATTCAACGAGTGTCTGGAGATCAATAATATCCTGTATTTGTAAAAACATACCTACTCCCCTGGCCTGAAAGACATCCTGATTTCATAATAATTGATCTGCTCGTTTTTAGCACACCCGCTCCCCACATTCACCCCACCTTAACCCCCCCGTCACACTCCCGTCATCTGATCCCCTCAGGCTAACCCCATCCCGCAGCGTCTTATTACTGCGTTCCCACTCTGTAACCCGTGAGGATTTCATCGTGATGGAGTTATCCAGACATCCGACCACTGTCTACCAGGCTGTTGCCGCACAGCTGGAGCAGGCGCTGAAAGAGCGCTACCGCTGCGGCGACTATCTTCCTTCCGAACAACAGCTGGCCGATCACTATGAGGTGAACCGCCACACGCTGCGCCGGGCCGTCGATGAGCTGGTGCACAAAGGGCTGCTGCAGCGCCGTCATGGCGTGGGCATCCTGGTGCTGATGCGCCCGTATGACTATCCCCTGCATGCCCAGGCGCGCTTCAGCCAGAACCTGATGGAGCAAGGGAGTCACCCGACCAGTGAACGGCTGCTGGCGGTGCTGCGTCCGGCCAGCAACGACGTCGCCAGTGCGTTAGGCGTAAAAGAGGGCGACAACGTCATTCATCTGCGCACCCTGCGACGCGCCAACGGCGTGCCGCTCTGCCTGATCAACCACTTTCTCGCCGACCTCAGCTGGTGGCCACAGCTTCAGCAATTTAACAGCGGGTCGCTGCACGACTTCTTAGTGGAGCATACCGGCAAGCAGCTGGTGCGCACCCAGACGCGTATCAGCACCCGCCGGGCGCAGGCGAAGGAGTGTCGCCAGCTCGACATCGCGCTGCATGCGCCACTGCTCTGCGTGCGGACCCTGAACAAAACCCGTGATGGCGCGCTGGCGGAATACTCTGTCAGCCTGACGCGCGGCGACATGATCGAACTGACTCTGGAGCACTAATGGAACAGCAAACAGATCGTCAGCGCTGGCTGTCGGTGCTGGCACACAGCAGCGCCGCCCTGCTTGAACAGCACTGGCTGGCGCTTAACCTCCAGCCTGAATTCACCCTTGTTCGTCCGGCTGAGATCGGGCTGACGCGGTTACAGGCGCGGATGGGGGCCACGGGCAAACGCTTTGTGATGGGCGATGCCACGGTGACGCGTGCGGTGGTGCAGCTGGGCGACGGCACGCTGGGTTACAGCTATCTGCTGGGGCGCGACAAAGCCCATGCCGAGCGCTGCGCTCTACTGGATGCATTGCTGCAGCAGCCGGAAACCCGGTCACTGCTGGAAGAGAAGATTATTACCCCGCTGGCGGCATGGCGCGATGAGCAGCGACAGCTGCGCGCCCGTGAAATCGCCAGCAGCAAAGTGGATTTCTTTACGCTGGTTCGCGGAGATAACTGATGACTTTACTGGCAAGTTTTAACCATCCGGTCGCGGATGCACAGCGCGCGTTTCGCCGCATTCTGAAAGCGATGAGCGAGCCGGGCGTGATGGTCTCGCTACCGCTGCAGCAGGGTTGGGGCGCGCTGTCACCGGCGGCGACGGCGCTGCTGCTGACGCTGGTCGATCAGGAAAGCCCGGTCTGGCTGGATGCGCAAATCGACAACGAACAGCTGCGCAACAATCTGCGCTTCCATACCGGCGCGCCCATCACCACCCGGCAGGATGCCCCGTTCGCGCTGAGCCATGCGGCGGCGCAGCCCGATCCCACGCAGTTCGCGGCGGGTGACAATATGTCGCCGGAAAAAAGCACCACGCTGATCATCGAAGTGCCGTCGCTGAATGGCGGATTAACGCTGCGTCTCTCCGGTCCAGGCCTGCGGGAAACCCGCGCCATTGCGCCGCAGCTGCCGGAAAGCGTACTGGACTATCTGCGCACCCGTCCGCATCCCTTCCCGCAGGGCGTGGATCTCATCTTCACCTGTGGCGAAGCGATCATGGCGGTGCCGCGCACCATCGTTGTGGAGGTGTGCTGATGTATGTCGCTGTGAAAGGGGGCGAGAAAGCCATTTCAAATGCCCACCAGCTGCAGGCCGATCTGCGACGCGGCGACAGGGCAGTGGCTGAACTTGGCTGCGATCAGGTGGCGCAGCAGCTGGGGCTGGCGGTGGATCGGGTGATGACCGAGGGCGGAATATACGATCCGGAACTGGCGGCGCTGGCGATTAAACAGGCCAGCGGCGATCTGGTGGAGGCGATCTTTCTACTGCGCGCCTATCGCACCACATTGCCACGACTGGCAGAGAGCACGCCGCTGACGACCGGTGCGATGCGCATCGAACGCCGTATCTCGGCGGTCTACAAGGATCTGCCGGGCGGCCAGGTGCTGGGGCCAACGTATGACTACAGCCATCGGCTGCTCGACTTCACTCTGCTGGCTAACGGTGAAACGCCCGCTGCGCCGCGTGACGATTGCCCGGTGCCTGACCAGTGCCCGCACATGTTCAGCATGATGAGCGAGGAAGGGCTGGCCGCGGGAGAAGTAGATGACGGCAGCGAGCCGGTTGATATCACCCGTGAACCAGTGAGCTTTCCCGCCTTACGCGCCGCGCGGCTGCAACAGCTGGTGCGCGGCGACGAAGGTTTTCTGCTGGCGCTGGGCTATTCGACCCAGCGCGGCTATGGCCGTACCCATCCGTTTGCTGGCGAGATCCGCACCGGCACTCTCAGCGTCAGCATCTGTCCCGAAGAGCTGGGTTTTGAGCTGGAGATCGGGGAACTGCTGCTGACGGAGTGTGAAATGGTCAACGGCGTCGCCCACAGTGATGACGCTCCGCCGCACTTTACCCGTGGCTACGGACTGGTGTTTGGCCGCGCCGAACGCAAAGCGATGGCGATGGCGCTGGTGGACCGGGCGCTGCAAAGCCGCGAGCAGAATGAGCGCGTGACCAGCTCGGCGCAGGACGAAGAGTTTGTGCTGTCGCACGCCGACAACGTCGAAGCCGCAGGCTTTGTCTCGCACCTCAGGCTGCCGCACTACGTCGATTTCCAGGCCGAGCTGGAATTGCTTAAACAGCTGCAGCACGATTATCAGGAGCGCAACCATGGCTGAACTCACCGGCTATCTCGACGAGCAGACCAAACGCACCATCCGTCGTGCCATTCTCAAAGCGGTGGCGATCCCCGGCTATCAGGTGCCGTTCGCCGGACGCGAGATGCCGATGCCATACGGCTGGGGCACCGGCGGCATCCAGATTACCGCCAGCGTGATTGGCGATCAGGATGTGCTCAAGGTGATCGATCAGGGCGCGGATGACACTACCAATGCGGTGTCGATCCGCCAGTTCTTTAAGCGGGTCAGCGGTGCGGCGACCACCGAACGCACCGCCGATGCCACGCTGATCCAGACCCGGCACCGCATCCCGGAAACGCCGCTGGAAGAGGATCAGATCCTGATTTTTCAGGTGCCGATCCCGGAGCCGCTGCGCTTTATCGAGCCGCGTGAAACCGAGACCCGCACCCTGCATGCGCTGGAGGAGTACGGCATCATGCAGGTGAAGCTGTATGAAGATATCGCCCGCTACGGCCATATCGCCACCACCTACGCCTATCCGGTGCGGGTCAACGGTCGCTACGTGATGGATCCGTCGCCCATCCCCAAATTCGACAACCCGAAGATGCACATGATGCCCGCGCTGCAGCTGTTTGGTGCCGGGCGTGAAAAGCGCATCTACGCCTTGCCGCCTTACACCCGCGTGGAGAGCCTCGACTTCGACGATCACCCGTTCACGGTGCAGCAGTGGGAAGAACCCTGCGCGCTGTGCGGCTCGCGCCACAGCTACCTCGATGAGGTAGTGATGGACGATCAGGGAACGCGGATGTTTGTCTGCTCCGACACCGACTTTTGCCATCAGCAGCAGGAACAGCACCATGCACAGTGAACAGCCGCTGCTTGCGGTGAACCAGCTCACCCATCTTTATGCGCCGGGCAAAGGGTTTGAGCAGGTCAGTTTTGATCTCTGGCCCGGCGAGGTGCTGGGGATTGTCGGCGAGTCCGGCTCCGGTAAAACCACGCTGCTGCAGAGCCTGTCGGCGCGTCTGACGCCGCAGCAGGGCAGCATTCACTATCAGAACCGCGACCTTTATCAGATGAGTGAAAGCGATCGCCGTCGTCTGCTGCGCACCGAGTGGGGCGTGGTGCATCAGCATCCGATGGACGGGCTGCGTTCGCAGGTCAGCGCGGGCGGCAACATCGGTGAACGGCTGATGGCAACCGGACAGCGCCACTATGGCGACATCCGCGCTGAGGCGAGTCGCTGGCTACAGGCGGTAGAGATAGACGCCGGGCGCATCGACGATCTGCCGACCACCTTTTCCGGCGGGATGCAGCAGCGTCTGCAGATTGCCCGTAATCTGGTGACGCAGCCGCAGCTGATGTTTATGGATGAGCCGACCGGCGGGCTGGATGTCTCGGTGCAGGCGCGACTGCTGGATCTGCTGCGGACGCTGGTGCGTGAGCTGAATCTGGCGGTGGTGATTGTTACTCACGATCTCGGCGTGGCGCGACTGCTGGCGCATCGCCTGCTGGTGATGAAACAGGGGCGGGTGGTGGAGAGCGGTCTGACCGATCGCGTGCTGGACGATCCTCATCATCCTTACACTCAACTGCTGGTCTCTTCGGTGCTTAATTAAATGACGACTCTCACTCCGCGCCTGCGTGTAGAAAATCTGTGTAAAACCTTTGTGCTGCATAACCAGAACGGCGCGGCGCTGCCGGTGCTGCACAACGCCAGCCTGACGGTGGGCGAGGGCGAATGTGTGGTGCTGCACGGTCATTCCGGCAGCGGCAAATCTACGCTGCTGCGCGCGCTTTACGGCAACTATCAGCCCGACAGCGGCCACATCCGGATTGCCCATCAGGGCGAGTGGATCGATATGGCGCAGGCCGCCGCCCGGCAGATCATCGCCCTGCGCCGTGACACGCTGGGCTGGGTCAGCCAGTTTCTGCGGGTGATCCCGCGCGTGCCGACGCTGGAAATTGTGATGCAGCCGCTGCTGGAGCGCGGCGTGGATCGCGAAATCTGCGAAGCGCGGGCCGCCGAACTGCTGACCCGGCTGAATGTGCCGCAGCGTCTCTGGTCGCTGGCCCCATCCACCTTTTCCGGCGGTGAGCAGCAGCGCGTGAACATCGCCCGCGGCTTTATCGCCGACTATCCGGTGCTGCTGCTGGATGAACCCACCGCCTCGCTCGACAGCGTCAACAGCGCGGCGGTGGTGAGCCTGATTGAACAGGCGCACGCCCGGGGTGCCGCCATCGTCGGTATTTTTCACGATCGGGCGGTGCGCGAGCGGGTAGCTGACCGGCTGCACCTGATGCATCCGATCGACACAGGAGTGCAGGCATGATCATCAATAACGTCAGACTGGTGCTGGAAAACGAGGTGGTGACCGGATCGCTGGAGTTTCGCGACGAGCGCATCACCAGCTTCAGCGAAACCCGCAGCCAGCAGCCCGGTGCGCTGGACGGCGAGGGGGCCTGGCTGCTGCCGGGGCTGGTGGAGTTGCACACCGACAACCTCGACAAGTTTTTCACGCCACGGCCCAAAGTAGACTGGCCCGCACACTCGGCGATGAGCAGCCACGATGCGCTGATGGTCTCCAGCGGCATTACCACGGTGCTGGACGCGATTGGCGTGGGCGATGTGCGAGACGGCGGTCACCGGCTGGATAACCTCAGCAAGATGATCGACGCCATCCGCGACAGCAACCGCAAAGGCCTGAACCGCGCTGAGCATCTGCTGCATCTGCGCTGTGAACTGCCGCATCCCACTACCGCGCCGCTGTTTGAAGCGCTGATGGGCACGCCTGAGCTGGCGCTGGTGTCGCTGATGGACCATTCGCCGGGCCAGCGCCAGTACGCTTCGCTGATCAAATATCGCGAATATTATCAGGGCAAATATCAGCTCAACGACGTCGAGATGGATCAGTTCGAGCATGAGCAGCTCACCCTGGCGGCGGAGTGGTCGCAGCCCAATCGTCAGGCGATTGCCAGACTGTGCCGGGAACATGGCATCGCCATTGCCAGCCACGATGACGCTACGGCGGCACACGTGGAGGAGTCCCATGCGGCAGGCAGCCGCATCGCGGAGTTCCCGACCACGCTGGAGGCGGCACGTGCTTCGCGCTATCGCAACATGCAGGTGCTGATGGGCGCGCCTAACATCGTGCGCGGCGGCTCGCACTCCGGCAACGTCGCTGCCTGGGAACTGGCGTCTCATGGCCTGCTGAACATTCTCTCCTCCGACTACTACCCGGCAAGCCTGCTGGATGCGGCGTTCCGGCTGGCGGCTGACGAGCGCAATAGTCTCGGCATGGCGCAGGCCATCGCGCTGGTGACCTGTAACCCTGCTCGCGCATTAGGTCTTGAGGATCGCGGGGTGATCGCCGAAGGGTGTCGCGCCGATCTGGTGCTGGCGCACACCGCACACGGCTACCCGCACGTGCGGCACGTCTGGAGCAAAGGCCGGCAGGTCTACTGATGGCGAGGCTGATCTGGCTCACCGGACCTTCCGGCTCCGGCAAGGATAGCCTGCTGGATGCGCTGCGGGCGGCACCGCCGCCACGGCTGTTGATCGCCCATCGTTACATCACCCGCGCCGCCGATGCGGGGGGTGAAAATCATGTGGCACTGACTGAGACGGAGTTTGAGCGTCGCGCGGCACTCGGTCTGTTCGCGGTGAGCTGGGAGGCGCATGGCTTCCGCTACGGCATTGGTTGCGAGACGGAGCAATGGCTGCTGCGCGGGCAGAACGTGGTGGTGAACGGGTCGCGGCTGCATCTGGCCCAGGCGCAGGCGCGGTTTGGATCGCAGCTGCTGCCGGTCTGCCTGCAGGTGACGCCCGCCGTGCTGGCGGCGCGCCTGCGTCAGCGCGGACGGGAAGATGAGGCGGCGATCGCCCGACGACTGGCGCGCGCCGCCCAGCCCCAGCCCGATGGTTGCCTTATCCTTAACAACGATGGCGCGCTGGCGGAAACCGTCTGCCAGCTGCGCCAGATACTGGAGGCGCATCAATGACATCTGGCACCCGCGGAAACCGTCCGGCAGCGACACCCGCAACCGGAGACGCATCCATGAAACTCACTTTTCTGGGTACCGGCGGGGTGACTGCGGCACCGCTGCCGGGCTGCGACTGTCGCGCCTGCCAGCGGGCACAGCGCAACAGCGCCCATGCGCGTGCGCCCTGCAGTGCGCTGATCGCGTTCGGCCACGAGCGCATCCTGCTGGATGCCGGTCTGCCGCTGCTGGCGTCGCGCTTTCCGCCCGGCACGCTGACGCGCATTCTGCTGACGCATTACCACATGGATCATGTGCAGGGCCTGTTTGCGCTGCGCTGGGGAGTGGGGGATCCGATCCCGGTCTGGGGCCCGCCCGATTCGCGCGGTTGTGACGACCTCTACAGACACCCCGGCCTGCTCGATTTCCGTCCCGCCTTAACGCCGTTTGTGGCGCACGCCTTTGGTGAACTGCAGGTCACGCCGCTGCCGCTGCAACACTCGAAGCTGACACACGGCTATCTGTTCGACTGGCACGATACCCGGCTCGCCTGGCTGTGCGACACCTGCGGGCTGCCGCCCGACACTGCCGACTTCCTGCGCGGCCAGCCGCTGGATCAGCTGGTGATTGACTGCAACGATCCGCCGCGTGCAGAGCCGGGTAATCACAATGATGTGACCCGGGCGCTGGCGATTGCGGCGCTGCTTCAGCCGCGTCAGACCTGGCTGACCCATCTCAGTCATGAGATGGATAACTGGTTAACGGACAATCCGTTGCCGGAGGGTGTGCAGCCTGCCCGTGATGGTCAGACGCTGCTGTGTGGTGAGCACTGGCCTGTCACGGTTTGATCATCTCGCTGTCATCCCGCGTTCATCGCGTCACGCCTTAATAACCGGCAGACGCAATCAGCGATGACGGAGAACAGCATGGCACAGGCACTTCTGAAAACGGTGGTCGATAACGATGCACCACCGGCCAGCCTCAGCGGACAAAAAGTGTTGTCGGTGCAGAAACTGAGCAAAGCCTATGGCGACACCCAGGTGCTGGATCAGGTCAGTTTCGACCTGCACGCTGGCGAGCTGGTGGCGGTGATTGGCCGCTCTGGCGCGGGTAAATCGACCCTGCTGCATATGCTCAACGGCACGATTAACGCTACGTCCGGCGCGATTATCAGCCTGCATGAAGGCGCAGCCGATCGTAACGTGGTCTCGCTCAACAGCCGTCAGATGCGCGAATGGCGCAGCCAGTGCGGCATGATCTTTCAGGACTTCTGTCTGGTGCCGCGCCTCGACGTGCTGACCAACGTGCTGCTGGGCCGTCTGAGCCAGACCAGCACGCTGAAGTCCTTCTTTAAAATCTTCTCTGACGAGGATCGGGCGCACGCCATTGAACTGCTGCAGTGGATGAACATGCTGCCGCAGGCGCTGCAGCGGGCAGAAAACCTCTCTGGCGGACAGATGCAGCGCGTGGCGATCTGCCGCGCCCTGATGCAGAACCCGAAAATCCTGCTGGCCGATGAGCCGGTGGCGTCACTCGACCCTAAGAATACCAAACGCATCATGGATGTGCTGCGTCAGGTCAGCGAGCAGGGGATCAGCGTGATGGTCAACCTGCACTCGATTGAGCTGGTGAAAAGCTACTGCACCCGGGTGATTGGCATTCAGCGCGGCGTGGTGCTGTTTGACGACCATCCTTCCCGACTCACCGACAGCCTGCTTCACCAGCTGTACGGCGATGAACTTAACCAAATCCATTAACGTCCACAGCAAGAGAATTATTCCGAATGAAACTGACTTCTTTAGCACTTCTGACCCCTGTCATGGCGTTTGGTGTCAGCGCAGCGGATGCGCCGAAACAGCTTAATCTGGGGATTCTGGGTGGGCAGAACGCCACCCAGCAAATCGGTGATAATCAGTGTGTGAAGACCTTCTTTGATAAAGAGCTGGGTGTCGATACCCAGATGCG
Organism: Pantoea sp. F_5; assembly: GCF_008631595.1. NCBI lineage: Bacteria > Pseudomonadati > Pseudomonadota > Gammaproteobacteria > Enterobacterales > Erwiniaceae > Pantoea > Pantoea sp. F_5. Next base: position 79,343 of record NZ_VWUO01000007.1, read on the forward strand.
CAACGCCTCAGACTATTCGGGCGTGATTCAGGGCCTGCTGGGCGGCAAGATCGATATGGTGCTGAGCATGTCACCGGCCTCGTTCGCTTCGGTCTACCTTCAGGACCCGAAAGCGGTGGATGTGGTCGGCATTGTGGTGGATGACAAAGATCAGTCACGCGGCTACCACTCTGTTGTCATCGTTAAAGCCGACAGCCCATATAAAAAGCTGGAAGACCTGAAAGGCAAATCGTTCGGGATGGCCGATCCCGACTCGACCTCCGGCTTCCTGATGCCCAACCAGGCGTTTAAGAAGATGTTCGGCGGCTCGGTGGATGATAAATATAACAACACTTTCTCCAGCGTGACCTTCTCCGGCGGCCATGAGCAGGACATTCTGGGCGTGCTGAACAACCAGTTTGACGGCGCGGTCACCTGGACCTCGCTTGTCGGTGACTACAACAGCGGCTACACCTCTGGCGCGTTTGGCCGTCTGATCCGTATGGATCATCCGGACCTGATGAAGCAGATTCGCATTATCTGGCAATCACCACTCATCCCCAACGGCCCGGTGCTGGTCAGCAACAAGCTACCCGCTGACTTTAAAGCGAAAGTGGTGTCTGCGATTAAAAAGCTGGATAAGGAAGATCACGCCTGCTTCGTGAAAGCGGTGGGCGGCCAGCAACATATCGGTGAGGCGACGGTTGCTGATTACAAAAATATCATCGATATGAAACGTGACCTGATGAAAGGCAGTCGCGGCTAAGCCGACGACGCCCTGACTTTCCCCGCCCAGGCGGGGGAGGCGGGACGCGGCAACCCCGCCTGCGTCCCGCTGCTTTAAGGCCGGAGAACCCCCTTTGACCGACTTCGAACACTATTACCAACGCATCCGCCGCCAGCAGAAACGTGACACGCTGCTCTGGTCACTGCTGCTGGTGGCGCTCTATCTGGCGGCGGGCAGGGTGGCAGAATTTAATCTGCTCACCGTCTGGCAGTCGCTGCCGCACTTCTTCGACTATCTGCATGAAATCCTGCCGGTGCTGCATCTGCCGCTGCTGTTTGCCGACGGTAAGACCGAAGGCTCGCTGGCTTACTGGGGATACCGTCTGCCGATTCAGCTGCCGCTGATCTGGGAAACGCTGCAGCTGGCACTAGCCTCGACGCTGGTGGCCGTCGCCCTTGCAGCGGTGCTGGCCTTTTTCGCCGCCGACAATACCCAGACGCCGGTCAGCGTGCGGGTGGCGATTCGCGCCTTTGTCGCCTTTCTGCGCACCATGCCGGAGCTGGCGTGGGCGGTGATGTTTGTCATGGCGTTTGGCATCGGTGCGATCCCCGGCTTTCTGGCGCTGGCGCTGCACACTGTCGGCAGCCTGACAAAACTGTTTTATGAGGCCATTGAGTCGGCGTCGGATAAGCCGGTGCGTGGCCTGGCCGCCTGCGGTGCCAGCAAGCTGCAGCGGATGCGCTTCGCCTTCTGGCCTCAGGTTAAACCGATCTTCCTCTCCTACAGCTTTATGCGCCTGGAGATTAACTTCCGCTCGTCCACCATCCTCGGGCTGGTTGGGGCAGGCGGCATCGGCCAGGAGCTGATGACCAATATCAAACTGGACCGCTACGATCAGGTCAGTATTACGCTGCTGCTGATCCTGATTGTGGTGTCGCTGCTGGACACACTATCCGGTCAGCTTCGTCGCCGTGTCACAGGAGATCGGACATGATGAGTGCCGCACCGGATGTCGCGCTGCTGAAGCAGCAGCATCGTGAACTGTTCGCCGCGCAACCGCGCTATCTGCGCCGCATCGGGCTGATGGCACTGGCGGTGCTGCTCTATTACCTCTTTTTCTTCTCGGTATTTGGCCTGGAGTGGTCGCGTCTGTTGATGGGCTGTCAGCAGCTGGGGCGCTATTTCCTGCGGATGTTCGTCTGGCACGACTTCCTGAACTGGCCATTTGGCTACTACCTGTCGCAGGTCTGGATCACCTTAGGCATTGTGTTTGCCGGAACGCTCACCGCCTCGCTGCTGGCACTGCCGCTGTCGTTTCTGGCGGCACGCAATGTGATGCACGATCGCGCCGCGAAGCCACTGGCGTTTCTGGTGCGGCGTCTGTTCGATGTGTTACGTGGCATCGATATGGCGATCTGGGGACTGATATTCGTGCGTGCGGTGGGCATGGGGCCGCTTGCCGGGGTACTGGCGATTATCCTGCAGGATGTTGGTCTGCTCGGTAAGCTGTACGCCGAAGGGCATGAAGCGGTGGAGCGTTCGCCCGGTCGCGGGCTGGGCGCGGTCGGGGCCAACAGCCTGCAGAAACACCGGTTCGGTATCTTCACCCAGTCATTCCCGCAGTTCCTGGCGCTGAGCCTTTACCAGATTGAGTCCAATACCCGCTCTGCAGCGGTGCTGGGCTTTGTCGGCGCGGGTGGCGTTGGCCTGGTCTACGCCGAGAACATGCGGCTGTGGAACTGGGATGTGGTGATGTTCCTGACGCTGATCCTGGTGGTGGTGGTTATGATCATGGATGTGATCTCCAGCCGCCTGCGTAAGCGCTACATCAGTGGCAAGCCGGTGCCGTTGTGGCAACCTGCTGCGCGCGATTAAGCCGCTCACTGCGCTGCCAGGCGCGCTGCAGCGCCTGCACCAGCTGGGCCTGCTGCCAGGGCTTCGCCAGCCGCTCACACAGCGGCAGCGTCACCGGCTGATGGCGCAGATCCTGACCGCTAATGAGCAGCGTCGCCAGCTGTGGCCAGTTCTGCTGCGCCTGGCGGATCACTTCCGCGCCATTGATCTCGCCGGGCAGCATCAGATCGCTGATCAGCAGGTCGATATCGGGGGTCTGGCGCAGCAGCGCCAGCGCCGTTTCTCCGTCGCCGCACTCTAGCGTCAGATACCCCAGCTGATGCAGATGCTCGCACAGCGTCTGGCGCACCGCCGGTTCATCATCCAGCACCAGTATCAGCCGGTTGTTCGCTGCCTCTGCCTCCGCGGGCTTTGGCGGTGGCGGGGCGATGACGGCAGTGGCGGCTTCCGAAGCGCGCGGTAACAGCAGCCGTACCGTGGTGCCCTGACCCGGCGCGGTTTCCAGTTCGATCTGCCCGCCGGACTGCCGCACAAAGCCGTAAACCATCGACAGCCCCAGCCCGCTGCCGCTGCCGGTGGCTTTGGTGGTGAAGAAGGGCTCGAAAACCTGCTCCCGAACCTCGGCGGACATGCCACAGCCGCAATCGACGACCTCTATTGTGACCATGTCACTTTTATCGCCTTCTTTCGGATGACGCTGATTCCAGATACGCAGCCGGATTTCGCCGCTTTGCTGATGCATCGCATCACGCGCGTTTACCACCAGGTTCATCAGCGCATTCTCCAGCTGGCTGGCATCAATCCATGCCAGCCAGCCAGGACGCTGCGCATCAATAATCAACTGCTGTCCCGGCAGCAGCGCGTGTTGCAGCAGGCTCTGCAGGTTATCCACCAGCGTCACCACCGACACCGCACGCGGATAGAGCGCCTGCTTGCGTGAGAACGCCAGCAGACGCTGCGTCAGCTGGGCCGCACGGTCGGCCGCCTGCTGCGCCCGTTCTATCCGGGTGGCCAGCGGGCCGGGCATCAGCTGGCCTTCAGTCAGCGCCAGACTGCCGATAATCACCGCCAGCAGATTGTTGAAGTCGTGTGCCAGGCCGCCGGTCAGCTGGCCGACCGCCTTCATCTTCTGGCTGTGCTGCAGCGCCTCCTCCAGCGTTTTGCGCGAGGTCCGGTCCAGCACGGTATTGACCATGCCGCGCCGGGGGATCGGGCTGAAGCGCAGCTCCAGCGTCCGGCCATCGGCCAGCCGGATCTCCTGGGGGTCACCGGGATCGTGCAGATCCACCGCCAGCGGGGCCAGCAACTGCTGATAATGGACGCCGCGATGCAGCTCACGCGGCGCGATTCCGAGCAGCTCGGCATACTGGGCGTTCCACACCACCAGCTGACCGTGGTGATCGAACAGCGCAAAGCCGTCGCGCATCGCCAGAAACGTGGACTCCAGCTGGTTGCTCTTCTCTTTCAGCAGCCGCGAGGTGTGCGCCAGCGAGGCGGTATTGCGGGCGAAGACGTTAAACGCCCGCGCCAGCTCGCCCAGCTCGTCGCGCCGTTGCAATCCTGGCACGCTGACGTTCTGCTCGCCCTGCGCCAGCCGGGTCATCGCCCCGGCAATGGCCGTCAGGCTCGACCCGAGGTTGCGGTAAATATAGATCCCGGCATAGCCGGTGATCGCCAGCGCCAGCAGCACAAACAGCGCGATAAAGCTGATGATCGAATCGAGTTCGTGGTGGGTGGCCTGGGTGCGCGCCTCGCTCTGCAACGCGACCTGCTGCACCGACGCATTGATATCGTCGTTCAGCATCGCCACCAGCGCTTTAATCCGGTAGGTGGCGTAGGCGATCGCCAGGTCGCTCTGCTCCAGCGCCTCCGCCAGCGGCAGCAGGTGCTGCTGAGTATTAAGCAGCCGCTGTACCTGCTCGCCAGTGACACCCGTCAGCGGCACCGTGCGCCACTGGGTCATCACCTGCTGAAGCTGCTCAATCACGGCGATGGGTGAGGGCGTGCGGATGGCAATGGTGATCAGCCGTTCGGTCTGCTCGCGCAGTGCGGCATCCGGCTGCGTCCGCTGTTCCCGTTGTACCCGCTGGTCGATATGACCGAGCAGGATCTGCGTCTGCCACAGATCGCTCAGCATGTTGTTGCGTTGCAGATGCCGCTGATGGCTGTTCAGCAGCAGGCTGTTAATCGTCTGTTCCAGCATCAGGCTGCGGGCGCGGATCCGGGCGATGCGCTCCGGCTGTCGGGCCGCCAGCGGCGCACTGGCCAGCAGGCTCAGCGACTGTTGCAACGCCTGCTGATTCTGCTGCAGCCGTTGTGATTCGCTCTGATACTCCAGCGCCCCGACCACCTGCGACAGCCGCACCGCTGCCGTCGCCACGTTGGCGGTGTCACGTGCCAGCGCCAGGCTACCGTTCATGTCCGCCAGCGTCTGCGCCTGTGCCTGCTCCTGAATCGCCCCGGCGTGACGAAAGCCCACGATCGCCACCACGCTCACCATGAGCGTGACCGATACCACCAGCAGATTGAACATCAACAGGCGTCCACGCGCCCCGGCCTGCCACGGATAACTACGCTGCATCTCATGACCTCTTCTTCACGGCAACCGTGGGGCGAGTATAGGAGCGTGATGTCGGGCGTTTATGACAAATATGAATGGCCGCTGACATTTTCCGTTTATCTGGCATTGCTTAACTGGCGGCTATCCACAGTCCGCAGGAGCAGGGCGATGACAGCCACACCAATACTGGAAATGCGGGGCATTACCCGACGCTTCGGCAATTTTTATGCCCTGAAGGGCGTTGACCTGACGGTCTGGCCCGGTGAGGTTCATGCGCTGATGGGAGAGAACGGCGCGGGTAAAAGCACACTGATGAAGATTCTGGCCGGTGCCTATACCGCCAGCAGCGGGGAGATTCTCATTGAAGGCAGGCCCTGTACGATTAAGGGTCCGAAAGAGGCGCTGGCCGCCGGGATTACCCTGATTTATCAGGAGATCAACCTGGCACCCAACCTGACGGTGGCGGAGAACATTTTTCTCGGCAGCGAAATCGCGCCCGGCGGGCTGGTGAAGCGGCGGCAGATGGCCGAAGAGGCGCAGCGGGTGATTGACCGGCTCGGCGCGCAGTTCAGTGCCTGGGATCTCGTCAGTCGTCTGAGCATCGCCGAGCAGCAGCAGGTGGAGATCGCCCGCGCGCTGCAGCGCAACAGCCGCATTCTGGTGATGGATGAGCCGACCGCCGCGCTCTCTAACCGTGAAACCGAACAGCTTTTTGCGCTGATTAAACGGCTGCGCAGCGAAGGCATGGCGATTATTTACATCAGTCACCGCATGGCAGAGGTCTATGAGCTGTCCGACCGCGTCAGCGTGCTGCGTGACGGGGCGTATGTGGGCAGCCTGACGCGTGACCAGCTCAACGCCAGCGAACTGGTGCGGATGATGGTCGGACGGCCACTCAGTGACCTGTTTAACAAAGACCGGGCGATCCCGCTGGGCGATATCCGGCTGGCGGTGAATCACCTCGCTGACGGCGGCAAAGTGCATCCCAGCAGTCTGGCGGTGCGGGCCGGGGAAATAGTCGGCCTGGCCGGTCTGGTGGGCGCAGGCCGCAGTGAACTGGCACAGCTGATCTTCGGCGTGCATAAGCCGAAACAGGGTGAGATCTGGATTGACGGCGAGAAGGTCACTATTCATTCGCCGCGCGATGCGATTGCGCGCGGTATCGGCTTCCTCACCGAGAACCGTAAAGAGCAGGGGTTATTTCTGGAGATGGCGGCACAGGAGAACATCGTCATGGCGACGCTGGAGCGCGACGCCAGCATGGGGCTGCTCAACCGCCGCAAAGGCCAGACCATCGCGACGGAGGCAATCGCCTCCCTTAATATTCGTGTACCGCACGCTCAGGTCCGGGCGGGCGGCCTGTCGGGCGGCAACCAGCAGAAGCTGCTGATCTCGCGCTGGGTGGCGATTGGCCCGCGCATCCTGATCCTTGATGAGCCGACGCGCGGTGTCGATGTCGGCGCGAAAAGTGAGATCTACCGCATGATGCAGGAGATGGCGCGGCAGGGCGTGGCGATTTTAATGATCTCCAGTGAACTGCCGGAAGTGGTCGGGATGAGCGACCGCGTTTACGTGATGCACGAAGGCACCATCGTCGGTGAGCTGGAGGGCAGCCACATCAGTCAGGAAAACATTATGACGCTGGCAACCGGTGCGCACAGCACGTCAGCAGGCGAAATCTGAGGAGATCACCATGACACAACTGGCCCGCACTAATGCGCCGACGCTGAAACGCGCCCTGATGGGCGACCTACTGCAAACGGTGGGTATCCTGCCGATTCTGATCCTGATCGTGGCGGTATTTGGCTTCGTTACGCCCAACTTTTTTACCGAAGCGAACCTGCTCAACATCACCCGTCAGGCGTCGATCAATATCGTGCTGGCGGCAGGCATGACCTTTGTCATTCTGACCGGCGGCATCGACCTGTCGGTGGGATCGATGCTGGGTACTACCGCAGTCGTGGCGCTGGTGGCGTCGCTGGATCCGATGCTCGCCTCCCTGACCATTCCGATGGCGCTGGGCGCAGGGCTGGTGATGGGGTTGTTCAACGGCATTCTGGTTGCGTGGGCCGGATTGCCGCCCTTTATTGTCACGCTAGGCACCTACACCGCGCTGCGTGGGGCGGCCTATCTGCTGGCAAACGGCACCACGGTGATTAACTCCGATATTAACTTTGAATGGATTGGTAACGGCTATCTCGGGCCGGTGCCGTGGCTGATTGTGATTGCTTTTGCGGTGATCGCCATCTGCTGGTTCATCCTGCGTCGCACCACGCTGGGCGTCCATATTTACGCGGTCGGCGGCAATATCCAGGCGGCACGTCTTACCGGCATCAAGGTTGGCGTGGTGCTGCTGTTTGTCTACGGCATGAGCGGCCTGTTGTCGGGGCTGGGCGGCTTGATGAGCGCCTCGCGGCTCTACAGTGCTAACGGCAACCTGGGCGTCGGCTATGAGCTGGATGCCATTGCGGCGGTGATCCTGGGCGGCACCAGCTTTGTCGGGGGTATCGGCACCATCACCGGTACCCTGATTGGCGCGCTGATTATCGCCACGCTAAACAACGGCATGACGCTGATGGGCGTCTCCTATTTCTGGCAACTGGTGATTAAGGGCGCAGTCATCATCATCGCGGTCCTGATCGACAAATACCGCACCCGTCATCATGTGAGCTGAGGTTCTGAAGGGCGGATGCGCCGTGTCGCCTCCGCCACCCAAAAAACGCCATTAAGTGGTTGGCACCTAAAAACAGCAGGAGAAGGTCTATGCGTTTTAATCCGATTGTAACCGGGCTGCTGGCGGCGACGCTGCTCAGCACTGGTCTGGCTCAGGCAAAAGAACTCAAATCTATTGGCGTCACGGTCGGCGATCTCGCTAATCCCTTCTTCGTGCAGATCACCAAAGGCGCAGAGATGAAGGCGCGTCAGCTGGCGGGCGATAAGGTCAACGTGACGCTGGTCTCCAGCGGCTACGATCTCGGTCAGCAGGTTGGCCAGATTGATAACTTTATTGCGGCCAAAGTCGACATGATTATCCTCAATGCCGCCGACTCCAAAGGCATCGCTCCAGCGGTGAAGCGGGCGCGTGACGCCGGTATCGTGGTAGTGGCGGTCGACGTGGCCGCCGATGGCGCGAATGCGACCATTACCTCCGATAACACCGAAGCGGGTGCGATGGCCTGTAAATATATTTCTGACCGCCTGAAGAATAAAGGCAACGTGGTTATCATCAACGGGCCGCCGGTTTCAGCCGTACAGAACCGTGTTGAAGGCTGCATGAACGAGCTGAAAACCCATCCGGAGATCAAGCTGCTCTCCTACAACCAGAACGCCAAAGGCAGTCGGGAAGGTGGACTGGAAGTGATGACCGGTCTGCTCTCCGCAAACCCGAAGATTGACGCCGTGTTTGCCATCAACGACCCCACTGCGATTGGCGCGGACTTAGCCGCGAAACAGGCGCAGCGCAGCGAATTCTTTATCGTGGGCGTCGATGGATCGCCGGACGGAGAAGAGGCGCTGAAGCGTAAAAACTCGCTGTTTGTCGCGACCCCGGCGCAGGACCCGCAGGTGATGGCGGCGAAGGCGGTGGAGATTGGCTACGACATCCTGCAGGGCAAACCGGCTCCGGATAAGCCAGTGCTGATCCCGGTGAAACTGATCGACCGCGATAATATCGGCAGTTATCAGGGCTGGACGGTGAAATAGGCTTTAATGCGGCACCCTCCGGGTGCTGCCCCCAGGAGGCCATCATGCAACGTTCAGAGGTTAACTATTACCTGCAACATACCCGCGAGTTTTTCCGGCAGCAGGATATGCATCTGCCGCCGTGGGCCGATTACAGCGTCAGCCAGTGGCGTGCTCAGGATCGCGACGTGATACAGGAGATTCTGGCGCTGCGGCTGGGCTGGGACCTCACCAGTTTTGGCGCGGCAGATTTTATGCAGACCGGCCTGACGCTGTTTACTCTCCGCAACGGCTCGCCGGGCGGTCAGCCCTGGCATAAACCCTACGCCGAGAAGATAATGCACGTGCGCGAAGGGCAGCTGACGCCGATGCACTATCATCCGCGCAAGATGGAAGACATCATTAATCGCGGCGGCGGCAACCTGATTGTCGAACTGCATAACCGCGACGGTGACGGACTGGCAGATTCGCCAGTGGTGGTGTCGCTGGACGGCCTGCGCCAGACCCATGCAGCCGGTTCACAACTGCGGCTCTCGCCGGGTGAAAGCGTGACGCTGGAGGCGGGCATCTGGCACAGTTTCTGGGGCGAAAACGGCTTCGGCGACGTGCTGGTGGGCGAGGTATCGATGCCCAACGATGATGAAAATGACAACGTGTTTCTGACGCCGCTGGGCCGTTTTAATCCGCTGAATGAGGATGAAGCGCCGCGCTGGTTGCTGTGTAATGACTATGCGAACGGCTTTCTGTGAAGCTTAGTGCAGGCCCGCCGCCATCACAGCGGCAGGTCGCATTAACCTCGCTCTCCGATCTGCTGTAATGTTTCAGTGCCGGTCAGCCTGAGTTTTCTGATGCTGCGGGCGGGCGGCTCACCGAACAGGCGCGCATATTCCCGCGTAAACTGCGTCAGACTTTCATAGCCCACATCGGCCGCGACATTGCCAGGCCGCACCGCCAGCGCTTCAGAGCGCCGCATTCGCGCATGCGCCGGAGCGCGTGGCTGACAAGATTCCGGCAATGGTTGAAAGCGGAGAGGCACAGGGGGAGCTTGTGCCGCGAGCGTATGGCGGAACGTATGATGCATAATACCCGGTCTGCTGAACCGGGCCTTCAGGCGATCTGGCTGGCGCGCGGCGCGGTTTCCGGTTTCATCACGTCAGCGGAAAAGACGTAACCCAGCCCGCGGATGGTGCGGATCAGGTCAGGCTGATGCGGGTTGGTTTCAATTTTACGGCGCAGTCGCATGATCAGCACGTCGATGGTGCGGTCAAACACATCGAGGCTTTCGCTGTGGGTAAGCTCCAGCAGCTGATCGCGGGTCAGTACTTTGCGGGCGTGGCGCACCAGCGCGCGCAGCAGACTATATTCTCCCTGGGTCAGCGGCACCAGTTCGCGCTGCGGATTGAACAGCTGGCAGCGGCCATCGTCCAGTTGCCAGCCGCCAAAACGCCAGCCTGCCTGCTCAGGATCGGCCTGTGCGATACGCCCGTTGCGGCGCAAAGCGGCACGGGCGCGGGCCACTACCACGCGGGGATTAAAGGGTTTGGCGATGTAATCATCTGCCCCCATCTCCAGACCCACCACCATCTCCGCTTCGGAACCCATACCGGTCAGCATAATCACCAGCACCTCGGGTCGCTGACGCTGGAGCTGCTGTAACACCAGCAGCCCGTTGGTATCGGGCAGCATCATATCCAGCATCACCAGTGAAATCTCCGGGTGTTCGCTGAGCATTGATAGTGCCTCGCGTCCCTGATGACAGCGGTAGACCGTTAACAGATGTTCACTTAACGCATCCTGCAGGACGTCGCAGACAGCAGGATCATCATCCACCACCAAAATCGCTGGCTTCATGGCGCGGCCTCAATGTTACGAAAGAGTTAATTCTGGAGTCTACACAGGCCTGAAAAGGTTGCTGAGGCAGCGTGCTGAAACGTGACCAGCTTCGCCTGTGAGAGTATGGAAGCGTGCGCTGGCGCAGAGTTTTTAGGGGTTACTGATTTGCCGCAGGAAAACGATTGCGCAGGATCGGTGCATTGCACCATAATCGCGCCTCGATTTGGTTAGGAATCTTCTTAGGCGAGTCCTGCGCTGCCAGGTAATCGATTGCGTCGGCAAATGGCATGGCAATTGCTTTGGGCAGTGGGTAACGCAGGGATTTCAGGTGGTTCTGGCACGCAGGTATGCAGCGGCCGGTATCCATATCCCGGAAACAGAATAATCAGCATACAAACCCCTTTGGCAAGAGAGACGGCTGTCTCCTGTATCGAGAGATGATGATGTTAGAAAAACTATTCAAACTCAAAGCGCATAACACCACGGTTCGTACCGAGATTATCGCCGGGATCACTACCTTCCTGGCGATGGCTTATATTCTGTTTGTGAACCCGAGCATTCTGGGCGCAACCGGCATGGACAAGGGCGCGGTGTTTGTCGCCACCTGTCTGGCGGCGGCGATTGGCTGTGTGCTGATGGGGCTGATCGCCAACTACCCGATCGCGCTGGCACCTGGCATGGGACTGAACGCCTTTTTCACCTACACCGTGGTGCTGCACATGGGCTACACGTGGCAGGTTGCGCTGGGCGCGGTGTTTCTCTCGGCGGTGATTTTCTTCGCGATGTCCCTGTTTAAAATCCGTGAGTGGATTATTGCCAGTATCCCACTGCCGCTGCGCGCCGGGATTGGAGCAGGTATCGGGCTGTTCCTGGCGATTATTGCGCTGGAAGAGGCGGGCATCGTGGTCGATAACCCGGCGACGCTGGTGGGCATTGGCGATCTGACCAAGCCGGGTCCGCTGCTGGCGATGCTCGGCTTTGTGGTGATCGTGGTGCTGGAAGCGCGTCGCGTGACCGGTGCGGTGCTGATCGGCATTCTGCTGGTGACCTTTATCTCGATGGGCATCGGTCTGTCGCCGTTCGCGGGCGTCTTCTCTGCGCCGCCGTCCATCGCACCGACGTTCCTGCAACTGGACATCGCCGGGGCATTTAACGTCGGCCTGATCAGCGTGATTTTTGCCTTCCTGTTTGTTGATGTGTTTGATAACACCGGCACGCTGCTGGGCGTGACGAAACGTGCCGGTCTGGCGGATGAGCAGGGTAACGTGCCGAAGATGGGCCGTGCGCTGATTGCCGACAGTGCCGCTGCGCTGTTTGGTTCACTGCTGGGGACCTCGACCACCACCAGTTATGTGGAATCGGCGGCGGGCGTGAGTGCCGGTGGCCGTACCGGACTGACCGCGATTGTGGTGGGTGTGCTGTTCCTGCTGGCGCTGTTCTTCTCGCCGCTGGCCTCCAGCGTGCCGGTTTACGCTACTGCACCTGCACTGCTGTTTGTAGCGGTATTAATGGCATCGGGCCTGGCAGATATTGACTGGAAAGATATCACCACGGCCGCGCCGGTTACCGTGACCGCGCTGACCATGCCGCTGACCTATTCCATCGCTAACGGCATCGCGTTTGGTTTTATTACCTGGACGCTGGTAAAGCTGTTGAGTGGTCGCGCCAAAGAGGTGAATGCGGCGCTGGTAATTCTGTCGATTCTGTTTGTGATTAAGCTTGGGTGGTTGAGTGCTTAATTTACCGCGTTGCGGTTAAGGAACGTTTAGCAGCGGGCAGAGGCTGAGAAGGGATCGCTTTGCAGCGGGCTAACATTGAGAAGGTTACGCCCGCCAGGCGAGGGGGAGTTTCAGGTTGCCTGTGCAGGCGGACGCGTCAAGGGGCGGACGCCCGCCCCTTAACAATCCCTGCGGGTAGCGGCCCGCCAGGCCTTTAGTTCGCTGCGCGAAAGGGCGCTGAGAGAGTTTCTGTTCGTCTGGAGAGGTGGGCATGCTTAGCAGCGGGCTGGCTCTGAGCAGGTTACGCCCGCCAGGCGAGGGGGAGTTTCAGGTTGCCGGTGCAGGCGGACGCGTCAAGGGGCGGACGCCCGGCCCTTAACAATCCCTGCGGGTAGCGGCCCGCCAGGCCTTTAGTTCGCTGCGCGAAAGGGCGCTGAGAGAGTTTCTGTTCGTCTGGAGAGGTGGGCATGCTTAGCAGCGGGCATGCTCTGAGCAGGTTACGCCCGCCAGGCGATGGGGAGTTTCAGGTTGCCTGTGCAGGCGGACGCGTCAAGGGGCGGACGCCCGCCCCTTAACAATCCCGGCGTCCGGCAGCCTGCGCGCCCCGCTTCGCGGGGTGCCTTCGTCACGCCCTGCGGCCAGCGGACCGTCCGGACGCGCCATCCCTGGCGCGAACCGTCCTTTCGCCGACGTCCTGTCGGCTCATCCTTGCCTCCGGTTGTTCCTCAGCGCTCCGGATGCCTCTGACAACCCCCCGCCTGTGATTTCTTTGTGTTAACTGTGGTGTTGTGTTGTCTGCTGTCCTGTAAAGCCAAAGCCAAAGCCAAAGCCAAAGCCAAAGCCAAAGCCAAAGCCAAAGCCAAAGCCAAAGCCAAAGCCAAAGCCAATCCCGGAAACGTAAAGCGATAAAGTACCCAAAACAAAAAGAAGAGATAACAGCGAGGGGTGGGGAGGCCGTCAGAACCGCTGAGCGGATGAGGGATTTCAGGACGAGCGACAGGGATGTCGCGAAGAGGCGGGTTCGCGCCAGGGATGGCGCGTCCCGCTGGTCCGTAAGAAATCCGGAAGAAGCGAAGGGACCGCGAAGCGGCGGTGAAGCAGGCCGGAGCCGGGGGTCAAGGGGCGCGGCGACTGGCGCCCCTTGTCGGTCGCCTGCAGAGGCGAGTCTGAAACTGCCCAACTGATCAGGCGAACGAAACCCCTCTCATAGCCTGTTCGCGCAGCGAACAATCCCCGGCATCAACTCTGCTGCCAGCCCGTTCGCGCAGCGAACAATTCCCAGCATCAGCTCTGCTGCCAGCCCGTTCGCGCAGCGAACAACCCTCCCCGAGCCAGCGGCGATACATCTACCGGAAAGGCGGCTCATTAAACGTCCGCAGCTTACGCGAATGCAGCTTATCACCCTCAGCGCGCAGCAGCTCAACCGCGTGAATGCCAATCTGCAGATGCTCTGAAATCGCCCCCTCATAGAAGCGGTTCGCCTGACCCGGCAGCTTGATTTCGCCGTGCAGCGGTTTGTCGGAAACGCACAGCAGCGTGCCGTACGGCACCCGGAAACGATAGCCCTGCGCGGCAATGGTGGCGCTCTCCATATCGACCGCTACCGCGCGGCTCAGGTTAAAGCGCAGGGCCGACGCGGAGTAGCGCAACTCCCAGTTGCGATCGTCGGTGGTCACCACGGTGCCGGTACGCAGGCGCTGCTTCACCTCTTCACCTGGCATGCCGCTCACCGACTTGGTGGCGTCATACAGTGCGCGCTGCACTTCGGCAATGCTTGGCACCGGGATGTCTGGCGGAAGCACGCTATCGAGTACGTGATCGTCACGCAGATAAGCGTGGGCCAGCACATAGTCGCCGATCCGTTGGCTCTCGCGCAGACCGCCGCAGTGACCAATCATCAGCCACGCGTGCGGGCGCATCACCGCCAGATGATCGCAGATGGTTTTGGCATTCGACGGGCCGACACCGATATTAACCAGTGTGATGCCGCGACGATTAGGTGAGGTGAGATGCCAGGCAGGCATCTGATGCTTCTTCCACGCCAGATCTGAGAGCATCGACTCGCTGTTGGCGGTATCGGCCGTCAGCACCACGTCACCCGCACAGGCCAGGCTGTCGTAAGGGGTGTTAGGATCGCGCACCTGCTCAATTGCCCAGCGCACGAACTCGTCGACATAACGGGTATAGTTGGTGAACAGCACAAAAGGCTGGAAGTGCTCTACGCTGGTGCCGGTGTAGTGACGCAGACGGGCCAGCGAGAAGTCGGTGCGCAGCGCGTCGAAGTGCGACAGGGGGAATTTGGCGTCGGCGTGGAACAGACCGTCGGTAGTCTCATCGCCAATCTGTGACAGCTCGGTGGTCGGGAAGTGGCGCGCAATACCGGCGCTCATGGTGCGATCCAGCGACAGATCAGAACCGTCGATCACGTAAGGATAGGGGATCTCCTGGCTGGACGGCACCACGTCGATCTCCAGTTGATACTCTTTTTCCAGCATCTGAAGCTGTTCTGAAATATAGTGGCGCAGTAACGCCGGACGGGTAACGGTGGTGCTGTAACTGCCGGTATGGGTAAAGCGGCCCCAGGCACGCGTGCGATTCTGCTGCGGACCTTCACCGTGCCAGGTGATGCGCAGCTCCGGGTATACAAACAGTCCCTTTTCCCGTTCCGCGGCATTGGGGAGCGTGCCGTTTTCGGTAAACAGTTTAATCGCCGCACGCAGCGCATCAACGGCACCATCGTAAAGGCGTTCAAGTTCATCCAGCGCCTGCTGGCTGGTCAGGTTTTTCCGTAATGTCGGCATGGTTTCTCCTTCCATTTTTTTCCGCAATTTGCCCCAAGCTTAGCGGGTTTGTTGCAGAGATTGGTGAAGAATCTGTGATCGCCTTTTTTTTGCGCTAACGAAGCGCGTAATCTGAGCAGTGCGGCAGTGAGCCGGAACGCACATTACGAAAATCCGTTAAGAAAATCTTTATTACCGCAACAGGCGATGCCGCCGTGTCTGTTGCGCTGCAACTGATAAAAGAGCAGCAGTGCAGCCGGTGGCACCGTGATGACAGGCGATCGTAACCTACCGGAAATAATCAGGTTTGCTACAGCGGACGGCCCGGCGAGGCAGAATCTGCCGAATCTGAACTAAAAAGTTTGTAACCATGATTAATTTGTCCCGGAAAGACTTTGCATATTTCTCTGCTCACTATCATCATTAGATCTCGTCAGTCTCTTCTGATTTGGTAATCCTTTGCAAAATCCCGGCGTAGCAGTGATGCAGGCGATTAAGCGCACGGCGTGGTACCCGAAACGCCGCTCTTATCGCACGCTCTACTGGCGTGAAATATCGCCATTAGCAGTGCCTATCTTCTTCGAGAATGCCTGTGTGCTGTTGATGGGCGTACTGAGCACCTTCCTGGTCAGCTGGCTGGGCAAAGAGGCAATGGCGGGCGTTGGCCTGGCCGACAGCTTCAATATGGTGATCATCTCGTTCTTTGCGGCTATCGATCTCGGCACCACGGTGGTGGTGGCGTTCAGTCTGGCAAAACGCAACGGCAAGCGTGCCCGCGCCGCCACGCGTCAGTCGCTGGCCATGATGACGATACTCGCCTTTGTGCTGGTGATCGCCATTGAGTTCTGGGGCCATCTCATCATTGATGCCATCGCCGGTGCTGCCGAACCCAAAGTTAAAGCGCTGGCGCTGAGTTATCTGCAGACCTCTGCCTGGAGCTATCCGGCAGCCGCTATTACGCTGATCGGCAGCGGGGCGCTGCGTGGCGCGGGTAACACCAAAATCCCGATGCTGATTAACGGCGGCATGAACATCCTCAACATCATCATCAGTAGCGTGCTGATCTATGGCTGCTTCTCGTGGGACGGTTTAGGGTTTATCGGTGCCGGGCTGGGTCTGACCATCACCCGTTATATCGGGGCGATCGCGGTGATTTACGTGCTGATGATCGGCTTTAATGCCTCGCTGAAAATCACGCTGTCGAGCTATTTCCGGCGCTGGAACAGCAGCATTCTGATGGAAGTATTAGGTATAGGTGTGCCTGCCAGTATCGAGTCGGTCCTGTTCAACGGCGGTAAATTGCTGACGCAGGTGTTTGTGGCAGGCATGGGCACCAGTGAGATTGCGGGTAACTTTATCGCGTTCTCGGTCGCGTCGCTGATCAACCTGCCGGGCAACGCGCTGGGTTCAGCCTCAACTATCATTACCGGTACCCGTCTGGGCAAAAATCAGGTCTTCCAGGCGGAGCGTCAGGTGCGGCATGTTTTCTGGCTGGCGACGGCGTGTCTGAGCGCGATAGCGCTGCTGACGGTGCCGCTGGCCGGGTTGCTGGCGCGGTTCTACACCAGCGACCCGGAAGTGATCAACGTAACGAAACATCTGCTCTGGCTGAATGCGCTGTTTATGCCGCTATGGGCCGCGTCATGGGTGCTGCCGGCGGGTCTTAAAGGCGCACGTGATGCGCGGTACACTATGTATGTGTCGATGTTCAGTATGTGGTGCGCGCGCGTCGTGGTCGGTTATCTGCTGGGCATTCAACTTGGCATGGGCGTCACCGGCGTCTGGCTGGGGATGTTCCTCGACTGGACGGTGCGTGGCATCTTCTTCTGGTGGCGACTTAACAGCGGCAAATGGCTTAACCGCTACCATAAAATGATCGCGAAAACCGGTTAGCAGCATGCCTATGCCTTCTCCTCTCACCGGGGGGAAGGCATCACCTCTCAGACCCTGCCTTTAAAAATAACATCTCCGTCACATCTCCAGGCTTTCAGGTATAATTTCAGTCAGTTGCACAAAGCCAGTCTCGTCTGAGAGGGGTAGCGTATTTCCAGCTGCGCACTGGCGCAGAACCTGCTTATCAAGGTGACCCTATGATCCCTGTTAAAACAGCGCTGGCACTCCTGCCGCTGCTGTGTAGCGCTCCGCTGTGGGCGACAACCTTCGTCTATGTGTCGAATGCCGAATCCGGCACCGTTTCCCGCTATCAGCTCAGTGAAGCCAATGGCAGCCTGCAATGGCGGGGCGATACGCCCGCCGGGAAAAAGATTATGCCGCTGGCGGCCAGCCCGGATGGTAAACATCTCTATGGCGCGCTGCGATCGCCGCCTTACGCAATCATCAGCTGGCGCGTCACCCGTCCACACGGTGATCTGCAGAAACTGGCGGTGACGCCGATCAAAGCCAGCTTTCCGTGGATCACCACCGATAAGAGCGGGCGCTACCTGCTGGCCGCCTCCTATGACAGCGATATCGTCACCAGTAACCGGATTGATGATAAAGGCATTGTGACGACCCAGGTTACGGGCGAAGTGAAAACCGGGCCGCATGCTCATTCGGTGATCACCGACGTCAGCAACCATTCGCTCTACGTTGGTAACCTTGGCGCGGATAGGGTACTGCAATATACCTTCGCCAGTGACGGGGCCATTACTCCGCTGGGTACGGGGTTTGTACAGGGTGAGAAGAACAGCGGCGCACGGCATTCTGTAATTTCGCCGGATAATCGCTTTCTCTATAACCTCGCGGAGATGAGCGGCACTATTACGCAGTTCCGGCGCGCAGCCGATGGTACGCTGACGCCATTGAAAACCTGGCCCAACGCGGTGGCGAAGAAATATAACCTGCAGCATGGCGAGCAGCGTCCGGCGGGCTACAGCGATCCGACGCCGCGCATCTGGGCGGCAGACATTAAAATCACGCCTGATGGGCAATTTATCTATGTGACTGAACGCACCTCCAGCACCGTCAGCGGTTATCGGGTAGATAAGCACACGGGTGAGTTAACATTCATCGGCAGCTGGCCGGTGGAAAAACAGCCGCGCAGTATCGCGATTGATGCGCAGAGCAAATGGCTGATCGTCAGCGGAGAGAAGAGCGCCGTGATTGGCAGCTACGCCATCGATCCCGCCAGCGGTGAACTTAAGCGGGTGGGGGAGGCCCCAGCTGGCAAAGGGGCGAACTGGGTGACCCTGATAACGCAGTAGATTTTTGAGCAGCCGGTCTCTGGCGGCGGCTGATGATTGACCAGGCAAGGCGCGTTATGCCATTTTCGGCATAAGCTGCGCAGAAATTTTTGGTTCTGATCGAGCGCGTAAGCGGGTTTACTCAGGGCATCAACTGATGCGGAGAACCTGACATGAAACAGAAACTGATAGCCTGGTTTGAACAGCTGCTGAGTGGCCCTGTGACCAGTGAACGTGTACATGATATTAACGTCGAACTGCTGCTGCCACTGAGCCAGCTGTATGGACTGGAATATTACCCGGCAGTGCATCGTTACCATGAAAGATAACGGTTGTTGTACTTTGACTGGTTAAAGGCCCGCTACTTTGCGGGCCTTTTTGCGTTCAGGGTGAAGCGAACGGTCATTTCGTTGCTCAGAAAGCGCAGGGATAAAGAGATGAGCTGGTTTCTCTGGCAGATAACTTCGTTTAATATCTGCGAGTTGTGTTCCAGCACTGCTTCTTGTCGTCCCGCATTAATCGCCGTATTCTTTTTCTGCGCCTGCCAAATCAGGCGACGGAATTGGAACTCCGGTTAATGCACACTCGCGGCAACATTTTATTGTCGTGCGTCTGGCTACACCTCAATGGTGGGCTGGGCGAGGGCACCTTAGGGTGCGCCGGTTCAGTGTGCCCGGTAGTTCCAACCTCGTTCAGTCTGCCACCCATGAGATTGGAACCTCAGGTGGCGGTTTAAAATGCATACTGGAGGCTTCCCCATGAGCACGAACCTCGAACAACACCATTTGCCATCTGAAAGCGCGCCAACTAAAACACAACGTCGGTATACCATCGGCTATCAGCCCAAACGCGGCGATTGCACCACACCTGCAATACATCTGAGCGGGAAATGGCTTCGTGAAGCTGGATTTGAAACCGGAGCCCTTATTACGGTGAAAATTGAGCAGGGCTGTCTTGTGCTGGTTCCGGAAAATACTCAGCAATAGGATATTGCGGCCTCTTCTGGCTTATGAGTTATCTTCATCATTAAGCAGTCTGAAACGCCCGCATAAGAAAAAGATGTGGGCGTCATTTCAGCCATCAACCCTAACCTCGAAAACCAGCAACCTCATCGCCTTTATCAATGGCCTGGGATCCGATCTTGCCCAGATGCGCTATCTGATGGACAACGCAGCGGCGGCGCAGCAGTCGCTGGGACTGGAGTTTGGTGTCTCACTCTCTGCTGAGCAACTCGCCTCGTTAGACAAGAGCATGATCTGGTGGGAAGCCACCACGATCAACGGTGAAACGGTGATGGTGCCGAAGCTCTATCTGTCGACAAAAGATGTGGAAGTGCGCGATGGCAGCGTGATTGCCGGGAACAACGTGACGCTGAAAGGCGGGAACGTCACCAATACTGGCAGTAGCGTGATGGCCAAAAACGATCTGACCATCGACAGCCAGAATACGCTCAGTAACCTCAACGCCGGTCTGCTCCATGCGGGTGGTGACCTGCAACTTAGCGCATTGAACGATATTAACAACGTCAGTGCGACTATCAGCGGTAAAAAGGTTGAGCTTGAGAGTCTTAACGGTGATATCAACAACCTGACCACATCGCAGCTCTGGCATCTGGATGCAGGCAACGGCAAAGGCGTACAAAAATCCTATACCGAAACCCTAAGCGGGCCAACGGCGAGCATCACTTCGCTAGATTCACTGAGCCTCAAGGCGGGCAATAATATTGCTGTCACAGGCGCGAACCTCAAAGCGGGTAGCGATCTGCTGCTGAACGCATGGAATGATATTGCCATCACCGGCAATCAGAACGTCACTGGCAGCGCGCAATTCGGTTCCGGAAATCGCTGGCAAAAAGTTGATGCGACCAGCACTAAGACCGTCAATACCGCCGGCAGCCAGATTGCCGCAGGCGGCAATCTGGCGATGCAGGCGGGCCACGATCTGACCGTTACCGCCAGCAGCATCAACGCCGGTAAAAACGCGGCGCTGGCAGCCGGTAACGATCTTAATCTCAACAGCGCGACGACCAGCCAGAATGATGTGAAGGGTAAACGTGAAACCCATTCAACCGGTCTGGATCGCACGACGCTGACCAGTGGCGGCGATTTAGCACTCCAGGCCGGACGCGACCTTAACAGCCAGGCGGCAGGCATGGCCGCAGACAAAGACGTCACTTTACAGGCAGGGCGTGACGTCAATCTGCTGGCGGCTGAAACGGGTTCTGGTAATAGCTACAAATCCGGTAAGAAGGTTGAGATTAATGAGTCGGTACGCCAGCAGGGCACTGAAATTGCCAGCGGTGGGAGTACTGCGGTTAAAGCGGGTAGGGATGTTAACAGTGAAGCGGCTCAGGTTACAGCCAGCGGTGATATCGCAGTGGGTGCCGGACGTGACATCAACCTGATTACCGCAACTGATAGCGATTATGCCTACAAAGAAGAGACCAAAACCAAAAAAGGATTTTTGAGTAAAAAGACTGCCCATACCATCAGCGAAGACAGTGACACCCGTGAAAATGGCACTCTGCTGAGCGGCGATAATGTCACACTTAATGCGGGCAACAATTTACTTGTCCAGGGTTCACAGGTCGCAGGAGATAGCACCGTAGCGCTCAAAGCCGGTAACAACGTGGATATCTTTGCTGCGACCAATACAGACTCAACCTGGCGTTTTTCGGAAACGAAGAAAAGCGGCCTGATGGGAACCGGCGGCATCGGCATCACGGTGGGCAGCAGTAAGTCGGTCCATGACTTACGTGACAAGGGCACCACACAGAGCCAGAGCGCCAGCATTGTGGGCAGCACGGGCGGTAATGTCAGTATTGTTGCAGGTGGACAGGCTCACGTCAGCGGCTCAGATCTGGTGGCGGGGCGCGATCTTGCCATTACCGGCGACAGCGTGATCATCGATCCGGGCCATGATAAACGGACTCATGATGAACTGTTTGAGCAGAAGAAGAGCGGGCTGACACTTGCGTTATCCGGTGCCGTAGGTGATGCCATCAACAATGCCGTTGCCGCCGCACAATCCTCGAAAAAAGAGAGTGATGGGCGTCTGGCAGCTCTGCAGGCAACAAAGGCTGCGCTCTCTGGCGTTCAGGCGGTCCAGGCCAGCCAGCTGGCGGAAGTGAGTGCTGATCCCAGCAATGGAATTGGCGTCAGTCTTTCACTGAATACGCAGAAATCCAAATCGCAGCAGCATCAGAGCACGGACAGCGTCTCGGGATCGACGATCAATGCCGGCAATAATCTCGCGATCACTGCCACAGGAAAAAATAACAGTGTGCACAGTGGTGATATTCAGATTGCCGGAAGTCAGCTGAAAGCAGCAGGCGACAGCAGTCTGAATGCGGCTAAAGATATTTTACTGACCGGCGCAGTGAATACTCAGGAGAGCAGCGGTAAGAACAGCAGCAGCGGCGGCGGTGTGGGCGTCAGTATTGGTGCCGGACAGGGCAGTGCAGGCATCAGTATTTTTGCCAGCATAAATGATGCTAAAGGCAAAGAGAGCGGCAACGGCACGCGGTGGACTGAGACCACGCTGGACAGTGGCGGCAAACTTAACCTCACCAGCGGGCGGGACACCACACTGGAGGGCGCACAGGTCAGCGCTGACCAGGTCATCGCAAACGCAGGCCGCGATTTAACCCTGACCAGCCAGCAGGACAGCGATCGTTACGATTCAAAACAGACCAGCTACGGCGCGGGTGGCAGCTTTACCATTGGTTCGATGACGGCTTCCGGGTATGCCAGCATCAATCAGGACAAAATGCACAGCAACTACGACAGTGTGCAGGAGCAAAGCGGTATCTATGCCGGTAAAGGGGGCTTCGATATCACCGTCGGCAATCACACGCAGCTTAACGGTGCGGTGATTGCCAGCCAGGGTGATGCCGCAGACAACCGTCTGGATACCGGCACGCTGGGCTTCAGCGACATCGGTAACTCTGCTGATTATAAAGTCAGTCACAGCGGCGGCAGCATTGCGCTGTCGAATGGCGCTGGCCTTAGCCTGTATTTACTCTGCTCGCACTTTCTGAAGTCTTACCTCTGCCTGTAGGTAAATCGAATGAGATAAAATATGATCTTAGAGGGTCGTGATATACATACAGAATCTGATCTTCATCGTATTCTGGCTGAGATGATGGATTTGGACCCCTGTTACGGCAGGAATCTGGATGCTCTCTGGGATTGCCTGAATACAGATATTGAAAGGCCAACAAGAATTACCTGGTGTCACTCAGGTTTATCAAAAAAAGCCTGGAGAGCGATTTGATAAAATCATCAAGGTTTTCGAAAGGGTAAGGCAGCAGGATATAAGCTTTTCTCTGGAAGATAAATTTGATTACTGGCTAAAATAACCTCTTCTCAATATTCAGACTATGTGCTGAACAACTTTGCTTAATTCCCCTGAATCTAAAAGATAAAAGCCTCATACTTTCGCAGCAGGCTTTTATCTTCCAATTGCATCACGCTCAGTGCATTAACTGACTGACCAGCCCGGTGAGATCGGCTTTTTTATCAATCACACCTGCAGATGACGCTTTATCCACCAGCTGTGGCAGATATTTGACCAGCAAATTCAGTGCATCGCTGGTGTTGATACCCATCCGCGTAGCCAGTTGCTCAATCGCTTCAGAGTTAATCATCTTCTGCACCAGATCGCTGCTCAGGGCAACGTTCTGCTGATCGCCGAGCCAGGAATTAACCACCTCACTGTACTCACCGCTCTGAAGATGGCTTACGATGGTGTGTAAACCGCCTTGCTGTTCCACCCACTCCAGCACACCTTTCACTTCCTGACTGGTCTGCGTATTCAGGCCGCACATCGCCAGCACCGTTTCGAGTAAACTCATTTTATTTCCCCTGAATAGTAATCGCTTAAGACTGTTTACAAGCTCTGATTTTATGAATAACAAACAGCACAATAATTGAACCCAGGGTTGCAATCGCAATGCTGTAAATATTGAAACCACTGACCTTGCCAAAGCCCAGAGCCGTACTGGCAACACCGCCAATCAGCGCGCCGATAATACCCAGGATCATGGTCATGAAAATGCCCATATGTTCTTTACCTGGCATAATACATCTGGCGATAATACCGGCGATCAGACCAAATACAACCCATGACAATATACCCATCATTACCATCCTTCTTTTTATATAAATTACTGCGTGTTTAGCAGTGGTTTAATTCACGAAATAAAAGCAGGTGTATCGTACGCCGCGCAGTATTTGTCTGGCAATCCTGTTTTTTTAATTAAACTAAACGTATCGGAAACGATAGGGGAGTAATTGTGAGCATTCTGGATAATATTAAAAATATTGGCGATGAGTTGTTACATAGCGTTGATAAAAATGTTGAGAATAAGGGCGATGTTTCAGCAGCAGGTGTCCGCACTTATACGGTGAAATCCGGGGACACGCTCAGCGCAATCGCTAAGCAGTTTTATAATGATGCATCAAAATATATGAAAATCTTTGAGGCAAATAAAAATATCCTCAGCAACCCGGATAATATTGCGCCGGGTCAGGTACTGACTATTCCTGAGTAATAATTCGCCGGGAGTACGAGCCAGCCTGAGCAGGGATTGCCCGGCTGGTTTTTGCATTTATCACCGCCGGATTCACCAGGCATATGCAGGTAACAGCAGGCGGATCCGGATGCTAATCAGAAAGAACGAGAAAATTGGGAGTACTGAAAAGC
This sequence comes from Pantoea sp. F_5, assembly GCF_008631595.1. NCBI lineage: Bacteria > Pseudomonadati > Pseudomonadota > Gammaproteobacteria > Enterobacterales > Erwiniaceae > Pantoea > Pantoea sp. F_5. Next base: position 103,363 of record NZ_VWUO01000007.1, read on the forward strand.
AAAAAGCCCGCTCAGGTTTCCCTGAGCGGGCTTTTCTAATTCTGGCTCCTCTGACTGGACTCGAACCAGTGACATACGGATTAACAGTCCGCCGTTCTACCGACTGAACTACAGAGGAATCGTTTGAACGAGGCGAATATTAGCCGCGTCGCACTATGGTGTCAACAGCAAAAAAGACATTATCATTCAACTGGCTAGCTTTAACGCAATGCGATCGGGATTTAAGCAGTTTGAACCGTTTCAGATGTCATCCGACTCAGGGGATCCTGCTGGTAAAACTGACGCAGATGTTCATACATCGCAGGAAAACGTTCTGCCAGCAGAATCGGAGCCGTAAAGAAATACTCAGAGAGTACAGCGAAGCACTCCGCCGGATCGCTGGCGGCGTAAGGATCGACAGTCGCAGCCTGTTCGCCTGCCAGTTCCACCTCACTTTCAATCTCTGCCATCGCGGCTCGCAAATCCTTTTCCCACCGGGCTACGACCCGCAGCGGCATGACCGGAACGCCGCTGGTATAACCGCTGCCGCGCGCATCCAGTTTGTGTGCCACCTCATGAATCACCAGATTAAAGCCGGAGAGATCGAATGAATCCTGAATATCGAGCCAGTTGAGGACGACCGGTCCCTGGGTCCAGCTCTGTCCGGCGTGAACGGCAGGTGCGCTGTGAACCAGCCCATCTTCATCCTGCCACTGATCGTCAACCTCAAACGGCTCGGGATAGATCAGCACCTCATGAAAACCGTCCAGCCACTCCAGACCCAGCTTCAGCACTGGCAGAGAGAAGAGCAGTGCAATCCGCACGCTGCGCAGTTCATCCAGCTGAACGCCCCCGAGAGGCACCAGTTTTTTCTGTTGCAGAAAGCGCTTTGCCAGCTCCACCAGCGCCTGCTGTTCAGACTCATCCAGCGGGCTGAAGACAGGCTGTGACAGCCCCTGTTGCCACGGCAGTGCCGTCAGTATGGTGTCGTTATGCGTTTTCCAGGGCCATTTAAACATCGCAACTCCTGCACAGAACCGGGCTATGTCGCTATCCTGACGCGGCAGACATAAAAATGCCAGCATCGAATGCTGGCATCTTCTGTCGCACTTCAGGACTGAAGGCTGTCTATTCAACCCGTTAGCGCGGCCGTTGTCTGTGATTCAACCCGCAAAGCGCAGGGTTGAGGCATTACCTGCGTTCAACGCGCTGAAATTCAATGACCCAGACCCAGGGATTCACTTCCCAGCTGGTTGCACCGTACTGCTTTTCCCAGGCTTTACGATACGCCTCTTTTGGCGACTCAGAATTAACGTTCATGGTGAAGAAGTTATTAAGGAAATGCGAGTCGGTCTGTACGCCCTCCGCCATAATGTCATCTTCACTGATATCCTGAATCTTTTCCGCGCGTACGCCGGTGATTTCAAGGTTGATACGACTGGCCCAGCGCGGCATGTGGATGGCGGTCTGCCAGCCAAACTCCTCGGCTTCCGGGGTGCTCATCGCATGCTGACCCAGCTCATTACTGTCGGCACGATACTGGCAATATTCCGGCAGGCGAAACGGCGTCGGGTCGCGTTCATATTCGGCGAGATCGTTCTCCGGCACCATCGGGCCGCGCCAGGTTTCACGCACCCAGAGGATGTCACCCGGTTTACCGTAGGGGCACTGATAGCTGATGTCCGCCATCGACATCATCTTGTAGCCATGCAGATGGTTAGCACTGACATCGAAAGCGTGTACGCCCTCGTGATGATCCTGACCCGGCCCGAAAGCCTGAGTTTTCATAATGCGCCGGGTTTGTGTTTGCTGGCCAACCAACAGGGCACGAACACGCTGTTCGGAAAAAAGAATCGGCCGTTCTTTCATGGATTACCTCTTTTTATTAGTAGAACCCGGTTACTGCTGTAAACGTCCATTTGCTTCACATCTAAGAATTATCATAAAAGCTTTAAATCATTTTGCTTAATAATTTGTCGCCTGACAGTCACTTTAAATTTGTCACGTTGGGTGTTAAAAACCAGCAAAATGCAAAAAGCGCACCAAAGCTTATCATGCAATCGGCAGAACGCGACGAACAGCCCGGATACAGTACGTTATAACGGTAAAAATAGGAACCTTTTCAGATTTTTTCACCTGCTATTGCCCACACTTTTACAATTAAATGCGTGACAAAAAAAGGTTAAGAATGGCCAGTTCAAATGGTTCAAAAGCAATCAAACATTACTACTGTTAAACTAATTTTCTTAGCAGAAACTCACTGAGGAAAGGCTGAAAACCGCCGAAATTGCGGTATTTCTGTAACAGAGATGCTATACAGATGATCAAGATCTCATTTTTCTGCCCGAAATCGCTGGCAGCGCCGCTCTTTTCAACAGCACTGTAAAAAAAGTGTCATTAGCCAGTCGCTATGATGGCTTGCCGTTTGCGCACTGATCACGACAGAGAATCCGCTGTCGATCACTACAGGGAGATAGATTATGTCACTTACACTCTGGCAATCCCGCTATGAAAGCTGGTTTCAGGCGAACTGGATCCACGACGACGGCGCGCACGATATCGCCCATCTGCGACGCGTCTGGATGAGCGCGCAGCGAATCATGACCGGCACGAAGGCGGACCCGCTGGTGGTGCTCACCGCCTGCTATTTTCATGATGTAGTGAATCTTCCCAAGAATCATCCGGAACGGCATCTCGCCTCAACGTATGCAGCCGCGGAAACGCAGCGTATTCTGCAGCAGGATTTTCTCGATTTCCCGGCAGAAAAGATCGATGCCGTTATGCATGCGGTTAAAACCCATAGTTTCAGCGCCGGTATCCCGCCAGAGACGCTCGAAGCCAAAATTGTGCAGGATGCAGACCGGCTCGAGTCACTGGGCGCAATCGGGCTGGCCAGGGTGTTTTACACGGCCGGTGCACTGAATCGCCCGTTATTCGACAGTCAGGATCCGCTGGGTAAAGATCGCGAGCTGAATGATGTTAAGTGGACGCTGGACCATTTCCAGAAGAAGCTGCTGCGCCTGCCGGAAACCATGCATACCGAAACCGGCCGCATGCTGGCTGAGCATAACGCCGATTTCCTGGTGCGCTACATGGCGAAGCTATATGCCGAGCTTCAGGGTAACCTGGTGGGGATGGATGAGGGCGTGCTGCGGGATTTCACTCCATTGAAAACCGAATATTAAATTTTTATGACAGTATGTTAATCGAAACGGTCATCCGGTAGCGTGTGAGCAATAACAAAAAGGAGCTGCCCGATGACCGAAACTGTTAATTTAACGATTAAAATTGATCCCGAGCTGAAAGAAACAATTAAACAGCTGGCGCTGGAAAACCAGATTTCAATGAGCCAGGAAATTGTGCAGCGTTTGCAGGCCAGTCTGGAAACGCATCCGCATCCCGCCATTGATAATCAGGACATCACTGAAGAGGGAGCCGATGACGCGGGTGCCGGTGACGTGAAAGTTGATGGACTGAGCGCCAGCGAATTGAAGCAGATCCGCCTGCTGCTGAAGAAGCAGAGCAAAAAGAAGAAATAAAACAGAAACCCGTCGCAAGACGGGTTTTTACTTTGGAGAAAGGCTGGACTGTTTCGCTATGAGACTGTGCCTGCTCAGGGAACACGGTCAGATCGGAAAGACGCAAAAGCCGCCATCCATGGCATGCTCGGCCCGCACCGTCCTGGCGCGGGACGCTTTCCCCTTCTGACCGTGTTCCCTGCGAGTTGAGCTTATTTGTTGCTGTGAGTATCGTCAGATGTAAGTTCTTCATCAGCCTGAAACCCGTCGCAAGACGGGTTTTTTATTTCAGTTCGATGACGACTTCAGCTGACGAATATGCGGCAGCAGCAGCTGCGCGACCGCTGCAAACACCGGCACGACTACCGAGTTACCAAACTGCTTATAGGCCTGGGTATCTGAAACCGGAATGCGGAACGGCTCGCGGCCCGGCACATCAAAGCCCATCAGGCGTGCGCATTCGCGCGGAGAAAGACGACGCGGACGCCGTGCCATATTATCCGCATTCTGAAACTCCGCTTCACCGAGCACGCTGTTCCAGCCGCGGTCAATCAGAATCTCTGAGCCATCTTTGTAGTAGCGTGCTGACAGCGTCCGCACGCAGCAGTCAGGATTGCGCGGATCGTTAAGGCCAAAACCAAAGCCATTACCTTTCGCTTTATGCTTTTTCGCATACTGATAGAGGTAGCGCCACAGCACCGGCGACAGAATATATTTGTCGTCTGGCGTCTTCTCTAACAGACTTTGCAGGCTGGGCACCTGCGCCGGATAAAAACGGCGAATATCGCGCAGCGTAAAATCCTGCTTTTTCAGGTCACGGCGAATCCCCACCAGCACAATGCGTTCGCGATGCTGTGGCAGGAAGTGACGTGCGTCAATCACTTTGGCATCGGGGCTGTCGGCTCCGGCATCGGCCACGTCATAGCCCAGCTCATCCAGCGTCTCCATGATGATGGCGAAGGTGCGGCCCTTATCGTGGCTCTTGAGGTTTTTCACATTCTCCAGCACAAAAAACGGCGGTTTCTTGGCGGCCAGAATGCGCGCAACATCGAAAAACAGCGTACCCTGCGCCTGACACTCAAACCCGTGGGCGCGGCCCAGCGCATTTTTCTTGCTGACCCCTGCCAGCGAAAAGGGCTGGCAGGGAAAACCGGCCAGCAGCACCTGATGGTCGGGGATTGCTGCATCAATCGCGCGGTATATCGCTTCATCGTCAGTCAGACCTTCAGGCTGGGTCACCTGACGAATATCGGTATTGAAGTGATGCTCCAGCGGATCGCTATAGTGGTTGGCTTTATAGGTGCGAACCGCCTCTTTATTCCATTCACTGGTGAACACACACTTACCGCCGATCGCCTCGAATCCTTTACGGATGCCGCCAATCCCGGCAAAGAGATCGATAAAACGAAACTCAGGATTATCATAGTGGGCGGGCCGGGTCGGCAGCAGACTCTGCAACAGCGACAGCTCCGCCTCACACAGCGGTGGCAGGGCGCTTTTACCCTGACGGATCCGGTTCAGCAGGGCCGGGGTCCAGCAGGAAAATCCCGCCTGCTGCAGTCGGGCCGTGAGATCACGAACCGAATAGATGTCCAGCACCTGTCCAAAGAGTTCAGACACATCAGCAGATGAAAGTGCAGCAGAGAGTGGTTCAGCGAGAGCGGCGGGATGCATGCGTTTTTCCTTAACAGTAAGGAGCCTATGCTAACACTCCAGAGGCTGCGAGGAAATTGTCGGGATGTGCCCTGTGTCAGACCGCCGGAAAGTTCTGTTTTTGCGGCGTAAGCTCCGAAGTCCTCCGGCGACAGCTTTCGCTTTTCGCGGCGCAGGCTAAAGTTACAGAACCAGCAAAAAAGGAGACGTTATGGCTGATGTTCACTCCAGCGAAACACGCAGCAAAAATATGCGTGCCATTCGCGCTCAGGATACGGCCATTGAGCAACGTATTGCGCTGCTGCTGAAAGATCGGGGATTCAGCTTTCGCGTGCAGGATAAAAACCTGCCGGGACGGCCTGATTTTGTTCTGACCGAACAGCAGGCGATTATTTTTGTTCATGGCTGCTTCTGGCATCGTCATCACTGCTATCTGTTTAAACTGCCGGCGACGCGCACAGAATTCTGGACCGGGAAAATTAACAGCAATGTTGAACGCGACCGGCGTTATGTGCGCCAGCTGCAGGAAAGCGGCTGGAAAGTGCTGATCATCTGGGAGTGTGCGCTGCGTGGCAGACTGCGCCTGACGGATCAGGATCTGCTGGAGCGGCTGGAAGAGTGGCTGCTGGCGATGTCGGAGAGTGCCGAGATCGACCATCAGGGGATTCATCATTACAACGCTGATTGCTAATCAGGACCATAATTGGTTAGATCTGCGCTTTCTCCGTGGCCAGGAGCCTGACATGAGCAGCATAAAACTGACGGTTAAACGCCTTTACCAGATTCGTGACGAGCGGATGGTGAACACCAAAGCCACTGCGCGGGTCTATTGCGGCGACAGGCTTATCGCTACGGAGGCGATCACCGGCATGACCGAAAGCCCGGTCAGCAAATACCTGCACGCTGAACGCGCAGAAGGTGATGCGGTGCGGGTAGAGTGGGATTGTGAGGGCATCGCTGAGATGACCGTAACGGAAATTGAGCGCTGCCCATGTTGTCAACATAACGAACCAGACTAAGGATAAGATTTTGGCAGGCACCAGTTTACTGACTTTACTTGATGATATTGCAACACTTCTGGACGATATTTCCGTCATGGGAAAAGTGGCGGCAAAAAAGACCGCTGGCGTCCTGGGCGATGATTTGTCGCTGAATGCACAGCAGGTTACCGGCGTAAAAGCCAACCGTGAGTTGCCCGTGGTCTGGGGCGTGGCTAAAGGTTCGTTTCTTAACAAACTGATCCTGGTGCCGCTGGCGCTGATTATCTCCGCGTTTGCGCCCTGGCTGATTACGCCGCTGCTGATGATTGGCGGGGCTTATCTCTGCTACGAAGGCGTGGAGAAGGTGATGCACAGTCTGCAGCACGACAAGCAGAGCAAATCACCGGAAGCACGTCAGCAGCGCCTCGATTCGCTGGCGAATCAGAACGCGGCAGAGTACGAGAAGAAAAAAATCAAAGGCGCGGTGCGCACCGATTTCATCCTCTCGGCGGAAATTGTCGCGATTACCCTGGGGATAGTGTCGGAAGCACCGCTGCTCAACCAGGTGATCATCCTGGCGGGCATCGCCATTCTGGTCACCATTGGTGTCTATGGCATCGTGGCGGGTATCGTTAAAATTGATGACCTCGGTTTCTGGCTGCGTGAAAAGCCGTCGCGCGTTGCGCAGGGTATTGGCAGTGTGCTGCTGACCGCCGCGCCGTGGCTGATGAAGACCCTTTCGGTGGTCGGCACCCTTGCGATGTTCCTGGTCGGCGGCGGCATCGTGGTGCATGGCATCACGCCGCTGCATCATCTGATTGAGGAAGTCAGCGGCGGTTTCAGCGGCTGGATCGCGATGCTGCTCAGCAACGGCGCAAACCTGGTGCTGGGCTTTATCATTGGGTCGATTGTGCTGTTAGTGGTCAGCCTTATTGCCAGAGTGCGCGGAAAATCGGTATAAAGCGCACTGTGATTTACGGTCAGGAGAATGACGATGAACGACGACATGTTTGAATTTGATATCGACGCACAGCTTGAGCAGGCTGAAGCGAAAGCAGAGAAAAAAGCCAGCGAAGTGCCGGATGATCTCGGTGACGAAGCCGATTGCGAAGGCTGTAAAATCTGACGTCAGCGTCAACACTTTATCAAAGCGGATAAGTTTTTTTATCCGCTTTTTTTATATTCCGCATATCCAGCTGCTTAATTCTGAATTTGCCCTTTTTTTGCGTGCCTTAACAGGCAAGGGTCGGCTTTGCCTGCTATAAAGAAAATAATCACTCAGGTTAATAACACGCATGAAAGGAGCGCAACATGGTTTTCGCAATCAGTGAAGAAGTGCAGCACAAGGAAGAAGGTCATACGATGGTGGTGACCGGCTACGCCAGTGGCATGGTGGAATGCCGCTGGTATGACGGCTATGCCGTGCGCAGCGAGGCTTTTCGCAGTGATGAACTCTGCGCCCTGAATCCTGCGCAACAACTCGCAAGCTGAGAGCCTCAGGCCTGAAGGTCAGATGACCCGACAGGCCCGGTTTCATATTGCCTGAGGCCCGGCACACTCCCTGTGCCGCCCTGTTTCAGACGTTACCGTCGTTATCCTCTTCAACCGCCTGATAGATGCGCTGCAATACATCCGGGAACGCCGACTGAACCCGGCTCCAGCTGGGTATAAACGGTTTATCGTTAGGACGTTCAATAAACGCCTGTCCCGCTTCCAGAATCGACTGAGTAAACATCTCCACCGCGGCCTCTTCGACGTGCTGATCAAACTTCAGTCCGTTCATTGCCGCTTCGTGGTTATAGGTCTCCATCATATCCAGCGCATTACGGTAATAGGTTGCCTTCAGCACCCGGAATGAATCGCTGGTTAGCGGCACACCCATGGTCGCGAGTTTACGCAGCAGGGACTGAACGATGTCGCTGCTCATACGCTTGAGTCCGCCGGTGCCATCATCTTCTGCCAGCGGCTGATGCTTGTGATCGTAGTTATCGGCGATCTCAACCTGGCACGACTGGCGGGTGGTGTAGTTACGATAAATCTCCGACAGCACGCCAATCTCCAGTCCCCAGTCGCCGGGGATCTTGATGCCGTTCAGCACATGCGTTCGCATGGCGAACTCGCCAGAGAGCGGATAGCGGAAGCTTGTCAGGTAATCCAGGTATTCCGAATGGCCATAGACTTTCTGCAGTGAGCGCAGCAGCGGCCCGACCAGCAGACGCCCGACACGGCCATTCAGCTTGCCATCCGCGACGCGCGCGTAGAAGCCCTTACAGAACTCATACTGAAACGCCGGGTTTGCCAGCGGATAGAGCAGGCGGGCCAGCATGCCACGCTCATACGTGACGATATCGCAATCATGCAGCGCCACACAGCTGGTGCGGTCCGACGCCAGGGTATAACCGGTGCAAAACCAGACGTTACGGCCTTTACCGGGATTGGTAGGCGACAGACCCTCTTTATCCAGTTCCGCATCAATGGCCTTCAGACGCGGGCCATCGTTCCACAGAATGCGATGCCGTTGCGGCAGGCGGGAGAAGAACTCGCGGGCAAACAGGAACTGATCGCGGTCAGCACGATCCAGACCAATCACGATCTCATCCAGATAAGGCACTTTGGCCAGCTCATCAACGATTTTCGTCAGCGCCGGACCTTCAAGTTCGGAAAACAGCGATGGCAGGATCAGCCCCATTTTGCGTTTGCGGGCAAAGCGAACCATCTCTTTTTCCAGCGACTCCACGCTGCGGTGGGTCAGGTTGTGGAAGTTGGTGATTACGCCATTCTGATAAAAGTCACTCATCGCATCATCCTTTTAATGCCCGTGGGCAGCTTATTGAGGTTGAGTCAAAAAATAGTCCAGTCCTTCACGCCAGCCTTCGGGGCCATGGTGAGCGGTGTAATAGACCTGCTGCTGATCGGTCCGGCTGAGTGTTACCGGTGTTTTACTGTAGCCCTTAATCACGACGGCATAATCAACTGCGTCCAGCATCGGCGCATCATTCGGCCCGTCACCAAGACCAATTGTGATGGCTGTTTCACCGGGAGAATGGTCCAGCAGCCAGCGCAGCGCTTCGCCTTTGCCGCAGCCTGCTTGCATTACATGCCAGAAACGGCCGCCCTGCGTCAGCGCCAGCCCTTCAGCACCCAGTGCCGCCTGAAAGCTATCGAAAGCCTCGTCACTGTCGCGCCAGACAATCACTTCAGACGCGTCGCGCTGGCGTGCCAGCGCGGCATCTGCCTCACTCAGTCCGGTCATTGAGGCCACTTCCGGATCGGAGAAGTCATGGAAGCCGGTAAAACGGTAGGTTGTTTTCAATGCGGCCAGCCGCTGGCAGAGTGCGTCATAGGTCAGCGTATTATCAGGCAGACGGATACGCTGCTGCTCCTGCGTCTGGACCACGGCCCCGTTCTCGGCAATAAAGGGTGAACCACTGATCCCCAGTTTTTTTTGCAGCGGAAGGATTTCGGCGGCCGTCTTACTGGAACAGATCACCAGCGGAACCTCGTGCTGTTTCAGCGTGGTAAGCCACTCAGTGGCCGCATCCCAGCGATAGGTATGGTGGTCGAGTAGGGAACCATCGAGATCGGTAATAATCATTAACGGCTGTTGAAGATCGGGCATTAACAGGCTCCTTTCATCACGTTCGCGGCTAAAGCAGCGATTTTTCAATATTATAGTTGAATATGGCTCACACTTTTTTTCCTGCCACGCTGACTGAAAATCCAGGATAAATCTTAAAAAAGAAAGGGAGAAAAGCGAGGGATGCAGGAAGTGTGCAGGCGCTAAGTCACTGGCTGGCGCGGTTTTTTCGGTAACTATTGCCTCATAACGACCCGGTTCGTTGCAGAAACGTGCATATCTGATACTTGTTTTGGTGACGCGTTCGCGTAATCTGCAGAGGTGTTAAGAATTCCCTGGTGTAACGAATTGAATTTTTACCCGGCTTTACAGCCGGGTATTTTTTTGAAATCGATTTCAGCGGTTAGCTTCATAGGCGCGATAGTCACAGATGTCGATTTCAAACGCTTCCGCCAGTTCGGTATACGAGTGAAAAATCTGGCCTTCAACTTCAAGCCGTGGCATCTGGCCCTGCTCCATATACTCCCGTATCTCTCCTGACGTTTTCGCCTGTATCGCCGCCAGTAAACCTTCAACATCCACCTTCAAATCGGACGCTGGCATATCGGTGTGCTGCTTTTCGTCTGTCATTTTCTGACTCCTGAGAGCAAACAGAATAATCAGTATAGAACGCGGGGCAGAAAGAGGGGATTGGGCAGATCGCAGATAAAAAAAAGCCCGCGCTGCGCGGGCAAAATCCTTGTTACTTTAGGTTGTGGCTGCACCTATGGGGGTGGTGCAGTGGAGGAAGTGTAAAGGCCAGGCGCGTAAGAAGTCTTGCGGTGAAATGTTAAGAAATTGCAAAAATGGTCCTTACTCAGATTTACCTGACTTTGCCCCTGAACAAAGCAGATTCGGCTATAGTTGATGATAAAGCTGATTTTATTCAATACCTAAAGGAATGGTTATGGACATCTTAAGAATTATTATCGCAATTCTGCTGCCACCGCTGGGCGTGTTTATGCAGGTCGGTTTTGGGGGGGCTTTCTGGCTGAATATTTTGCTGACGATCTGTGGTTACATCCCTGGTATCGTTCATGCCGTCTGGGTCATTGCCCGCCGCTAACGCGCTGCATCGTGCCGGTTCTTCGTTTAGACTGTACGCAGTAAATAATCAGGAGAACCGAAATGAAGGTAAATGATCGCGTCAGCGTCAAAACCGATGGCGGCCCGCGTCGCGTGGGTACCATTCTGGCTATGGAGCCATTTAATGAAGGCACCATGTTTCTGGTCGCGCTGGAAGATTATCCACTAGGCATCTGGTTTTTTAATGAAACGCAGCAGCCGGATGGCATTTTCGTCGAGCCTTACCACGACGCCTGAGCCTGACGTGCATAAAAAAGCCCCGTTACGTTAACGTAACGGGGCTTTTTTGCATTCAGTGCCGCTGTCGTCGACAACAGCCGCTGACGGTTACCTGGAGGGCGTCAGAAGGTTTCCCAGTTATCACTACCGGTGGCCAGCGCGGGGAGCGGTGTCAGAGCGGATGTTTTGGCTGGTGATGTGACGCGCGCGGCCACACTTTTCGTGGCAGGCGAATCCTGCAGACGGAATGCCGCCACCGCCTGTGTCAGTTTGCCCGCCTGATCTTCCAGCGAGGCTGCTGCCGCTGAGGCTTCTTCCACCAGCGAGGCGTTCTGCTGAGTGACGTTGTCCATCTCAGTGACCGCCTGGCTCACCTGCTGAATACCCCGACTCTGTTCGTCCGATGCCGCGGCGATCTCCGACATAATATCGGTGACGCGGCGTACCGCCTCGACAATCTCACCCATGGTGCTGCCCGCTGCGCCAACCTGATGCGAACCGTCATTAATCAGCGTGACCGACTCAGCAATCAGGGATTCAATCTCTTTGGCCGCCTGCGCACTGCGCTGGGCCAGATTGCGCACTTCGCTTGCCACCACCGCAAAGCCGCGACCCTGTTCTCCGGCGCGCGCTGCTTCAACTGCTGCGTTCAGCGCCAGGATGTTGGTCTGAAACGCGATGCTGTTAATGACGTTAGTGATCTCAGCGATTTTCTTCGAGCTGCCGGAAATGTTGGTCATGGTTTTCACCACGCTATCGACAAGATCACCCCCGCTGCGCGCCTTGCCAGAAGCATCCGCGGCCAGCTGGCTGGCGTGATGGGCATTCTCGGCATTCTGTTTTACCGTGGCGGTGAGCTGTTCCATGCTGGCAGCGGTCTGCTCCAGTGCTGCCGCCTGCTGCTCGGTGCGTGAAGAGAGGTCGGTGTTACCGGCGGAGATTTCGCTGGAGCCCTGATAAATCGCAACGGCACCTTCACGTACTGTCCCGACGGTGGTCACCAGCGCCTGCTGCATCAGTTGCAGATTGTGGATCAATGTACCAATCTCACTGCGGCCATAGGGCAGGGGAGCAGAGGTCAGATCGCCCTGCGCAATGCGTTCAATGCGCAGCACAGACTGACGCAGCGGGTTAATTACCACGCGACGCAGGAAGACAAAGGTCATCAGTACCAGCACCAGTGCGGCACTAAACGCCACGGCCATGGAGATAAAGCCAATGCGCGACTGATGATCGGCTTCGGCAGTAATGGCATTCGCGCGGTCAGTACGGATTTTGATCGCCTTCAGTAACACCGCGTTATAGTCATCATCCAGTCTGCGGGTAACGTCTGTTTCCTGCGCGATGATGCCCTCAAAGCTGCCCTGTTTACCGGCATTAATCATCGGTATCAGGCCTTTATTAATGTAATTATTGAAGCGTGCCTGTAGCGTAGCATCCAGTTCAGTGTCAGCCGGAGACTTCACTTTGCGCGCTTCATAAACTGCAAAGCCATCTTTAGCCTGCTGAATACGTTTTTCAGCAGCCGCCACGTTGGCGCGAAACTCATCCATTTCACCAATACGCGCGGCGGCACCGGCCTGGATAATGGTCAGGCGTGCCGTACGCAGGTGATTGGAGCTGTTAGCAAGGCCCATACGAACCTGGATTTCGTCCGTAGCATCATCGAGGGAGTGGTTGCTTGAAATAAGAAAGTAACTGGCGACACCAATACAGAGTGCGAACAGCAGCAAAATGCCGCCGAAGATCAGGCTAAACAGCGGCACCAGGCGGAGATTCTGCCAGATGCCAGCGCTTTTCTGTCCATCATTATCTAATGCAGTGTTCATATCCTTGCTCTCTTGAGGCTGTTGTTATAAGGCTTAACATCGGCAAAAGAGCGTAAAGGCTTAGCAGCAAGAGTGAGACCTGGCTCCCAATTCAGCGCAAAAAAAACCGGCCATTAAGGCCGGTTCTTCAGGTCTGACGATCAGCGAATATTAACGTAAATACCCGAGGTTACATTATCGGTTAAACGCACCACATGATAAATAACCTGTTTATTATGGGTTTTGATTTTGCGTTTAATATTACCTTTGTGTGACGATACCGTTTTGGCCTTAATTTGCATTTTATCTGAGATCTGAATGGTGTCATGACCTGACATCCACATCTTCAGCATGTTTGACTCAGTCTGGCTCAGCGTCAGCGGGTGAACATCCATGCCCGAAGAGATGCGCGCAGACTGGTTAAGCTTCTTCTGCAAATAGGTGCTGAGTAAGGAATCCAGGGTCGATGTCTTCATCGATTTTGATGTAATAATCAGGTTCTTACGAACGTAGAGATATTCCTCAAAATGGATATTGCTAATCGCCATGAATATAAAGAACAGCGTATCAGGATGCTGCGTAATAATACTGCGGATACGTTCGCTGGAATCTGACTCATGAATGAAACAATCTTCATTAATAAAGACGACACCAGGATTTAATTGCTCACATTTTTGCTGTAGTTGCTCAATATCGGAGACAGAAGAGATATTTTTCTTCTTAACTCCTTTTAAAGACATGTAGTCTGATAATCCCAGGCGTGTGTAGTTGCAGGAATCCATAATAATAGTTGGCATAATAGCGACCCTCACCAATTTGTTATCCGTTTAAATCAACGATGAATACGCGTTGCGGTACGAGAGAGATTTCTTAGGTACTTTTTTATTCTGCTCGTGCAGTGTGGCAACAGGCAAACGCCCGTAAAAGTCTTCATCCCTGACCCGTTCTGCAAAAAATTTGTGCTGCCATGACGTCACACATTCTCCGGCAATGGCGGGGAATGCCAGTGAAGTGCCGGAGATTCAGTAAAGCTCATTTTTTGAGAACTATGTCACTATCCCTGAAAACAGGAAGTTTTCTGATAGGACAATTCTCAAAAACATTTGTTTTACGAAAGTGTGAAGTCTCAGCGTGCGATGACAATGCCGGAAAAAACATTTTTTAACAAGAAAAATCACTTAAAGTTTTTTTCCTTGTAAATTCAGTCCATTGCCGGTTTTGCCTGCACATTCACAGTCTGACCGCTTCTGTGAACCACCCAACTAAAATACGCGAAGCCCGGTTTAATAAGAATTATTTTCAGACTCTCAGCACATTTATCAGAATTTCCTTAGTTGCATTCTGGAAAACATGGTTCGGAAAATGCAGGGATGGTTTTGCGATACTTAAGTGTCGCTGAGCAAAGGTAGTTAGAAACTTAATGTTCAGGGGCGGGATAGTTCTGTCAGGAACAGGGCCAGTAAATCAAATATTTCACTGAACAAATGCTCACAGAACGGGGCCAGCAGGGGCATCAGCAGGCTGATGGTTAAAATTCCGACTGATAAGGTAATCGGGAAGCCAATTGCGAAGATTGATAACTGTGGTGAAACGCGGTTTAACAAACCCAGTACCAGATTTACCATGAGTAACAAAACGATTAAGGGCAGCGCTAACATCATGCCATTAAGGAAAATTAATCCGCCGGATTTCACCAGCGCCATAAATGCGTTGGCATTCAGGGGGTGACCGCCAATCGGCAGCGTATGAAAACTGTCCGCCAGCAGTGAGATCAGCCAAAGATGTCCGTTAAAGGTCAGGAACAGCAACATGGCCAGCATGTCGAGAAAACGGGCCAGCACCGGCATATTAAGACGGCTGCCAGGGTCAAAAAAGGTGGCGAACGAAATGCCCATCTGCAAACCAATGACTTCCCCGGCAAGACGCACAGCTGCAAACGCAAACTGCATGGTAAAGCCCAGCGCGATACCAATCAGCATCTGCTGAATCAGCAGCCAGAAACCAGCAGGGGAAAACAGAGTCACATTGACAGCAGGCAACATCGGCATCAGCAGCCAGGTGATCATCACCGTCAGTCCGATTTTGACACGTTTGCTGACGGATCGTTCACTGAGGATCGGCGCAGTGGCAAACAACGCCATGATGCGCACCAGTGGCCAGAAGAACTGGCTGACCCACTGAACCAGCTGGCTGCTGTCGAGAGTAATCATCAGCCGATGATATAAGGCAGGTTGGTAAAGACGGTGCGGATATAGTCCAGCAGCAGATTCAGCATCCATGGGCCGGCAATGATACCAGTGGTGGCAACCGCCAGGATCTTAGGAATAAAGGATAAGGTCTGTTCGTTGACCTGGGTCGCCGCCTGGATCAGGCTGATCAGCAGACCGCTGACCAGAGCTGCCAGCAGCAGCGGGGCGGCCAGCATCAGGGCGACGCGCATCGCTTCCTGTCCCATTACCATTACTGATTCGGGTGTCATGTCGTGCTCCGGTAAGAAAAGGGGATCAGGAGTAGAAGCTTTGCGCCAGTGAACCGACCAGCAGTTGCCAGCCATCGACCAGAACAAACAGCATCAATTTAAACGGCAGCGCAATGGACGCTGGCGGAACCATCATCATCCCCAGCGCCATCAGCACGCTGGCGACGACCAGGTCAATGATCAGGAACGGGATAAATACGGTAAAGCCAATCTGGAACGCGGTCTTCAGTTCGCTGGTCACATAGGCGGGCAGCAGAATACGCATGGGCACCGCTTCAGGACCGGCAATCGGCGCGGTATTCGCCAGACGGGCAAACAGGGCTAAATCTGCTTCACGGGTCTGACGCAGCATAAACTCGCGCAGCGGCTGGGCTCCTTTATCAATCGCCACTTCCATGCTGATCTTGTCCTGGCTGAACGGCAGGTAAGCATCCTGATAAATCTTGTCGAAGGTCGGTGCCATAATAAAGAAAGTCAGAAACAGCGACAGTCCGAGCAGCACCTGGTTAGGCGGCGCAGAGGGCGTGCCCAGCGCGTTACGCAGTAAACCAAACACAATGATGATACGGGTGAAGCTGGTCATCATCAGCAGCACGGCCGGAATAAAGGTCAGCGCAGTGATAAAGACCAGCGTCTGTACCGGCAGTGACCAGCTCTGACCGCCATTCGGCAGTGAGTGACTCACCAGGCCCGGCAACTGGGCATGGGCAACCGGTGCCAGTAACAGCAGTGGCAATAAAGGAAGCAGTCGACGCATCATTGTGGTTTTCCGGGACGTTTAACCAGATTCTGTAACAGCTGACGAAAATCCTGTGGCGCACGGTCAGCCGGCGTCACAGAGACCGGCTCACCCGGCGGCAGCGTATGCAGATGAGTAATCTGCTGGGCAGTGACGCCCAGCACCAGACGCGCGTCAGCAGTATCGACAATCACCACCCGCTCACGCTGGCCCACTGAGACGCTGGCCGTGAGTTTCAGCTCCTGACCACTGACCTTTTTCGGCGCAAAGCCGGCACGGCGTGCCAGCCAGGCGCAGGCCAGAATCAATAAAATAATCACTGCTAACACGCTGCTGACCTGTGCCAGCATAGAACCGGTCGAAATCGCCTGTGCGTGCGGTGCGGCCGGTTGCAGCGTTTGATTCTGGCTATTCATAATGTGACTCTTAGCGACTCAGACGACGCATACGTTCAGACGGGGTGATGATGTCAGTGATACGAACGCCATATTTGTCGTTCACAACTACTACTTCACCCTGTGCAATCAGGTAACCGTTGATCAGGATATCCAGCGGCTCACCTGCCAGTCCGTCCAGTGCTACCACCGAACCCTGCGTCAGACGCAACAGCTCTTTGATGGTCATCTTAGTGCGGCCCAGTTCGACGGTGAGTTTCACCGGGATATCCATAATCAGATCGATATCCTGCAACGAGCCCGCGACATTGCCGCTGTCGAATGACTTAAAGACGTCATCGGTCTGCGGCGCACTGCTGCTGCCGACCTGCTCGTTCATCGCTTCAGCCCACAGATCGTCCGCAGAGATATCGTCAGACGGTTTATTACTGTCAGTCATGGGGCTGTTCCTCGTTAAGCGAATTCAAAATCGGGTTAATCAGGTGTTCGACACGGAGCGCATATTGCCCATTCATCGTGCCATATTGGCTGGTTAAGACCGGGACGCTATCGACATGGGCGATAATGCGTTCCGGCTTCTCAATCGGCAGCACATCACCGGGTTTCAGCTGCAGAATCCGTGACAGACGCAGTGACGTTTCGGCAAAGTGAGCAATCAGTTCCAGCTCAGAGTGCTGCACCTGTTTGACCAGGTTATCGCGCCAGTGGTTATCTTCCTGGCGGGAGTTTTCGAGCGGTGGGTTCACCAGCAGCTCGCGCAGCGGTTCAATCATTGAAAACGGGATGCAGATGTTAAACTCACCCACCAGGTTGCCAATCTCCACCTGGAACGGCGTGTTAACCACGATGTCGTTCGGTGAAGTGGTGATGTTGGTGAACTTCACCTGCATCTCTGAACGTACGTACTCGACGTCCAGGGGATAAATCGCCTTCCATGCATCGCTGTAACCATCCAGCGCCAGCTTCAGCATGCGGCGGATAACGCGCTGCTCGGTATGGGTAAACTCACGGCCTTCGACTTTCGTCGGGAAACGTCCGTCACCACCAAACAGGTTGTCGACGGCGATAAACACCAGGCTGGGTGAGAACACCACCAGCGCCGTGCCGCGCAGCGGTTTCAGGTGGATCAGATTCAGGTTGGTTGGCACCGGCAGATTGCGGGCAAACTCATGATACGGCTGAATCTTGATCGTCCCGACGCTGATATCCGGGCTACGGCGCAACAGGTTAAACAGCGCCATACGGAAACTACGGGCAAAACGCTCGTTAATAATCTCCAGCGCCTGCAAACGCTCGCGCACCACGCGGCGCTGGGTATTCGGGTCGTAAGGCCGAATATCGCCCTCCGGCCCGTTTTGTTTCTTTTCTTCTTCCGCGCTGCCGCTGTCGCCGTTTAAAAGGGCGTCAATTTCAGCCTGGGAGAGAATGCTATCGCCCATTGATTCACCTCAAAATGAAGGCAGTAAACAGCACGTCGTTTACAGCCTGCGGAGGTTGACCTTTTACCAGCGGGGGTGTCAGCGCCTGTTTGATTTGTTCAACAAGCGCCTGTTTTCCTTGCTCTGTCGCCAGCGCCGCAGCGCTCTGACGCGAGAGCAGCAGCAGCAGACGGCTGCGCACCTCAGGCAGATAGTCATTCATCCGACTCCGGGACTCCTCATCGGCCAGACGCAGGGTAAAGCCTACGTAAAGCACGCGGTCAGGATCGTTGTCGGGATTGACCAGGTTAACCGTAAATGTATCAAGTGCAAAAAAGACCGGAGCGGGAGGCGGTTCAACTTTCGCCACCTCAGGCTTATCGCCCTCGTGTTTATTCATCATTCGCCAGACTGCATAGCCTGCCACGCTGCAAGCGGCCAGCGTCAGAATGATCAACACTGGTATTAAGAGTTTACGTTTGCTGCCTTTTGCTTTCGCGTTATCAGACATGGTGCAGTTACTTCCTGTGAATTATGGGCAAGCCTCTCGGCTCACGGGACAGATTATCCGCGTCTTAAGTCAAACCAATGGGTAGAAAAGACGCGGGTTTTACGCTTACCTTCAGCGTTTGCCGCTGTCAGGCGAAAGTGTCGACGGCGCTGTTGCCGCTAACGCGAGCCTGAAGGGCAGCGGGAACGGCAATCGGCGTAATGTCGGTGTCACTGTCCTGGGTGAGGGAGAAGCGGCCATGCTGTCCATCGCGGCGCGCCTCCTGCTGTTGCTGGAATTGCTGGCCCTGCGTGGAACTGTCACTGCTCACCTGACTCTCGCCCAGGTTTATACCGCTCTCTGCCAGCGCGCTGCGAAGCTGCGGTATCGCGGCTTCCAGTGCCGATCTGACGTGGCTATGGCTGGAAACCAGATTAATTTGTGCCTGATCGTTATCCAGTTTCAGGCTGATCTGGATAGCGCCAAGGTCTTCCGGATGTAAACGCAACTCCGCGTTCTGCTGGCCGTTGCGGCTGAACATCACAATCTGCTGACTCAGCGCCTGCTGCCACTCGTCGCTGCCCAGCTGTGAATTCAGCATCGGGGTGGACGGGGTGCTGCTGGTCGCGGAGGCGGTCACCGGCGCGGGCAGGCTGCTGGCGCTGGCGAACGGCGTGGCGCTGATCGCGTTGTCGCTGGTACTGGCTTTGATCGCACCCTGATCATCCTGCTTCACCATAGTGCTCAGCGCCTGCTGGAAACTGCTGTCGAGTGTCAGGCTGCTGTTGGTCGCACTTTGCGCGGCAGGCTGATTCTGACTGGCGGTGCTGTTCACGACAGGTGAGTTCAGTGCGGCACCTTTAGCGTCATGCTTCTCATCTTTACCCGGCACAGGGTTATCCGGTGCGTGGCTCTGCTGCGCACTGTTCAGCAGTTGCGTCAGCGAGGTCTGACTTTTCCGGCCGGTGTCGGTCTGGGCAATCAACTCACCTGCTTCACTGCTGACCGGCGTCGAAGGCGTCGCTGTCGGCGTCACCGCAACCGGTAACATGGCGAACAGTGCCTGCACATTCTGCATGTCACTGGCGCTTAAGGTTGCGGCCTCCGGCTTGTCTTTATCATCGGCTGATTTTATACCAGCTTTAATATTTTCCGGTTTAAACAGGGCGGTCAGTTCAGCAGGATTATCCAGCGCGGCCATCAGCGCATTCAGCGGCGCTTTTGGTCGGGCGTCATCGGCAGTTTCTGCTTTAACGTCAGCGGATTGCGCCGCTTTTCCCTGCTGTTTCGCCAGGCCTGCCAGCTGGTTTCCCAGCGTGGTCAGAAAGTCCTGCGGCAGGGCATCAGCCCCTGCTGCAAGGTCCGTCGCGCCTGATGGTTCCGCGTCGGTTTTAGCCGCCGCTTTTATGCCAATGTGTGGCAGCGTAATCATTCGCCTCTCCTCGATGCGGCCCGTTGGGCAAATTCATCCATCCGTTTCTGGTCGAGACGGTTTTCCTGTCGTAAAGCATTTTCCGCTGCCCGTGTTATCAGAGTCTGATAGGCGTTCAGCCGCTGTTGTTTGTCGCGCCAGTTGATTAGCGCCTGCTCCAGTCGCTGATTCCAGTTATTAAGCTGGTTGCGATGCTGCTCAATCGCTTTTTCCAGCGTCTGAATAAACTGGTGATAGTTCGTCCAGCGGGTGCTGGCGATGCCGGACGACATGTCATCGTTGAGCTTGTTGCGATACTCGTCCTGATAATCGAGCAGCATCGTCAGCTGCTCGTTAGCGGCGTGCTGGCCGCGGCGCATATCGCCTAAATAGATGGCGGCACGTTCGAGATCCTGCTCCGCTAAGTCGCGCAGCGTATCAATGGCATTTGCAGTTTTCATTGCCGTTACCTCGCGTTAATCACTGTGACGAGCCGAACAGCGCATGCAGATGCAGGCTGGCGTCGTCATAATCGCTGCGCTCAAAGATGCCCTGTTGCAGGAAGGCTTCCATCTGCGGATAGAGCCTGATGGCTTTATCGAGCATCGGATCGCTTCCGGCGGCGTAGGCACCGACGCTGACCAGATCGCGGTTACGCTGGAAGCTGGAGAGCAACTGCTTAAACTGGCGCACCTGCGCATAGTGGTTCTCATCGATCAGCGAGGTCATCGCACGGCTGATCGAAGCTTCGATATCAATAGCCGGATAGTGACCCGCTTCCCCGAGCCGGCGCGACAGCACGATGTGGCCATCGAGGATGGCGCGCGCGGAGTCTGCGATCGGATCCTGCTGATCGTCGCCTTCGGTCAGGACGGTATAGAAGGCGGTGATCGAACCGCCGCCGTCGATGCCGTTACCGGCACGCTCAACCAGCGCAGGCAGTTTGGCGAACACGGAAGGCGGGTAGCCTTTGGTTGCCGGTGGCTCACCAATCGCCAGGGCGATCTCACGCTGCGCCATGGCGTAGCGGGTCAGGGAGTCCATAATCAGCAGCACATGCTTGCCGCGATCGCGAAAATCTTCAGCGATACGGGTGGCGTAAGCGGCACCCTGCATACGCAGCAGCGGCGAAACATCTGCCGGGGCAGCTATTACCACCGAACGGGCTCGGCCTTCAGCACCCAGAATGTTCTCAATAAAATCTTTCACTTCGCGGCCACGTTCGCCAATCAGACCGACCACGATAACGTCCGCTTTGGTGTAGCGCGCCATCATCCCGAGCAGCACGCTTTTCCCCACGCCTGAACCGGCAAACAGACCCATACGCTGCCCGCGACCCACCGTCAGCAGGGCATTAATGGCCCGCACGCCGGTATCCAGCACATCGGTAATCGGCGTACGCTGCAGCGGGTTAAACGGCGGGGTGATCAGCGGTGCGCGATAGCCAGTATCCGGTGACGGCAGACCGTCCAGCGGTCGGCCGCTACCGTCGAGCACGCGGCCCAGCAGTTCCGGTCCCAGCATCAGCTGTTTGCCCGCCTGCGGGTTGTCACCATTCTGGCGCGCATAGACCCGCGCACCCGGTAAAATGCCGTCGACTTCTTCCAGTGGCATCATCAGCAATTTCTGACCGTTGAATCCCACCACTTCGCTTTCGATTTCGCTGATGGTTTTGCCATCGTTGCGTTCGATGATGCAGGTCGCACCCAGCGGCAGCTGTAAACCCGTCGCTTCCAGCACCAGACCGGTCGCGCGGGTCAGGCGGCCATAACGGCGCACCGCCTGCACCTGGTTGATGCGTTTTTCAAAGACGTCGAGCGAGCCCAGCCAGCGATTCAGACGGGTGGTCATCAGATTTCTCCCGGCGCGGCAAGGCGGCAGAGTTCCTGCCAGCGCGTTGCGACGCTGGCATCCAGATCGCCATCTTCAGCGCTGAGTTTGCAGCCGCCAGGGTGCAGGGTGCTGTCTGCGATCAGCCGCCAGCCGTGCAGATCCAGCGTCGGACCTAAAGTCTGCTCAATACGCTGTAAGTCGTCCGGGTGAACACGCAGCTGCGGTTTGCCGCTGAACATCGGTTCCTGCTGCAGCAGACCCTGAATCTGGCGGAGCAGGGCGGTACCATCCACCGTAGTGGCCTGACCAATAACCGAGCGAGCCGCTTCCAGCGCCAGCTGCATCAGACGGGCAGCAATTACGCTATCCAGTGACTCCAGCGTGTTCTGGAACTCCGTTACGAGCTGCTGCATCCGCGCCTGAAGCGGTGCCTGCTGCTGCCGGGCATCCGCCAGCCCCTGCTGAAAACCGGCGTCGTAGCCCGCTTTCTGGCCTTCGGTCATACCCTGCTGATAGCCTTCGTTGTAACCCTGACCCTGCGCCTCTTTGCGCATCTGCTGCTGCAGACGTTCGAGCTGCTGTTGCTGCTCATCCACGCCCTCTTCAGCTTCGTAAATTTCTGGCTGCAGCTCCGGTTCAGGCTCATCAAAACGGCCTAAATCAGTGGGCTGCCACAGCTGCCAGGGACGGGCAGAAAATGCATCAGACATAAGTTTCCTCGCCACCACCAATCACCATCTCGCCCGATTCGGCCAGGCGACGGACCACCAGCAGGATCGCTTTCTGTTCGTTCTCTACTGCGGACATACGCACCGGACCCCGGTTGGCCAGATCGTCGCGCAGGATATCGGCCGCTCGGGATGACATGTTTTTGAGGAACTTCTCGCGCAGTGGCTGTTCGGCACCTTTCAGTGCAACCAGCAACTGTTCGGACTCCACTTCCTGCAACAGACGCTGGATGCTGCGGTCGTCCACTTCCACCAGGTTTTCGAACAGGAACATCTCGTCGATAATTTTCTGCGCCAGTTCGCCATCGAAGTCGCGTACCGCTTCGATAACGGCCTCTTCCTGCTGCGTTTTCATCAGGTTGATGATCTCGGCTGCGGTTCTCACGCCGCCCATCTTCGCGCGCTTGAGGTTGGTGCCATCCAGCAGGCCATTCAGCACTTCGGTCAGTTCGGCCAGCGCAGCTGGCTGCACACCACCGAAGGTGGCGATACGCAGCATCACATCGTGACGCAGACGTTCGTCGAACAGCGCCACAATATCGGCGGCCTGACCACGCTTGAGGTGGACCAGGATGGTGGCGATGATCTGTGGATGCTCGTCGCGGATAAGGTCGGCGGCAGCCTGCGGCTCCATAAAGTTGAGCGTTTCCATCCCGCTGGTGGTTTCGCGCGTTTCGAGAATGTCTTCCAGCAGGCTGGAGGCGCGCTCTTCGCCGAGCGCCCGGGTCAGCACCGAACGCAGGTATTCGTTGGAGTTCAGGCTCAATGCAGCAAACTGCTCAGCATCGGTTTCAAACTCACGCAATATTTCAGTCAGCTGCTTGTGTGACACCTGACGCATGTTGGCCATCGCCGCGCTCAGGTGCTGTACTTCGCGCTGGTTCAGATGTTTGAAAACTTCCGCAGCGCGCTCTTCGCCGATGGTCATCATCAGGATGGCGCTTTTTTCGGTTCCGGTCAGACTCATAGCTCTTTACTCATCCATTCGCGAATCACCAGCGCAACAACGCGCGGATCGTTTTCTGACATGTCGCGGATGCGTTGACTCATCACTTCTGCGCTCATGCGGTTGTTAGACTTACGTTCCTGCTCCAGCTCGTCTTTGCTGAGCTGCACACTAAAGGCTTCTTCTTCTGGCTGTTCAGCGGCACGAGCGGCAATGGCTTCTGCAGCGGCTTTCTCTGCGGCCTGCTTACGAACCAGGTGCGGACGAACCAGTTTGCGGTAGAGGATAAAGGCTACCAGGGCAATCAACAGCCACTTACCGGCGTTCATCAGCTGATCAAAGAAGGACTGCTGTTGCCAGAAGGGCAGATCGGCGGTCACTGCTTCAGTGGTGTTGAACTGCGAGTTCACGACGTTGACGCTATCGCCACGCGTCTGGGAGTAGCCCATCGCTTCGCGGGTCAGGTCTTCAATCTGCTTAAGTTGCTGTTCGTTCAGCGCAACGGCTTTGCCTTTGTCATCTGCACGGAAGTTAACCACGACTGCCACCGACAGACGCTGTACGTCGCCGACGTTGAGTTTGGTATGACGAATGGTACGGTCCAGCTCGTAGTTCACCGTGTCATCACGACGTGAGTTGGTCGGCGTCGCGCTGGCTGTGGCAGTGCTGGTGGTCTGACCGGCGTTATTCTGTCCGTTAGCATTCTGTCCATTGGCATTCTGACCATTGGCCGCATTATTGTTTGGCGTCGTGACCGGCGCGGTATTGGCTGGCGCAGGCTGGTTAGAGAGCGCGCCTGGCACGCCACCCGGATAAGGGCTGCCCGACTGGTCGCTGGTGCTGGTCTGACGCGAACGGATCGCCGTGTTAGACGGGTTGGCGTTAGGCTGATATTTCTCGTCGGTCTGCTCACTGGTGTCGAAGTTAATCTGCGCGGTTACCTGCGCATGCACATTGCCCTGACCAAGAATCGGATTCAGGATCGCTTCGATACGTTGCTGGTAGCGCGCTTCCACTTCAGACGAGTACTTCAGCTGCGCGTCGTTCAGATCGCGACCGGCGTTATCAGAACGGGTCAGCAGGCGACCAGTCTGATCGACCACGGTGACATTGCCCGGCGGTAAACCGGCGACGCTGCTTGAAACCATGTGGGCGATGGCCTGAATCTGGCCTTCATCCAGCGCACGGCCAGGCTGCAGAGTTAAGGTGACAGAGGCGGATGGTGCTTTCTGCTCACGTACAAATAAGGTGGGTTTTGGCATCGCCAGATGAACGCGGGCGCTTTTGACCGGACCCAGTGATTCAATGGTGCGGGCCAGTTCGCCTTCCAGCGCGCGCTGGTAGTTAACCTGCTCGCTGAACTGGCTGATACCGAACTTCTCTTTATCCAGCAGTTCAAAGCCCACCGAGCCGCCTTTTGGCAGACCCTGCTGAGCCAGACGCAGACGCAGCTCATGCACATTCGCTTCCGGCACCATCAGTGCGCCGCCATTTTCGGCGAAGCGGTAGGGGATGTTCATCTGCGTCAGCTGGGTGACGATGGCGCCGCCATCTTCATCAGTGAGGTTGTTATAAAGGACGCTATAGCTGGGCTGCTTTGCCCACAGCACCATCGCGATCACGATCGCCACCACGGCAGCCGCCGCGACGATTAAAGGAATACGCGGATTTGCGCGCAGGCGAGCGAGCAGGTCACCGAAGCCTTTCTTTTCTTGTTCTGTTGTGGCGGCTGTGCTCGCATTCATGACCGATTCCTGCCTGACGTAATTGACCGGGTAAGTTGAGATGGCAAAACAGACTCCCTGACCTGCGTAGATAAAATTTCCACTTCAATGCCAGGCATTATTAGGTGATAAGCAAAATTCGATGGCTGGATAAGGTAGGTTTTTTGCTGTCATTTAGCGGCTTTGTCTCATTGACAACGTGCTAACTTTTCCTCACATCAAAAATGTCATCCTCTTTAATAAGGTATCGTTCATGTCTATTCAGGCAATTGACGGCGTACTGCAGCAGCTTCAGGCGACCTCACTGCAGGCCAGTAACCGCAGCAGTGAAGCCACTAATCAGATCGATTTCGGCGCGACCATGAAAGCGGCGCTGGATAAGATCAGCGAGACGCAGACCACCGCCCGCACCCAGGCGCAGGATTTTGAAATGGGGAAACCCGGCATCGCGCTGAATGATGTGATGGTCGATCTGCAGAAATCATCCATCTCTATGCAGATGGGGATTCAGGTCAGGAACAAGCTGGTGTCGGCTTATAGTGAAATTATGAATATGCAGGTTTAGGCGGGTAACTGTCTGAAGATGCTGAAGTTTATCATACTGCCACTTTGGTGAAGCACGTATGTAGCACAAGATCGCTCATTTTCGTGTTGATGAGTGATAGCTGGTCGGTATTGTTCTCTGACATCCAGGCGCCATAAACCCGGTACACCATCTGCGCATCGGAGTGACCCATTTGCGATGCAACGTAGTTCGGGTTTGCGCCTGCTGACAGAGCCCAGCATGCGAACGTATGACGCGACTGATAGGCTTTCCGGTGACGGAGGCCTGCACGCCTCAGTGCGCCGGTCCATATCTGCCCGAATGATTCAGTTGTTGAAATGGCGCTAGTTTAAGTAAATTTATTTTTGGCAACCGTCGCTGGCGGGTTATCAATCCACTTCCCTATAGCCTTCCTGTCGCGAATTCAGAGCAGCACGATACCAATAAAAAAAGCGAACCTGGAGTGAGCTCGCCGCTTGAGATGTTGCGGATATTCTTCATCACTTCTTTATCGCCGTTGACCCAACCTTCTTCATAATCCATCTCTCCTTTTTAACAATGACGGCACACTCAACAACCATGATCCAGTTCATGCTGATTGCCGCCTGGAAACACGTCACTCAGAGTGCGAGAGTGGGAAGGTTACTTCAGTGTCCGCTATGAGTCATTTCTCATTATTGAGTTATATCATACCGATGGAAAAAAGCCCCGTAAGGGGCTTTCTGTTATTTTACGCATCCAATGCTTTGGACATACCCTGAGGGCAACCTTATATACCAGTCTGCAGAAGGCAATATTTTTATCCGACTAAAGCCTGTCCCTTCATCGCTGGCACTGCATAAGGCATTGGTATAAATATAGTCCAGCGGTATACGACGCTTATCCTGTGAGCTTTCAAACGTGTTTTTTAGTCCACAAGCGTAAACGATGATTAATAATAAAACGACAACATATCTGAACCGTCTTTTTTTAAACTGGCCCAGGCAAACTGCAATTAGCACGGATGAGATGATGTTTATTCCCATAAAATAGCGATCGGGATATGTCGAGTTGTAACCGTTGAGCAGGCCCGTAATACCAGATCTGCCTGCTGCCGTAGCGGCATCATAGATGATCAACATGAAAAAGAGCAGCAATATTGAAATGCGTACCTGTGGTTCAGCTTTGATATAAGCGACAAGAATCAGGAGAAAATAACCAAGCGTCAGTATAATTGCAGATGCATTGCCTAATTTATCATAGAAACTAAAGACAAAAGGAAAAAGTATCGACCTGGCAGTTAACATCTCAATAAGATTGCTGCTATTAAATGCCCCTAAAATACCCCCGCTTCCATTCATTCTGGGAACAATAACGATAAAAAGAACCAACATTGCAACTAGCAGGGGGGCAAATCCGATGAGTAACTTCTTTTTATCTTCTGTGCAGAAAAACTTAATGAAGAGATATGAGCCTGTAACGGCAAAATTTACCGGGTTCGTAGCCGCCATCAGGAAGATAAGAATGTCACAGACGGCCCTGCGTTTTTTGCATGATGAGCTGTCACGATAAAGATGGGCGCATATCGACAAAACGGGCATATAGAAGCCAATCTGAACTAACGTTCCAATGGATTCTGCCTGCGAGACGCCAAGCGGTACCAATACAGACATCATGAAAGCAAGCACTGCCATCATATTATTGGCGTAGCGGCGAACAGTAAAATATATGATGACTGAAGTCAGAGCATAAAAAGCATAAGAAATAAGCGCAATACAAAGAGGCAGAAGCATGAGTACGCTGCCGCTAAACACCTTACTAAGGAGTGCAGATGAAAACAGAAAAAATATATTGAAGAAAACAAAGTAGTCAGGACGGGCATGAAGGAAAGTGTATAGCCATCCATTTGACAATGCAGAGCCAATCCAGACTCCGTCCTCAGCATATATCGTGGGGGTGATAACAGGCTGGGGAAATCTGGCAAAAAATATCAGGAATGAGATTACGAAAGTAATCATGGCTACTTTCGAATGGCTTAAAGTTTTAATAGGAACCTCCATAATGCTAAATCAATGTAGCGTAAAAGCGAATATCAGGATGAATGGTATGCTCGGGCATTTAACACATATGACAGATAACGGGCTGTGGATACGTAACTAAACATCTCATTTCACTAACCTTCTTTTATCGTTAGACGATTTTCTGTATGAGCGACTTACCAGTGGATATGCAGGCTGAATGACTATCATTCTTTTCTCGCCATTCATTGCCTGTGGTGTAATCCCTGAGACATGTTAGCAATGACGTTCATGTGCCGTCCCTGAATTATGTATGTTGGCAAATATCACTACTAAAGTGATTTAATCATAAAATTCAGGATGTTATTCATCTCCAGAGCAGGTTGTCAGCTCAGTTGCATCTTATACTAAGTCAGAAGAGCAGGCATAAAAATCTTCATTTTTGTTGTGTTCAACATTCCTGGTGAGCAAAAAGCCGGCCCGAGCTAATGCACATCCATGCCGGATAAAGCTTAATGGATGCCTACAGTGAGATCATTATCTCGTTAACCCGCAGCCTAAAAGAGCGGACAGAAAGATCGGGGACATGTTAGCAGAGTCTGGCACGCTCAACGGTAAAACGGATGCGAGAGTGTGATGTCATATGTAATCGATTAGCCGTCAGCATGGCGTTAATGTCTGTTTGCACAATCCCGAAAATCCGGTCAGAACTTACTGATTCCAGCGTGCTGTAAGATTCATATCCCTGACACTGAGTAGGCAATGCTGGAGCCATCATTAGCTATACTGCAATGCATCCTGAGCCTCGAGTGAGTAGAATATATTCAGCGGATACGATTCTGTACGACACCATTTATCAGCAGGACGACACCTTCATGCTAAAAATAATTATTCTGATAACATCATTAATCAGCCTGTCAGCCCCAGCTTTTGCCGCCACACAGTGCGGGCCGTTCTACCTTAGAGCCGATAAGAGTGGCTGGTTCTCAGTCAACGGAGAACGCGCAAAAACGCAGAAAGTCACGTTTTCAAAAGAGAAGGGTGATTACGACAACGCCACGATAAAGTTGCTGGTTAAAAACAGCAAAGCACCGGGGATGATAGACATGGAGCTGACGAATCCAGAGGGCAAAGGAATGTTAAGGGCGCAAATCGTCCGCACCAGTCAGAGTCAGATCCGCATACGGGGACTCTATGATTGCGAATCCGTTAAATAGCCGGATCTGCGACCAGCCCGGCGATGCCGCTAACGCAATGTTTTGCACGCTGTAATCATCGCTGAAACCAGTGCGTTGATATCCGGCGCTTTAGGATCGTAGTAAAATGTCGCGCTGGTCTGATGATGGCTGAACTTTGCAATTTCAACCCAGGCTACGGTTTCATTATCCTTTTCGAGGTTATATCGCTTCGTGCCATCTGGCAGAGGATCATCCTGCTCCAGGTAAGCCCGCTGATTCTGCGCCATTTCGATAAGGCAGGACTCAACCTGATAAGGATGACCGTCGAACCAGGCGGTCTTCGTTTCCGGGTGCAATCCAACCCGACCCATATCCACGCATCCGCTCAGCAGGCTTACGCTCAGAGCGATGATTAATCTATTCATGGCATCCACTCTCATTATTTATCCGGCTAATCTGCGCCTTTAAGGCATGGTCATGGACCTGTGATTAAGTCAGTCAGAGCAGATGGTACAACACTCAGCGTCACCAATTCATGAACACAATACTTATCCGCCTCACTTTGAGTTAACGGAGGGCGGATGGAAGGATCAATTTATGGGTAATGTACGAAAAATTCGTAAAGCGCTGCTCCAGAATGAACCTTCAGGGTTTAATGAGCAGTCTGTCAGGAGAAGTTGCCGCACATAAGCAGGAAGGTGGCGAAACGGTGAGAAACACGATTACGCAGAAAATTTTTTGCCCTTAAGGCCTGGCGTCCCCATTGCCGAAAGCATTCTTAAGCAACGATAACGGGCGCGCCCGCCGGGCGCGCCTTATGCACATCAACTTGCTTTGTAGGGATCTTTCTTATCATCCTGGCTGTCATCATTTTTGCGCGGTACTTCGCCATGATCTTTCGGCGCGTCAGTGGCAGGATGATCATCTTCTTCATAGGCATTGCCCGCGTTTGGCGCAGCTTCAGGCAGGCTTTTGCTGACATCACCTTCTTTCTTACGTTCTTCATTCGTATTGTGTTTAAACATAACTCACTCCTTTTTTTCCAGTGCCTTAAGTCTAGACCAGCCCTGACATCCCGCATTTACATCGGGATCAGGAGAGCAAAAAAAGCCCGCCAGAGGCGGGCTAATCGGAGTTTCTCTCATACTGAACACGTCATTTTTCGATGTTCGGGTGTGTGCAGCACAACCATGCTAACGGTAAAGGCCTGATGCAGAAATGGACAAACCTGTCATATCACCTGCGGCAGGTCACATTCCCGACGATAAACATCGATTAATAAATTCGATTGAAGAGATTAATAAAAAGCATATAGTGATCTGCGTTACCAGGAGATAGACATTATGTTACGAGACTATTTAAAGATTGAAGCGGAAGACCAGCTAATTGAACAGCGCACACTGAGCCTGAGAAATCGTGGTCAGGAAGAGGTGACGGAATGGATTATTGTCAGCCGTCAGGGTGTCAAAAAAGGTGGCGTGACCCTGTTCGATAAATTCAGCACCCGCCGCTCATGGCCAGTCAACTATCGCATTATGCAGACCGACCTGCAGGGCAAGGTAGTAGTGGATCAACTGGTCGACGCCCTGTAGTTGCAGGGCTATGACTCTGGCTACTGTTTTCCGCTGAAACGTTAACCCGCACCCGGCGGGTTTTTTTATGGCTGCCGAAAGCGGCGCAATTCTACCAGTGTTCCTATCAGCTTCAGGCTGTCGCGGCCTGAATGCAGCTCGGGGAAGTTGATATTGACCGGTGCCAGTTCAAACTGCGCAACACCATTTTCACTGCCGCGCTGACGCCAGGTGCGCAGCAGGGCATTCTGTTGCTGCATTGCCAGCACGCAGTCACCAGGCTGAGGTGCCAGACAGGGATCGATAATCACCACATCCTCCCGCAGAATGGCGGGTGACATGGCCTGTTCTTCCACCCGGAAGGCAAAACTCTGTTGCGACAGCGCCATGTCGTTGTGCATCAGTTTCTCATAGCGGACAGAGCGGGTGTCACTCAGCCATTGCGCCAGATCGCGTTGTGCCAGAAGCGGGACCTGATGCAGGCCAGCCCAGCTAATTTCGCTGAAAACAGGACCATCCCCATCTATCAGATAAGACGGCGCGCAGCCCAGCGCTTCGGCAAGCCGCAGCAGGTTCTCACCGCGCGGCAGCGTCTCCTCTTTTTCCCATTGCGAAATCGCTACATGAGAGACTTTTACCTGTTGCGCCAATTGCTTCTGCGTTAATTGCAGTGATTTACGTCGGAGTCGGATGCGGTCACCCAGCGTTTCGTTTTTCATTAGCTTGACTTTTTGGTTGAGAGTGGCTTAAGTATACTTAACTCTGGTATTTAAGCAATCTTAAATTCAGGGTGGAGGTCGTGGTTGTTCTGCACGCGGTGTGTTCCAGAGACCTTACCGGAAAAAGGGGTGTGGCATGGAAAGTAGTCTGATTACCAGTATGGGTGCGTTAGTTCTGGGTGGGGGGGCTGCAGCACTGTTCTGGAAACCGTTATTGGCGGGTATTGCGTCAATCGTAACCAGTAATCGAGCCGGCGGCGAAATTATTACCAGCTACAAAGAGCAGGTGGAGTTGTTGAAAGAGAGCAACCTGATAATACGGGAGGAGAACGATGAGTTACGTGAACGTCACGACAGAAATCTGCGACGTATCGCGACACTCGAAACAGATCTGCGGTTAATCAAAAATGCCGTAGGCATTTTACTGGCAATGACCGAAACCGGTCAGAACGATAAATTTCGTAATGAAATTGATCGGCTGATCTCAACTCTGGAGGATCGCAGCGATGGCAACGATTAACAGCCTTAAGGCACCTATGTCATACCGGCGCAAAGTTATTCTCGGCTGCATTCTGCTGAGCTGTTCGATGATTTGCATTCTGATGACAATTATTTTTCTTTACGTCAGTAACACGGCAAATAAGCGGGTTGAGGAGATCCGGGCAGATTATCGGATCATTGCAGCGCGGCGTGATGACCGTGTGGATTTGCTGACCAGTCAGGTGTCAGCGTTACAGCATAAGCTTGATGTGATACCGGATCGCATCGCTGACAAAACGATCACAAAAGTAAAAGAAGTCGTGATTGAGAAGGAGGTGCCATCCGCGAAACCCACGGAGAAACCGTAACTTCCGATTATTCTTAGTGCGGCTTCGCTATCATCGACTAGTTTTAAATCTCCGGACGACATTTTGTATCTGAACTGACGTCCGCTGATTGGCCGGTTGATGAACCGCTAAGCCTAATCACTTTTGATAATTGACCAGAAGGAAATTTAGCATGAGCGATTCAACAGAAACCAAAACCAAAAACGACTATCTGCGCGATGTGACTTCGCAGCTGAAGGAGATGCGCCACTACGCGCAGACCAACACCGAAACCCTTTCCAGCCATTGGTTAGCGTTTGATGCCGGTGAATATAAAGATAAGACAAACGCCGATCGTATCGATGGGTTGCTGAATAAGCAGGGTAAACTGCTGGAAGATCTGGATGCCGCTATTCAGGACATCGAGATTGAAATTAATCACAGTGAGCAGGAGAGCTGATTCATCTCCCGCTGACTGATACGGTGGCCGCTAATGGATTAGTCGGCTACCAGCCACATTTCCGCTTCGTCGAACATCTCTTCAACAATACGCGCAACTGTCGCCTTATCGTTCTTACTCAAATCAGTATCAATCGCGTTACGTTCCATCGGCTTAACCTTAACTTCGATGTCAGGAAACACCCGATGCACCCGCTTTTCCAGCTCCTCACGAATCATCTCGCGAGCACCCGGTAAACCGGCAACGTTGCGCTTGTCATAAATCAACTCAACAAACATGATGGCAATCCATTCAGGGCAAAATCGCTGATATATAATACTGTAAATAAAAACAGTAGCAAGGCAGTACGCCTGATTTCGCGTAAATTTTTATCTCGCCCAGACCTCAATCTTCGGCTAGCAAAATGCGCACGCATCACGACATAATGTCGGCTTACTTTTCAGGAGGTCCGCGATGCGACAACTGGTAATTGATATTCTGCTGAAGCTGGCAAAGATGGACGTCGACGCAAAAGAGCTGACGGCGCAGCTTGAAGCGCAATCCCTGCTGGTTGCAGCGCTGCTGGTGCAGGCGAAACAGGACAACTCGCTGACTATTACAGAAACGGTGCAGGATGCCATCATTACCGCTTCGCAATCGTCGACTGAGTTTCTGCAGTCGGATGTTGATCTGCTCCTGACACACATCAATCGTCTGCTGGCGGTTGCAAGCTATGTAGAAGTGAAAGGCAAAGCCACGGAAGAGCGGGAGTAGGGCCATTTATCAATATGCCTCCAGAGAGGGAAGCCCGGCAATCTCTCCGGAGGCAGTGCAGTTGCTTTGCCCACAAGGGCAATCATGACCTGCGGCATGACGCGAAGGTCTCGCGTTTTTGCTTTACTGCTTTATCCGATGCTGCACGACAGGCTGAGAGGTGTAACTTATACCTCTTCAGTGGATTGAACATTACAGCTCGTTTTTGATGCAAAACTCTTCCCAGCTCATCCCCAGAGACTCAGCATGAGATTTGAGATAGGTCTCGATAGCCTCAGCCGCTACCGCTTTATCCGGCTCAGCGAGCTGAATAGAAAAAATCATCCCATCCAGATTCTTCTGCCGTAAAAAGGCTGCATAGATGCGTTCGGCGTGCCATTCACGCAGCTGTCGCAGTGACAGATTAGCGGCACGAGCATCGCTCTCCGTTAACTCATCCAGTGCAGACTGAAAGTCGGGATGCGCGGTAAAAAACATTTCACGTGCCTGAGCATAATAGGCTTCTGGCGTTTTCATATTTATATTCCTGAAAGGCTGATGCAGCGCGTCAGTGTATCGGGTTGTCTTCCGCTTGTCAGGCGTGCCAGAGCCCATTCAGACTGCCAGTTGCCGATCAAAAAGCTGACCGGTCTCCTGGCTCAAGGGTAAATTCTGCTGTAAACAGTCGCTCGCGGGTGTCTGAACAGCCAGATACCTTGCGCTACGCGGTAGAAAAATTATAACGTAGCCGCCATTGACGCGATCTTAGGGATTAAACATGAAAAAGTGGATGCTGATTGCCGCGCTGGCACTGAGTGGCTGTGCGCAAATCAACGATTATGAAAATGCGGTACAGACGCCGGCACCCGCTGATCTGCAGGGGAACTGGCAAACCGTTGGACCACAGAGCAGTCTGATCAGCGGACAGGCAATAGCCAGTCTGATTATCAATGCGGATGGCAGCACGCTGGATTGCCGTCAGTGGATGCGTGTGATTGCGAAGCCGGGCAAACTCACCCGTCTGAACGGTGACTATGTCAACGTCACGCGCAAGATTCGGGTGATGCCGCTGGTCGTTGATAACAGCGAACTTAACTATGACGGGCTGACTCTGCGCAAGGTGGCGCGGCCGACAACAGAGTGTCAGCAGGCACTGGAAGAAGTGGCAAAACAGCCGAAAGCTGCTGTCATTCAGAACATTGAACCGCAGCTATTGCGCACGCCTATTACTGACCATAACGCGCAGTCGTAACCGCAGCCCATAAAAAACGCCCCGGTAGCGCACGCACGCGTCTGCCGGGGCGGTTTTACGTTTACTCAGTCACTTATTCTGCTACAACCCAGACGCTGACGCTGCCACCGTTACAGACAAAGACGGCTGTGCCGTGCTCGTCGGCGGTAATGGTCTCTTCACGGTTGCCCAGATGATCGCGCCAGACCTTACCGGCAAAGCCTTCGCCCATCGGCACACTTTTCTCGCCCGCATCGCCGTTCGACATGATCACCACACAGCCAGGTTGCGTTTCGGTGCCGCTTCGGCTGAACGCCACGCAGTTGGGATGATCAAAATAGTCGGTCTGCACGCCCCAGCCATACTGCTGACGCGCCCGGATTAATCCTTCGAGTTCAGGAATGACCGGCATCTCGATTTTGTGCGCCTCGCCGTCGCCGCCCTCATCTTCATACGTCGCCCCGAACAGGTCAGGATAGAAAATGGTCGGTACGCCCTGCTCACGCAGCAGGATCAGCGCATAGGCCAGCGGTTTGAACCAGGCTTCAACCGGCGCTTCCAGCGACTGCAGCGGCTGGGTGTCATGGTTAGCCACGATCGTTACGGCATGCCACGGATCCGCCACCACCAGCGAGTTAGCGAAAATCTGGCTCATGTCGTAGGCGCTGCCTGCGGTTGAGGCTTGATGGAAGTTCATATGCAGTGGCGCATCAAACAGCATGGTTTTGCCTTCCACCTGATGCACATACTCCTGCAGTTTCTCGGTTTCAAACGACCAGTATTCCGCGACGATAAACATCGGCTCTTCAGCGACTTCCTGAATATGATCGATCCACTCTTTATAGAACCAGGCCGGGATATGTTTTACCGCATCCAGACGGAAGCCGGTGCAGGGCACCTGTTCCATCACCCAGCGCGCCCAGTATTTCAGCTCTTCCCTGACCGCATTGTTGCGAAAATCGATGTTGGCACCCATCAGATAGTCGAAGTTGCCCAGCTCGTTATCAACCTGATCGTTCCAGCCTTCGGCGGTGTAGTCGTTGATGATTTTGAATACGCCGTTTTCGTCCGGGTTTTCGATGTGGTCTACGCCGCTAAAGCATTTGTGGTCCCAGACAAATTTCGAATACTCACCGGCGCGTGCCGGAAAGGTGAATTTCGTCCAGGCTTCACATTCGACGACCTCGTCATAAATTTCATCGCGGTTGTCCGGATTGACGCGATTGACGCTGATCGCCTCTTTCTCGTCCGCGCCCATTTTGTGGTTCAGCACCACATCCAGCAGCACCCCAACGTTGTGGCTGCGCAGGGCTTCCATGGCAGCCAGTAACTGCGTTTTGTCGCCATATTTGGTGGCAACGCCCCCTTTCTGATCAAATTCCCCCAGGTCGAACAGATCGTAGCTGTCGTAACCCACTGAATAGCCGCCCGAACCCCCTTTGTAGCAGGGTGGCAGCCATGCCATAGTGATACCAACTTCGCTGAGCCAGGCCGCGCGATCGGCGACTTCGGGCCACAGTCTGCTGCCATCCGGGTAATACCAATGGAAAAACTGTAATAACGTTGGGTTTTGCATATACCACACTCCAGGGGATGATGAAAATCAAGTATGGAGTAAGCGGCAGAAAAGAGACGCCGCGCAGAAAAATAAATCTGGCGGCGTAGCAGAGCAGGGGTCAGGAGAGGGTTTCGCGCGGCACCATCACAATGCCGCCCTGGCTGGCATAGGCGGACATCACCGATTTCTGACGGCTGTTCTGACCGACCAGCGAGGCCAGCTCATCCATCCGCGCCTGCAGCAGGCGTTTCACTTCGCTTTCGTTATCGAGGATACGGCGCAGCACCGGACGTAACTGCTCCTGCGTCTGGGATGAAGGCGATACCGCCTCTGTCGACTGGGCTAAGTTCTGCACCGCATTGACATACTCCATCTCCCGGCTGATCAATTCATCCCATTCGCCCTGTGCGGCATGACGCAGCATTCCCTGGCTGAGATCGAGTAACTGTTGGTAAACGGTAATCAGATGCGGTGCAGTAGTCATTAAACGGCGTCCTGAATCAGGTTAGGTTGAACCACTTCTTTCCACGCGTCCGCGATGTTGCGCAGCAGGCCTTCGACCTCTTCAACCGCTGCAACATCATTGTGCAGGTTGGCCTGCAACAGGCGACGCGTCATATAGTTGTAAAGATCCAGCAGATTGTCTGCCAGCTCATCACCCCGGTTTTCAGCCAGACCCTCTTTCAGGCCCGCTTCGATAATATTGATGGCTTTGGAAATGGAACTGCCTTTGCCTTCAATATTGCCATCCTGCATAAACAGACGGGCGCGGATTATCGCGCTTAGTGCGCCGTCGAACAGCATCACGACCAGCTGTTGCTGGCTGGCGCTCATCACGGCGCTTTCTACGCCAATTTTTGCATAGGCTTTGGTGCCTGTAGCGGTGTACATGGTCACTCCTATGATTTGTCAGAAGAACTTGACGTATCAAACTGCTGCGTCAGATATGTACTGGTTGAGTTAAGTTTACTGATGGCCAGATCCAGCTGGGTAAACTGTGTTTTGTAGCGTGCGATATCCGCATCAATGCGATCGCTGGTGGTGTTGTAGAGGGTGGTTAAGTTATTCAGCGTTTTGCTGACACCATCAGTAGCCGCCTGAACAATCCCTTTAGTTGCAAGCCAGTCAGTCAGTTTGCTGTCGATTTTCGCGGTAATGCCTGTTTTACCGTCACCCACGATCATCTCTTTCACGCCCGCAGCATCTTTATCCAGGGCGGCGCTCAGCTTGGTCGAATCCAGTTTTAATGAACCGGTAGTAGGATCGGTGGTCACACCAATCTGACCCAGTGATTTATAAGAAGATGAGCTTTGCGCGTTGGTGAGCATGCTTTTCAGCTGAGTCTCAATGGTGCGTAACGTGCTGTCACCCAGCAGGGCACCATTACTGGAGTCCTGTTCGTCACTGTTAGTGTCGACTTTGGTATATTTGGTCAGCGTATTGAACTGATCCAGCAACGTATTGTAGGCATCCACCCAGGCGCTGATAGCACTGGAGGCTTTCGACGTATCTTTGGTGATCGTCAGAGTTTGATCACCAACCGTCTGCGCGGTCAGATTTAAGGTTATCCCTTCCAGTGCATCACTAATCTGGTTGCTGCTGTTCTCAATCGCAACGTTGTTCACAGTAAGTTTGGCATTCTGCGCCGCGACGCTCTGGGTCATTACATTGCTGCTGGCGGATGCGTCAAAGCCTACGATTCCCTGCAGCGTGTCGTCGCCGGTAACGGCAATCGTTGCCACCGCATTGTCACTGCCGGTTTTATTGGCGCTCATGGAAAGACGGAAACTGCCGTCTGACACCTTAATGATACTGGCGGTGATACCCGCATTCGCGCCATTAATAGCGTCACGCATACCGGTCAGCGAGGTCTGATCGGCCGAGAGCGTCACGCTTTTGCTGGTACCATCTTTTAAGGTAATCGCGATGCTACGGCTGGCCACTGAACTGTCACCCAGTGCGGTAGTGCTACTGCTCTGCACTGCTGAGGTCAGAACCTGCGCCTGTGCCAGCTGCGTGACGTTAATCGCATATTTACCGGCGACGGTGCTGCTGCCCGAAGTAGTGGCACTGAACGCCGAAGAGCTACTGGTCGCGGTGGTGGCGGTGAACAGGTCGGCACTGTTCAGCTTGGTGTTGGCGGTCTGAAACGTCGTCAGTGAACTTTTCAGGGTGGCATAGGCACTGAGCTTGGCCGTATAAGCTGACTGTTGTTTTGAAATCGGTGTGAGTGCAGCTTTTTCAGCGGTGGTCAGACTGTCAAGCATGGTACTGAGGGGCAGGCCGGAACCTACACCCAGGTTACTTATACTAGCCATGTTAATTCCTTTATAAGGTCGACAGGGAAATTGATACCTGGGTTATCGGCCTTGAATAAGGAAAGTTTAACGTTATTTGCCTTAGGGTAATGAGGTAAATAAGCCCTATAGAGAAGGGTAATTCAGTGACTAGAAAATTAATGAATCAGGTCTAAAGAAGTTCGGCAGGGTGGCGATAACTTAAAACGTGACAGGCTGAAGCAGAAAAATTCGCCTGGTACTAAAAAAATTCTAAAGGTTGTTAAACGGCAGACGATAACAACTTTGACGGCGCTGAAGCCGGCGGGTTGAAGCCCACACCTTAACCGAAAGACTTGATTAACAGGAAAATTTATCATGGCCCAAGTCATTAATACCAACAGCCTCTCGCTGATCACTCAGAACAACATCAACAAGAACCAGTCAGCTCTGTCTACTTCAATGGAGCGTCTGTCTTCTGGTTTACGTATCAACAGCGCGAAAGATGACGCTGCTGGTCAGGCGATTGCCAACCGTTTCACCTCTAACATCAAGGGCCTGACTCAGGCTGCTCGTAACGCTAACGACGGTATCTCTGCTGCGCAGACTACTGAAGGCGCGCTGTCAGAAATCAACAACAACTTACAGCGTATCCGTGAGCTGACTGTACAGGCTTCAAGCGGTACTAACTCAGATTCTGACAAATCTTCAATCCAGGACGAAATCAAATCACGTCTGGACGAGATTGACCGCGTATCGGGTCAGACTCAGTTCAACGGCGTGAACGTGCTGGCTAAAGACGGCAAAATGAACATCCAGGTTGGCGCTAACGATGGCGAAACCATCACT
This sequence comes from Pantoea sp. F_5, assembly GCF_008631595.1. Lineage (NCBI taxonomy): Bacteria > Pseudomonadati > Pseudomonadota > Gammaproteobacteria > Enterobacterales > Erwiniaceae > Pantoea > Pantoea sp. F_5. The sequence continues at coordinate 142,306 of NZ_VWUO01000007.1, forward strand.
ATCGACCTGAAAAAAATCGACTCCAAGACCCTGGGTCTGGATAGCTTCAACGTGAACGGTCCTGCGGGTACCCCAACTGCAGCTGGCGCAACAGAATTTAAAGCTGCTTACGGTTCTACTACCAACGTAACTGGCGCAACTGTTGCTGAATCAACTGCTGATGCCCTGTCTACCCGTCTGGGTGTGGCAACTTCAGGTGTGACTGTTGACACCGGTACTGTGTACAAAGATGACAACGGCAAAATGTTTGCTAAAGTCACTGTTGCATCAGCAAGCGCTGCTGAAACCAACAACCTGAAAGCAAATGGCTTTGATATCGCCAGCGGCGCGTCTCAGTCCTTCTTCGTCGCAGTTGACCCACAGTCAGCCGATACTGCAACGACTGCAGGCACCGCAGCGTTCAAGCTGGACACCTCTAACATGAGCCTGTCAAGCCTGACCACTGGCGCATCATCAAGCCCACTGGCTAAACTGGATGAAGCGATTGCAAGCGTGGATAAGTTCCGTTCTTCACTGGGTGCGATTCAGAACCGTCTGAACTCAGCCGTGACTAACCTGAGCAACACCACGACCAACCTGTCAGCTGCACAGTCTCGTATCCAGGATGCTGACTACGCAACTGAAGTTTCAAACATGTCTAAAGCGCAGATCGTACAGCAGGCTGGTAACTCCGTGCTGGCGAAAGCTAACCAGGTTCCACAGCAGGTTCTGTCTCTGCTGCAGGGCTAATCGATTCCCTCAGAATCCACGCAAAAACCCCGCCTCGGCGGGGTTTTTTTATGGCTGAAGAATAGTCCTGCGTTGTTGTTCTGGCAGATTAGGCCCTCTTTGCTGTTTTACTTCTCCGATTGAACCCAGGCACAAAGATTATGCTAAAGCAAAATGTGCGCTGCTCTCAGTCGGTCATGACTCAGAGGAATCAGTGAGAGAGAGTAAAATGCATCAACATGATCTTGTCAGCATCATCATTACCTCAGGCGCTTCAGCCTGGTTTACAAACGCACTCGACAGTGTGCTCAGCCAGGATTACCCGCATACTGAAATCATTGTGGCTGATTACAGTGACGCGCCTTTTATTCATAAGAAGCTACAGGGTTATCTTGTCCGATACGGCCATCTTCTTCGCTATTTAAAAATAGATGATGGGACACCGGTTTATCAGGCTGCCGTCAGCGCAGCGCGCGGAAAATATATTAAATTCCTGTCAGATGCCGATCTCCTGAAACCTGCCTGCGTCTCCACACTAGTCTCAGGCCTGATGGCACAGCCTGCGTGCCGTGTGGCTGCCTCCCCTCGGGAACGGGTAGGTCCACAGGGTGAAGTGCTGCCCGAGCTTATCTCAACATCGGCTTTGTACAGTGAAAACAGCATTATCAACGGCCAGGATTTGCTGCGTAATCAGACACTGAAAGCGTACAGTCTGCCGGGAGAAATGACCGCCGCCCTGTTTTACCGCGAAGATCTCACCAGCAGCCTTATCGATCATTCACTGCTCACCTCCGGCGATCCGGCATTGCAGGCGGTTCCGGCACTGGTTATTTTTCACCATTTATTAAGGCACAGCCACCTTCTCTGGTTTGCTACGCCGTTGTGTAGCATTCGTGCTTCAGATGTGGAATTTCAGCCTCATCAGCGTGAAAGTAACGATATTTTCAGAGACGGGCGAGAGGCGTTATATGAAAAGATCCGTAACGAAAGCTGGTTTAATGATGTCGACCATGAGCCACATCTCACGCGCGTTGCTTCCACGGATCGACCTGATCTGTTTGGCCTCAAAAATCTTTCTGAAGAGCAGCAGAAGAACTTTACCTTAGACACGCTTGCGACGTGGAGAGCTTCACGCACCCTGAATCCATTGCAGCATAATATGTTGGTGGATCTTGCCGCGACGCACACGCATCCCGTCAGCGTGCTGGTCGTGATTACGGTTACAGAAGAGACCGTCACCGGTCTGGATACACTTTTAAAATCGATCGGCCAGACAGCGACAGTGGGCATCCGGTTTGAACCGGTTATCGTTGCCATCGACGTAACGCCTGACACGGACGCTGAATGCTATGCCGCAACAGAGCAGAGCCGAATCAGTGTCATCAATCAAATCATCCATGAACGTGAAGACCATTGGGTCATGTTTCTTGAGGCGACCACGATTCTGCACGCATCCGGTATGATCGCATTGAGCAAAATGCTCCTCGTTCAAAACCATTATTTAGCACTCTATGCGGATGAATTTTTTTATATCGATAATGCACCACTTGGTGCCGCTTTCAGGCCCGATTTTAATCTTGACTTACTGCTCAGTTCGCCCAAAACGATGGCGCAACACTGGTTATTCCGGCGAGAGCTGCTGTTAGCGGCGGAAGGACTGGATGCCGATTATCCCGCTTCAGCAGAGTTTGATCTCATTGTTAAGCTGATTGAATCTCAGGGGTTTGAGGGTATCGGTCACCTCGCTGAGCCGTTGTTAACAGGTCATCTGAAAAGCAGAGATATCCTTGAAGATGTGGCGATCATTGAGCGGCATTTGCATAATCGCGGCTACCCCGATGGACGAGCGGCATTAGATAAATTCTTCAATTACCGTTTACGATACAACCATCCCGATAAGCCGGTTGTCTCAATCATCATTCTGGCTAACTGGGATCTCGCTTCGCTGATTAGTTGCGTCACGACCGTGCTGGAAAAAACCACCTGGCACCACTACGAGATGATCATCATCTCTGATAACCAGGGTACGACTGAGCGGGATAAATGGTTGTCAGATATTGCAAAAGTTGATCCTGTCCGCATAAAAACGGCAAGCTTTAACGGCGCATTCAGCCACAGTGCGATGGCTAATCTCGCCGCTGAACAGGCCACAGGAGACTATCTGCTGTTCATGCATTGTGAAATGGCGGTCACGGACGGTGAATGGCTCGATAATCTCCTGAATCATGGACTACGACCCGAAGTCTTTGCTGTGGGTGGAAAGCATCTCTCATCTGACAATAAGATCAGGCATGCAGGTTACGTCCTGGGGGTAAACGGTGCAGTGGGTGAAGTCTTCAGAGGGAATGACGACAAAGACGCCAACTATCTGGGACGCATGAATGTCGATCAGAACTACAGTGCCGTTTCGGGTGATCTGATGCTGATGCGCAAATCGGTATTCGACGAGCTGGGAGGATTTGATCAGGATAAGCGCTTATATGCTGACGTTGATCTGTGCCTGAAGGCACGGGAGCAGGGCTATCTGACGGTCTGGACACCTTATGCCCGTCTGCATCGTCCCGCAGCACGCACCAGCCCGTTCCCGGATGAAAGCGTGCAGGCGTCCAGTAAATTAAAACAGCTGGAAGAAGACAAAATTTATGCTGAATGGATGCCGGTTGTGGCCAGTGACCCTGCGTATAACCCAAACCTTTCAATGCGAAGTCGTCACTTCGAATTACGAAATGACGATGTTAACTGGCTGCCGGTCAGAGCAGAAAATCTGCCCACCTTCCTTGCGCATAATGCCGATATTTACGGTTGCGGACATTACCGTATCACTCAACCGCTTGAGGCGATGATAGCGGAAGGCGTTGCTCAGGGGAAAAGCGGTATGACACTGCTGACTTTGAGTGAAATGGGGCAGTTCAGCCCCGATAGTCTGATTATCCAGCGCCGGTATGCACCAGCATTTCATAACTGGATGGAGCGAGTCAGTAAACTTCACAACGTATTTAAGGTGTTTGAACTGGACGATTACATCATTAATCTGCCCATGAAACATCATGGCCGTCACGCTTATAAGCAGGAGACGACAAAATTAATACGTAAAAGCCTGAGCTTTTTTGACCGCTTTGTGGTCTCTACCGCACCACTGGCCGACGCGATGCGTGATATGCACCCGGACATCGTTGTGATGAAAAATCGCCTTCCTTCAGAGGCCTGGGGCAGCCTTCGTTCACTGCGTCAGCAGGGTAAGAAACCCCGTGTGGGCTGGGCCGGCGGTGTCAGCCATCGGGGCGATCTTGAAATGATTTTCGACATTGTCCGGGAATTTTCGAAAGACGTTGAATGGATCTTTATGGGTATGTGTCCGGATAAACTCCGTCCCTACGTGCATGAAATACACAATGGCGTTGATCTCACACTTTATCCTGCAGCGCTCGCGTCGCTCAATCTCGATCTGGCGCTGGCACCGGTTGAAGACAATATCTTTAACGCCTGTAAAAGTAACCTGAGGTTACTGGAGTACGGTGCCTGCGGGGTGCCCGTTATTTGCAGTAACGTTGCCTGTTATCGGGACGATAATCTGCCGGTTACCCGTGTTAATAACCGTTTCATTGACTGGCGCGAGGCTATCCGGATGCATCTGGCTGACCCGGATGCCAGCGCAAAAATGGGGATGGAATTGCAGGCTGAGATTCGACGTAACTGGATGCTGACCGGTGAGACCCTGCGCCTGTGGGCAAAAGCCTGGCAGCCCTGATTTCTTTCGGCAGCTGTTAACCTTTCAGGCTATCTGATCAAAATTTCAGATGGCCTGAAACAGCGCAGCGCACAGAACGGTTAAGTGATTTCATCAACCTGGCGGGCGGAGTTGCAATGTCTGAATTCAAACATCCTTATTATATATTTTCACCTGATTATCGGGAGTCATCCGGCGGTATTCAGGCTTTGCACAAACTCTGTCATCAAATCAATCTGCATGGCGGCAATGCATGGATGGTAAATAGCGATGTCACCAATCCTGCCTGGACTACGCCTAAGCTGGATGTTGAAATTTATGATCAGCATAAAAAATTGGCGCTGATCCCCATCGCTGTTTATCCTGAAATTTATTCTGGTAATCCAATTAAAGCTGACGTCTGCGTGCGCTACATGTTAAATCATGAAGCGCTGCTCAATGGTAATCGTCTTAATGAAACAGAAGAGGATCTCTTTTTCTGGTATAGCTCACAGCTGATTGTGAAAGAACCTGACGTTGATTTTTTAACGATGGTAGGCCCGGATTTAGAGATGTTCTCGGATGACGGTAGAGTAAAAACGACAAAACTTCTCTATCTGAATCGGGTACCTGAAGAGAAAGTCGATTTTACTGCTTTACCCGACGATATCACGATTATATCGGTTAAAAATCCTCGTCCTCTGGCAGAGCTGGCAGAAATTTTAAAGTCGGCCACGGTGATGTACACCTTTGAATGGTCCGGAACCTGTAACCTGGCTGCGTTGTGTGGGGTGCCGGTGGTTTCTCTGGTCGCCCCGGGTTATGAAAAACTCGCCATCTCCGACGCTTCGATTCGCGATATGGGCGGGGCGGGTGTCTGCTTTAGTGACGATCCCGCGGAACTGGAGAGCACGCGTGCCGGGCTTTTTAACGTTCGCGACCACATGCGAAAATTTGAAGCAAATTTCTCGCAGCAGTTAACGCACTTTTTTAGTAAAACGCAGAAGGCTGCAGAAAAGAAAAGTGAAGAGAGGTTTGTCTCAACGGAAAACTGGCTGGCCCATTATCCCGTGCCTGAAAAATCTCTGGCTGAAGCGAGTGCCGGTCTGTCCCTCAGCGTGGTGGTGCTGGATAACAATCTATCGCAGCAGGCACTCGATATTACACTCACCTCACTTCATACGTTGTGCGTGGATATTAACATCTACGCCACTGTGGAAATGAGTAAAAAGGATCCAAAACCGGATCACTTCAGCCGCTGGTTAAGCCAAATCCTGGCTGAAGACCAGAATGAATGGATACTGTTTCTCCATTCTGGCGACAGAATTTTCCCCAATATATTCAACAGTCTCTCACTTTTCAGCGAAAAAATTACGACATCGCTGGCATTTTATACAGACCGTATCTGGCTGGATCCGGATGGGGAAACTTCGTCACTTTTTCTGCCCGATTTTGATCCTGATTACTTTTTAGCGAAGCCAGAGTGCTTTGCCAGGGGAGCTTTCTTCAGACGTGAATTGTGTATGGAGATAATTAAATCACGTGACATTTCACCCCGGACGGTTGAAATCGATTTTTTATTCCCACTGCTCAATGCGCGAATGATGGCTGATATTCAGCATATCCCGCTGCCTGTGTTAGAGGTGTTATCAGCAGACAATAATAATGACGAGTTAACGCAGGCTTTACTGGCAGAGCACCTGACGCTAAGAGGGTACAGCTATGCTTCAATTGAAAAAAATAAGAACGTGTTTGCTATACATTACAATACGTCAGCAATTAAAAAGCTTACCGTCGTTCTTATCGTAGACAATGAAATTGATCAGGTTAAGCGGACGCTGTCGACGTTTGTCGACACCGTCACTGATACAGACTATGAAATCATTTTTATCGATAATCTGTCAGAAGACGAGAGCGTCAGAGCATGGCTATCTTCACTCTCAGAAATAAATGAAGATATCTTCAGAGTCTATTTCGTTGATGAGAAAATCAGCAGCGTCAGTGCGCTGAATTATGCTCTCTCTGTGGCGCGCGGTGAATTTACACTTTATCTTTCCTGTGGCATTTATTTTAACAATGTAGCGTGGCTTAACGCCTTGTTGAATCATTGCGGGCGTTCTGAACTCCTCGCCTGCGCGCCATTTTTAACAGATAAACGTAACCATCTCTATTCACCTGGCGTGATTGAGGGAGCAGTGCGCTATCACTACGATCCGTCATACACAGGGCATTCATCGAACGGGGTGAACGCCCTGGAACTGATCGTTCCACGACAATATTTACTGCTCAGCAGTGACTGTATCATGCTAAGAACCGTATCCTGCCAGCAGGCGGGGGGCCTGGATGAAGCGTTCCCGACGATAAATGCGGCGATTAGCGACCTGCTGCTAAGGGCTTCTGATCAAGAAACGTTGATGTTAGCCGTGCCTCAGTCACGGGTGTGTTGCGATGACATCCTTTCTGACGCAGAACGCATCCCTGCCACCTCTCTCTTTTATGATAAATGGATTGACCGGTTAGCCCGAGATCCTGCTGTTAATCCTAACCTCTCCTGGAATGGGGAGCATGTAGTCCGCGAGAATAATCGTTCGCTGATAGCCGCACGGCAGGGCTTAAAACCCGATGCGGTATTTTTGTTTAATGCCGAAGACTCTGCGGAAACACAGCGCGCAAAAGAACGCTTCCTGTCAGTTTCACACGCCGGCAATGGCATACATACGTTAATGTCTCAGCGTTTATCTGCTGCTGAACTTTACAGGATAAAGCCGGAGTGTATTGTGCTGAGCGATGTGATGGCTCACAGAAACTTGCTGCTGTTCAAAAAAAGACACCTTTTCCCTGGCACCCGTTTTATTGTTGAGGCGACCAAAGCATCATTCATCATGAACAGTCTTCAGTCTGATCATGATGAGATCCTGCAGAACACCGATCTGCTGGTGGTGAGAAATGACGCTGCCCGGAAACTTTTCAGCCATAAAAACATCGTCCTGCAGGCTGACAAACTCGGCACAGACTGGCAGCAACTTATCCAGCCCCGTCCGTTTCTATCCGTCAATCATGATAAGCCCAGAGTGGGCATCGTGCTGACGGATTTGCACCCGGAAGACTGGCGGCACATTGAGGTGCTTATCAGGGAGATGTGTGAAGATGTCTGCTGGATTATTTACGGAGCCTGTCCTGACGCATGGAAAGCCTTTATCCATGAATATCATCGTAAAGTGCCGCAAAACAGGCTTGCGCAGTTGTTTCAGTCCTTAAATTTAAACCTTGCGCTTGCACCTCTCTCAGATTCGTTACTCAACCAGGCGGAAGGGCATCGTGTTATCGCGCAGTTAGGTGCCTGCGGTTACCCGGTGCTGGCCAGCGATCACGATGCTTATAAAGAGATAATGAGCGTTGAGCGTATTAAAAATAAAACGTCGCAGTGGCGATTTATGATTAACAAAATGATCCGCAATCCGTTTTTAATGCAAAGCCTCGGTGAAAACCTCTATCAGGAAGTTAACAGACGCTGGATTTACCAGCCCGGAGAACTGCCGGTATGGCTTGCCCGTAAAGATCGCTGATACCGGGAAGATGGGTACGTATACGTACCCATTCTGTGCATGGATTTCCACAGCCTGGCACAGTCAGCCAGATAATGACGATCATCCCGTCCGTTACAGTTCCCCTCCAGCCTGCCGATAACTCTCCACAGAACAACATCATTTTTGATTTTAACTTTGTGGAGTGTCTATGCGCTTCAATTATGACCTTTTACCGGGCGAGCGGCTGACCTTCGACGAGATCGCCCGGCGTTATGCGCTGCAATATCCTGATGATAAAGAGCTGACGGCGCGTGCCTTGCTGAGCCCGTCTACCGGCCTGCGCACGCTGAAAATCCGTGCGGTGTTCGCAAGTGAAGAGAGCAACAGTCCGCTGGAAGATTTGCTGTTCATCTCCCATGACAATGAGCGTAAAAATTATCTGCGCCGTTTTGAGCACTACCTTAAGCAGAATCTCTCTTTCCTCTATTTTCGTCGCAGCGACAACGATAAGCGCGACAACCTGTGGAAAGTGATGGGCAGCAGTCAGGTCTTCGCAATGATTGATCCACAATCGGCCACGGCACAGAATCTGTTAAACAGTCGCGGCTACAAACTGGTGCTGATGCATCAGGATGATGAAGACATCTATTGGCAACTCTTTAATCCGCAGGCGGACCCCTGTTTTCCCCAATCGCAGCGTATTCAGTTCATCGTGGTGCTCAGTACGCCGCAGCACAAAGTCCCTGCGGCGGTAATGCCTGGAACTGAAGTCGGACGTCGCGTTAAAGCACGGGTGCTGCAGCGTGCCAGCCAGGCGGAATTCAGCGCAGGTGTCAAAGCGCGCTATGGTGCCTGCGTGATGACCGGCACCGAGCTTACTGAACGGCACAACTGGCCGTGGGTGGAAGCCTGTCATATCGACACGCAGGTGGGCGATGACGGCGTTCTGGCAGACAACAGTATTGATAACGGCCTGTTTTTACGCAGCGATCTGCAGCGGCTATTTATTAACCGACTGATTAGCATTGATGCTGAATCAGGCGCGATCCAGGTGCATCCCGGCGAGGAGGCGCGGCAGCACATTGCGCCCTGGTATCAGGAGCTGGAAGGGCGTATCTGCAGTTTGTGGGCCGAGGTGCCGCCCGCCACGCGGCAACGGCTGCGCGCCCGTCGTTAATTTCAGGAGGCGTGCAGAAATAACTGCACGCTGACTTAACAAAAATCAAATAGCCTCGTTTTACCCCGCCTATTCAGCCAATCAAAAACGCTACAGAATTGGATAATCATGCCGATAACTTCATTAACGCAGGGTAGTCAACGTGAACGATTTCTATACCGCCGAAGGCGTGATGGACAAGCATTCGCTCTGGCAGCGCTACGTGCCGCTGGTGCGCCATGAAGCGTTGCGTCTGCAGGTTCGCCTGCCAGCCAGCGTTGAGCTTGACGACTTGCTGCAGGCAGGTGGGATAGGGCTGTTAAATGCCGTAGAGCGTTATGACGCGCTCCAGGGCACAGCTTTTACCACCTACGCCGTGCAGCGTATTCGTGGCGCAATGCTCGACGAGCTTCGCAGTCGGGACTGGGCACCACGCAGCGTGCGTCGTAACGCACGTGAAGTGGCGGGCGCAATGCACAGAGTGGAACAGTCGCTGGGGCGATCTGCTTCCGAGCAGGAAGTGGCGCAGCAGCTGAATGTTTCCATGGAGGAGTACCGGCAGATCCTGCTGGACACCAACAATAGTCAACTTTTCTCCTACGACGAGTATCGGGAAGAGCACGGCGACAGCGCGGAGCTGGTGACGGAAGGCCATGAAGAGGCTAATCCGCTTCACCAGTTGCTGGAAGGGAGTCTGCGTGAGCGCGTCATTGAAGCGATCGAAGCGTTACCCGATCGTGAAAAGATGGTGCTGACACTGTACTACCAGGAAGAACTGAACCTGAAAGAGATTGGCGCGGTACTTGATGTGGGTGAATCCCGTGTCAGCCAGCTGCACAGTCAGGCGATTAAACGCCTGCGGGCCCGACTTGCGGGAGCGCGCTAGCAGTATCAGTTCCTGGCGATTCAAAATTATAAGAAACCGGGGACTCAGTAATGGGAGCCAAGACCAAGGCCAGACCGTTAAGTCGTTATCTTAAAGACTATAAACACAGCCAGAGCAACTGTTCACACTGTGGCAAGGTATTAGATCGAATGGCGCTCGTTTTTCGTGGCCAGATCATCAATAAAGAGGCCATCGCACGGATGGACCAGATGATTGATGAACAGCTGTGGCTGAAACTTCAGCCCGAACTGACCGCGCTTTGTCGTTTTTGTAGTGATATTTTTTGTAATACCCATCCTAATTACTTCGACATTATGGCGTTTAAACAATATTTGTTTGAACAGACAGAGATGAGCCCAAGCACGATTCGTGAATATGTGGTGCGTCTGCGTCGACTGGATGAGATGCTGAAAGCCAAAAATTTCCCGGCTGAAAAGCTTAAAGGAAATAGCTGGCATCAGTGCCTGGAAAGCGATCTGCCCGATGCCGGTAATAACAATTACCGTATCGCGCTGCGCAAGTACGATCAGTTTTTAGGCTGGCAGCAGGCGTAAGCCTGTTCTGCACCGATTGCTCCCCCGCGTGCCTGCGGCACGTTCTCCCTTACCTGCCAGCCAGGTAAAAGGGAAGGGGGAGCACGGCGCTTCTTTCTTCTCGCCTCTTTATTACCGCATCTGCGGACACCTGAATCAGGGTGATCCTTTGCGCATCTTCTGCAACACTGTAAGGATAATTTTCATGCCCGACCGGAGGCAGTCTTGTCTTTACATCTGTTACATCAATTCCCGCGTCTTGAACTGCTTGGCGCACCGACGCCGTTAGAACATCTGCCACGGCTTTCCGACTATCTGGGTCGCGATATTTTCATCAAACGTGATGACTTCACACCGGTGGCGATGGGCGGCAACAAGCTGCGCAAACTCGAATTCCTGGCAGCCGATGCGCTGCGCGAAGGCGCAGACGTGCTGCTGACAGCGGGCGCGATCCAGTCTAACCATGTGCGACAGACGGCGGCCGTCGCGGCCCGGCTTGGCCTGAAGTGTGTGGCGCTGCTGGAAAACCCGATTGGCACCCACGCTGAAAACTACCTGAGCAACGGCAATCGTCTGTTACTGGACCTGATGGACGCGGAAGTGATAAGGGTCGATGCACTGCACAATCCCGCAGAGCAGCTGGCTGAAGAGGCTACGCGTCTGGAAGCTCAGGGCTTCCGTCCTTACATCGTGCCGGTAGGCGGCTCAAATGCGCTGGGTGCACTAGGCTATGTAGAGTGCGCGCAGGAGATCGCCCATCAGAGCGAAGGCGTGGTCGATTTCGCCGCCGTGGTTGTCGCTTCGGGCAGTGCTGGCACGCATGCCGGACTGGCGGTAGGCCTGGAACATCTGCTGCCGGAAACTGAGCTGGTCGGCGTCACCGTTTCACGCCAGGTCGATGCGCAGTTGCCGCTGGTAGAGCGTTTGCGTCAGTCGCTGGCGGAGACGCTGGAAGTGCAGGCCACGGCACCGATTACCTTGTGGGATGACTATTTTGCGCCACGCTACGGTGAACCCAATGATGAAGGCATGGCGGCGGTGAAACTGCTGGCGCAACTGGAAGGCATCCTGCTTGACCCGGTGTATACCGGCAAGGCAATGGCTGGATTGCTGGATGGCATCAGTCAGAATCGCTTCCGTCGTGAAGGTCCGCTGCTGTTTATTCATACGGGCGGCGCACCGGCGTTATTTGCTTATCATCCTTCGGTCTGAGACAAGCGAATAAAACAGTTTATACTCCGTGCGTTATCATTCTGGACTGGCAGCAACTCGCGGTGCTGCCCTTATAAAAACACACACACAATACTGTCAATAATGGGGTGAATATGTCCTTTTCTCGTGCAGGTCGTCAGATGGTGATGGGCGTCATGGCGGTGGCGCTGATCGCAGGCGTTAACGTTAAAACATTTGCAGCCGAAAACCTGCTGAACAAAATTAAAGAGCGTGGCACGCTGCTGGTGGGGCTGGAAGGCACCTATCCGCCATTCAGTTTCCAGGATGAAAAGGGCAAGCTGACCGGCTTTGAAGTGGAGTTCGCGGAACAGCTGGCGCAGCACATGGGCGTTAAAGCGAGCCTGAAACCGACCAAATGGGACGGCATGCTGGCCTCACTCGACGCGAAGCGTATCGATGTCGTCATCAACCAGGTCACCATCTCTGATGAGCGTAAGAAGAAGTATGACTTCTCCACGCCATACACGGTCTCTGGCATTCAGGCGCTGACGATGAAAGCCAACGCGAATACCATCACTAAACCGGCCGATCTGGCGGGCAAGAAAGTGGGCGTGGGGCTGGGCACCAACTACGAGCAGTGGCTGCGTGAGAACGTGAAGGACGTGGACATCCGGACCTATGATGATGACCCGACAAAATATCAGGATCTGCGCTCTGGTCGTCTGAATGCCATTCTGGTTGACCGTCTGGCCGCGCTGGATCTGGTCAAGAAAACCGGGGATACCATGGCGGTTGCGGGTGGTGCCTTCTCCCGTCAGGAGTCGGGCGTTGCAGTGCGTAAAGGCAACGACGATCTGCTGAAAGCGATCGACCAGGCCATTGCTGATATGCAGAAAGATGGCTCGCTGAGCAAGCTGTCTCAGAAATGGTTTGGCGCGGACGTGACGAAATAATGCAGGAAAGTCTTCAACTGGTGCTGGATTCAGCACCTTTTTTATTAAAAGGCGCGCTGTTTACGCTACAGCTCAGCATCGGCGGCATGTTCTTCGGCCTGCTGCTGGGCTTTATTCTGGCACTGATGCGTCTGTCGCGCTTCTGGCCGGTTCGCTGGCTGGCGCGGATCTATGTCTCGATTTTCCGTGGGACCCCGTTGATCGCCCAGCTGTTTATGATCTACTACGGCCTGCCGCAGTTTGGCATTGAGCTGGATCCGATCCCCTCCGCGATGATTGGTCTTTCCCTGAATACCGCCGCGTATGCTTCAGAGTCACTGCGCGGCGCGATTGCATCGATTGAGCGCGGACAGTGGGAAGCGGCAGCGAGTATCGGCATGACCCGCTGGCAGACCCTGCGCCGGGTGATCCTGCCGCAGGCGGCCCGCACCGCGTTGCCTCCGCTGGGCAACAGCTTTATCAGCCTGGTGAAGGATACCTCGCTGGCGGCGACCATTCAGGTGCCGGAACTGTTCCGTCAGGCGCAGTTGATCACCTCGCGCACGCTGGAAGTCTTTACTATGTATCTGGCGGCCTCGCTGATTTACTGGGTAATGGCAACGGTGTTGTCTGCGTTGCAGAACCGGCTGGAACAGCATGTTAATCGTCAGGATTCGGAGTCGAAATGAGCGCCATCGAAGTCAGAAAGCTGGTGAAATCTTTTAACGGCCAGAGGGTGCTGCACGACATCGACCTTGATGTGGCTGCCGGTGAAGTGGTGGCGATTATCGGCCCCAGCGGCTCGGGTAAAACCACGCTGCTGCGCAGTATCAACCTGCTGGAAGTACCGGACAGCGGCACTATCCGCGTCGGAGAGATTACCGTGGATGCGGCGCTGGCCCAGAGTAAGCAGAAAGAGCAGGTGCGTCGTCTGCGTCAGCAGGTCGGGTTTGTCTTCCAGAACTTCAATCTGTTTCCGCACCGTTCGGTGATGGAGAACATCATTGAAGGGCCGGTTATCGTCAAAGGTGAAGCGAAAGCGGATGCGATAGCCCGCGCCCGCACGCTGCTGGAGAAGGTCGGGCTGCACGGCAAAGAGGAGAGCTATCCGCGTCGTCTGTCGGGTGGACAGCAGCAGCGCGTGGCGATTGCGCGTGCACTGGCAATGCGACCTGAAGTGATCCTGTTTGATGAACCAACCTCGGCGCTGGATCCGGAGCTGGTGGGTGAGGTGCTCAGCACTATTCGCGCGCTGGCCGAAGAGAAACGCACCATGGTTATCGTGACGCATGAGATGAGCTTTGCCCGCGACGTCGCTGACCGCGCTATTTTTATGGATCAGGGGCGCATTGTGGAGCAGGGCGAGGCGAAAGCGTTATTCAGTAATCCTCAGCAGCCGCGTACCCGTCAGTTCCTCGATAAGTTCCTCAGTCAGTAACCTCACTGCCTTCCCGGGGAAGGCAGTTTTAATCGCCCCACTGTTTAAACGATAACGGACGGCTGTCAGCATAATGCGTGCCGTGATATCACAACCCATTATTCAGCCGTTAAACCTTTTGCTGCATCTGACAAATCTTTTCCTTTCATCGGTTATTTAATGGTTTTTCCCGGTGCCGCTTTCTCTTATTTATATTTCCTGCACTATGAAAAATTCTTTCTCATTATTCCGGCTGTAACGCTGATAATTAGCCTGTTTTCATGATGATTAATAAGTGTAAGGAAACGTTCTGCTGAGTAAATAACTGTGGCATCAGGTCCACCCCGCGGCTTTTAAGAGTTTCGCTACATTCATCATCGGTTCAATGGCGAATAATCGCTGGATAATCATAAAAGCAATACTGATTTCCTCGCTTTTACTTTCCAGCATTCTGACCTACATAGCAGGAGTCATTGAATGAGCCAGACTAAGTCAGACCAGATATTGTGGGTAGATACCCTGAAGGGTGCCTGCATATTACTGGTGGTCCTGTACCACACGGTATTACCGGGTTTTGAAGGGACGATGAAATACCTCACTGCCGGGTGGATCCCCGCCGAAATATGGATACAGTTTAATACGGTCCTGTCGCCGCTGCGTATGCCCGCCTTTTTCTTTGTGTCGGGACTGCTGGCGACCAATGGTATTATTAACCGGCCCTGGAAACAGGTGTTTACCAGCCGCATCACCAATCTTTTTTATCTCTATATTTTGTGGGGGTTTATTCAGTGGTGGTCCATCACTGGCATCTCCACAGAAATTACCGGCCAGCGGATTTCGCAGAATCTGAATGCCGCCTATGCCGGTTCGCTGTTTGAATTTCTCAAGCTGACCTTTATGGCCATGAGTACCTCGTGGTATCTCTATGGGCTGGGACTCTATTTCCTCTGCGCCAAAGTTTTTCGCCAATATAAGCTGGCCCTGGTAGCGGTGGCGATTCTGCTGAATTATCTGGCTGTCGAAAAAGTAATCCCGTTCTGGGGGCCGCAGAGTCTGGCGCAATATTTCCTGTTCTTCCTGCTAGGGACGTTCTGGAGCCAGACCATGCTGCGCCTGAGTGAATGGCGGCGAGAGAATCTGATGCCCTGGGCGCTGCTTGCTGCGGTCGCCGGTATTCATGTGATATTCGGTCTGGATAAGAGTCTGTTCCTGTGTGTGCTGGCGGTGTTGTTCAGTATTGCTGCATGCCGCTGGCTGAATCAGCATTTCAGCATGCGCTATCTCAACTGGGTGGGCCGCAATACGCTGCAGATTTACGTCATTCACCGTATATTCATCGAGTTCTTTGGGATGTCCGCGATTCTGTTCGCGCAGCGGCATCATCTGTTCGAGCAGGCATGGTTTTCGTTCCTGTGGGCCTGTTTCTATCCGGTGGCCATCGTGGGCCTTTGTTCGCTCTGTTCAGTGGCAATATGGTCGCTGACAAACCGTGGCGTCGGACAGTCGCTGTTTGTCTTTCCAACCTTAATGAAGCGGGTTGGATAGTGGCTCACCGGGTTACGCGTGGCAGCCAATGAATGCGCGCATCAGGCAGCCGGGGGAAGTCGGACTGACGCAGGGTGAAACGGTGCGGGCGGCGGGAAATAGTGTTCCCCCGTCACGTTCTGCCTGACGTACTCCTGACCCGCAACGCTGGATGCAACGTCGTTGTTTTGCCGGCCAGGGTAACCGGGAATTGACAGAGCTATGGCAAGGGGGGATTTCAGCGTATTCACGCTTTAATTCAGAAGCAGATAATTGCTAACGTATTAGCATGACTTTTTTGTTAATGATTTTTTAACAGTGTTGTCTTATTTGAAGCTATCGTAACGCTTATGTAATGTTTATTCTCAAACTGCCTCGCTTACTTATAAAACCTGTGGCCTTCTCAGCTTACTTTTTTAAAAAATCTGCTCAGGAAGGAGTCTGAAGCCTGAATAAAAGCCCCAGACTCCTTTTTATTTAGCCTTCGTACTCGCCGCCTTCGTACTCGCCGCCTTCGTACTCGCCGCCTTCGTACTCGCCGCCTTCGTGCTCGCCGCCTTCGTGCTCGCCGCCTTCGTACTCGCCACCTTCGTACTCGCCGCCTTCGTGCTCGCCGCCTTCGTACTCGCCGCCTTCGTATTCACCGCCTTCGTGGCCAACACGCAGGTCGCTTATCGGGTGGACGTTCGCGCGGCTATTCTGAACCGCAGCAAGAGCGGACTGTCCCGACTGAGCCATGACAAAGATACCGACGCCAATCCATAATTTTAAACGCATGTTTACTGTTCCTTCAGTGTTAGGATAAACATTCCTAAGGATTAATTGCAGAAGGGATTATACATGTTAGTTGTGATAACCAATTTACTTAATTCAAATGAAGCGGGTTTGCTTTGCGAAAAGATGCGTCATGCCGGTTATGTTGATGGTCGCGTTACTGCTGGACGAGAGGCACGCCCGGTGAAACGGAACCAACAAGTTGCTCGCACTGATCCAGCGTTGGCAGATATGCAGAAACTCGTCACAGATCGCCTGATGAGCAATGATTTGTTCCGTATGGCTGTGAGGCCCAAAATTATCCTTCCCCCGATGTTCAGCCGCTATGAATCGGGCATGGAGTATGGGAATCATGTTGATAACTCAATTATGAGAGGGGTGCGCACTGATGTTTCCGTAACCATTTTCCTTTCGGATCCAGACCAGTATGAAGGCGGTCAGTTGGTCATGGATTCTCCTGGCGGTGAGCGCGAGGTGAAGCTACCGGCCGGTTATGCCGTAACCTATCCCACAACATCCTTGCATCGTGTTGCGCCTGTCGTCTCTGGCGAGCGGTTAGCCGCGGTCACCTGGGTGCGCAGTTTTGTGCGGAATGCCGCTGATCGGGAGACGCTTTTTGATCTGGACACTGCCCGGCATCGACTCTTCGAGTTGTTAGGAAAGACACCAGAAATGGACCTGCTGGCAAAGACGCAGTCAAACCTGCTTCGGCGCTGGGTCGAGGATTAAGGTAAGTTGAAACGCAAACCCCGGCATATCCGTTAAAAGTCATTCTGACGCTAAATATCTCATCAGATTCCGGATGATAAAAACGGGACATGAAAATGTGTAGTGGCAGAGTTAATCTGTCCACTACACATTCATTCATCCGAACTGTTCATGATCGGGATTCAGTGCAAGACTGACAGCCAAAGCCCCTTACCCAATAGTCATCAGACTCGCATTACCGCCTGCCGCCGCGGTATTCACACTCAGCGAACGCTCAATCAGCAGACGCTCAAGCAGCAGATTGGTTTCGCCGCGGGCAAAGCCCTGCACCGAGACAATCGCGCCATCACGCGCTGCGATCTGTTCACACAGGGTACGCAGCTGATCGGCATCACCGTGATAGATCACCGCATCAAACTCTGCCGCTAACGGGTCATGTGCCAGCGTGATGCGCGCTTTCACGGCATCAGGCAGCGAGGCCCGCAGCGCGCGATGCAGCTCATCATCCTGCCACAGCGCTTTACTGCCGACACTGGTCACGGCAGCCAGCTGGATTAACGCATCCTGCTCGTTATCTGCCAGACAAAGCACCAGATCGCGCGGCAGTAGCGAGAAGGTGTTGCGCTCGCCAGTCGGACCAGGCAGCAGACGGACCACGCCTGCCTGCGCCAGCTCGCCATAGTGCTGGCAGAGTTGCGCCAGTTCCGGTTTATCTTTTGCCCAGTTGCTGAGTGCCTGATGCGGTGCCAGCAGTGCCTGACGCAGTGTGCTGTCTGCCGGGCGCTCGGCATCCTGACGATCAAAGGTCAGACGCAGCGCGCCATCCGGACGACTGGCTAGCAGGCGGTAGAGATAGAGCGGACCGCCGGCTTTCGGACCGGTTCCGGATAAGCCTTCGCCGCCAAACGGCTGGACGCCGACTACCGCGCCCACCATGTTGCGGTTAACGTAGAGGTTACCGACACGGGCATTGGCCGTAACCTGTGCGATGGTCTCGTCGATGCGGGTATGCACACCCAACGTCAGGCCATAGCCGGAGGCGTTGATCTGCTCTACCAGCTTCGGCAGGTTGTTGCGGGTGAAACGCACCACGTGCAGCACCGGTCCAAAAATCTCTTTATCCAGATCGCTGACCTGATTCAGCTCAATCAGCGTCGGTTTGACAAAGGTGCCGCTGGTCCACTCTTTGCTGTCCTGCGGATTATCCTGTACTGCCTGATAAACGGTGAAGCCCTTGTTGCGCATCGCCTGAATATGGCGATCGATATTGGCTTTTGCCTCGGCATCAATCACCGGGCCGATATCCGTTGAGAAGCGCTCCGGATTGCCCATGCGGCACTCCGCCATCGCGCCGCGCAACATCTTCAGCGTATGGTCGGCGACATCTTCCTGAATGCAGAGCAGACGCAGGGCAGAACAGCGCTGTCCTGCACTGTCGAAGGCGGATGCGACGATATCGATCACTACCTGCTCAGTCAGCGCGGAAGAGTCAACGATCATCGCATTCATCCCGCCAGTCTCCGCAATCAGCGGTACAGGACGACCGTTTTGATCAAGACGACCGGCCAGATTCCGCTGCAGCAGGCTCGCGACAGCGGTTGAACCGGTAAACATCACGCCACGGACCCGATTGTCGCCGGTCAGCTGTGCGCCCACGGTTTCACCCTGACCCGGCAGCAGTTGCAGTACGCCTGGTGGCACACCCGCATCCAGCAGAATCTGAACCGCCTGCGCGGCAATCAGCGGAGTCTGCTCAGCCGGTTTAGCCAGCACGCTGTTGCCAGCGGCCAGTGCAGCCGCAATCTGACCGGTGAAGATCGCCAGCGGGAAGTTCCATGGGCTGATGCAGACCACCGGACCCAACGGACGATGGGTTTCATTGTCGAAATCGTCGCGCACCATACCGGCGTAGTAATAGAGGAAATCCACCGCTTCGCGCACTTCCGCGATGGCGTTGTTATAGGTCTTGCCTGCTTCACGTACCAGGATGCCAAGCAGCTGCTGCATCTGGCCTTCCATAATCTGTGCGGCGCGTTCCAGAATCGCCGCACGTTCCTGCGGCGGGGTAGCAAACCAGATCGGTCCGCTGTTCACGGCGGCATCCAGCGCCACAGAGACGTCCTGCTCAGTGGCTTCACGCACCTGACCTACCCGATCGATTGGTGTAGCCGGGTTCAGAATGTCACGCAACTCACCCGCACCCGCTTCACCGTCGACCATCGGCTCGGCCAGGCAGGGCTGTGCGGCGCTGCTCAGCAGGGCGCTGGAGAGTGAGGCGAGACGGTGTTCGTTAGCCATGTCCAGACCCGCTGAGTTCACGCGGGTCTCGCCATACAGCTCGCGCGGCAGCGGGATTTTTGGATGCGGCAGACCAATAGCGCCTTCGCTGACACCCAGTTTCTCTACAGCAGTCACCGGATCGGCTACCAGCTCATCAATCGGCAGCGAGGTATCGGCAATGCGGTTAACAAAGGAGGTGTTGGCTCCGTTTTCCAGCAGTCGACGCACCAGATAGGCCAGCAGGGTTTCATGGGTGCCGACCGGCGCATAGATACGGCAGGGGCGATTCAGCTTACCGTCAGCGACTTTGCCAACCACCTGCTCATACAGCGGTTCACCCATGCCATGCAGACACTGAAACTCATACTGACCCGGATAGTAGTTATTTCCTGCCAGCTGATAAATCGCGGCCAGCGTGTGGGCGTTGTGGGTGGCAAACTGCGGATAGATCAGGCTGGGAACAGAGAGCAGTTTGCGAGCGCAGGCCAGGTAAGAGATATCGGTGTAAACCTTACGGGTGTAAACCGGGTAGCCTTCCAGGCCTTCCATCTGGGCGCGCTTAATTTCGCTGTCCCAGTATGCGCCTTTCACCAGACGTATCATCAGGCGACGGCGGCTGCGTTGCGCCAGATCGATCAGCTCATCGATCACAAACGGACAGCGTTTCATGTAAGCCTGAATCACGAAGCCGATGCCGTTCCAGCCTTCCAGCTCTGGCTCGAAACAGAGTTTTTCCAGTAAATCCAGCGACAGCTCCAGCCGGTCGGCTTCTTCTGCATCGATGTTGATGCCGATGTCATAAGAGCGGGCCAGCAGCGTCAGCGATTTCAAAATAGGGTAGAGCTCATCCATCACCCGCTCATACTGCGCGCGGCTATAGCGGGGATGCAGGGCTGAGAGCTTGATGGAGATGCCCGGACCTTCATAGATGCCACGACCATTTGATGCTTTACCAATGGCGTGAATCGCCTGCTGATAAGAGAGCAGATAGGCTTTGGCATCGCCTGCGGTCAGGGCCGCTTCACCCAGCATATCGTAAGAGTAACGGAAACCTTTCTCTTCCAGCTTGCGGGCGTTCGCCAGTGCTTCAGCAATGGTTTCACCGGTGACGAACTGCTCACCCATCAGACGCATCGCCATATCTACGCCTTTGCGGATCAGGGGCTCGCCGCCTTTACCGATAATGCGGTTGAGCGAGCTGGAAAGATTCGCCTCATTGTGGGTCGAGACCAGCCGGCCGGTAAACAACAGGCCCCAGGTCGCCGCATTGACAAACAGCGACGGACTGCGTCCCAGGTGAGACTGCCAGTTACCGTTGCTGATCTTGTCGCGGATTAACGCATCGCGTGTCGGCTTGTCAGGAATACGCAACAGCGCTTCCGCCAGACACATTAACGCCACACCTTCATGTGAAGAAAGAGAGAACTCCTGCAGCAGGCTTTGCACCATGCCAGCGCGTCCGGTTGCACCTTTCTGGTGCCGCAGCCTGTCGGCGAGCTGATAAGCCAGCTGATGCGTTTTCTCTGCCAGCGCCGCGGGTAACCGTGCCTGCTCCAGCATCATCGGGACCGCATCGGTCTCCGGGCGACGCCAGGCGGCAGTCACCGCTGAACGCGTCACGGACTGAGGTAAAATCTGCTCTGCGAAGTCAAGGAACGGCTGGTGCGTCTCCTCTGACTGGATGTCGTCCGATTCCGCGGCGGCCTGGGCAGAAAGCGGGATCTCCGGCACGGCGTCGCCGCTCTCCAGCTGGCTGAGATAGTTAAAGACCGCCTGTTTAATCAGCCAGTGTGGCGTGCGATCAATTCGCTGCGCAGCCAGTTTGATGCGCTCGCGTGTCGCGTCATCCAGTTTTACACCCATGGTGGTTGTAGCCATGACTCCAGAGCTCCTTAATAGTGGTTCGGTACGGCGTTGGCTGCACTATCACTTAAGTTGCAACTTTGTGCAACCGTGTTAAATGTGAGCCAGTTAACACCCTTCTGACATCAGCAATTGTTAAATCCCGCAATGCGGCACGGATATTGCTGCAAGATCCTCGCCAGGTCGGCTGGCCTGATAAAAAGCGGGTTTCCGGCCGGTTATACAGAGGTGCAACCAGATAACTGTGAGCGAGTGCAACCTATCAGCACGTTTTCACAAACGGTTAGTGAAATCACTGTAACGCCTGTGTTAAATCCATTGTGCGCGGAACGCCTTTCCGGCAGGATACCGCGCCGCTGGGAAATGACTGACGCCCTGACGAAGAAAATCGACCCGCTTTGCCCCGTTCCGGCAGGCGGGTAGCTGGCGATTTCCTTGGGATATCAAATAATAAGTGGAGAGACAGATGAGTGTAAGTACACCGATGCTGGTGACCTTTGTGGTTTATATTCTTGGGATGGTATTAATCGGTTTTGCGGCTTATCGCTCGACCAAAAACTTCGATGATTACATCCTCGGTGGCCGCAGTCTGGGTAGTGTGGTCACGGCACTCTCTGCCGGTGCATCCGATATGAGTGGCTGGTTGCTGATGGGCTTACCGGGTGCCATCTTCATTTCCGGCATCTCTGAGAGCTGGATTGCGATTGGTCTGACGATCGGTGCCTGGCTGAACTGGAAAATCGTGGCCGGTCGCCTGCGTGTTCAGACCGAGCATCATAACAATGCCCTGACGCTGCCGGACTTCTTTACCTGCCGCTTTGAAGACCACAGTAAAATCCTGCGCGTTATCTCCGCTATTGTGATTCTGGTGTTCTTCACCATCTATTGCGCCTCAGGTGTGGTAGCCGGTGCGCGTCTGTTTGAAAGCACCTTTGGGATGAGTTACGAGACTGCACTGTGGGCGGGTGCCGCGGCGACCATCCTCTATACCCTGGTGGGCGGTTTCCTGGCGGTGAGCTGGACCGATACCGTTCAGGCGAGCCTGATGATTTTTGCGCTGATCCTGACGCCGGTATTTGTGATTATCGCCGTCGGTGGCTGGTCCGATTCGATGGCGGTAATCGAGGCGAAGAGCCTTGAAAACCTCGATATGCTGAAAGGGCTGAATTTTGTCGCGGTCATCTCGCTGCTCGGCTGGGGTCTGGGCTACTTTGGACAGCCGCATATTCTGGCGCGCTTTATGGCGGCAGATTCGCATCGCTCTATCCGCACCGCACGCCGTATCGGTATGACGTGGATGGTGCTCTGTCTGGCGGGCGCGGTGGCCGTTGGCTTCTTCGGTATTGCCTGGTTCCAGAACAACCCGACCCTGGCAACCGGCGTCAATGATAACGCTGAGCGCGTCTTTATCGAGCTGGCGCGCATTCTCTTCAATCCGTGGATTGCCGGTATTCTGCTGTCTGCCATTCTGGCAGCTGTGATGTCAACGCTGAGCTGTCAGCTGCTGGTCTGCTCCAGCGCCCTGACCGAAGACCTCTATAAAGGCTTCCTGCGCAAAAATGCCAGTCAGAAAGAGCTGGTATGGGTAGGGCGTCTGATGGTGCTGCTGGTGGCGCTGATTGCGATTGCGCTGGCGTCGAACCCGGAAAACCGCGTGCTGGGCCTGGTAAGCTACGCCTGGGCGGGCTTTGGTGCGGCGTTTGGTCCGGTGGTGCTGTTTGGCGTCTGCTGGAAGCGTATGAACCGCAACGGTGCGCTGGCGGGGATGATTATCGGTGCCCTGACCGTGCTGGTATGGAAACAGTATGGCTGGCTGGGACTGTATGAAATCATCCCTGGCTTCATCTTCGCCAGCATCGCGATTGTGGTCTTCAGCCTGATGGGACGTGAACCCTCAGCCGAAGCGCAGCAGCGCTTTGCTGCCGCAGAAGCGGAGTTCCAGACCAAATAAGCGAAGCGTTAATCATCAAAGCCCGCCCCGCAAGGAGCGGGCTTTTTTTGTTACAAAGATAAATCACCCAAGGATGAAATTATCTCCGCCAGTAACTTGTTTTTTTCGCAGCGATAATGATAATCGGTATCGTTTACACTTTACCTGATTTTACTGTTCATTGACGCTGCTTAACATTCAAGAGGTTGGCGATGTTTGTTCCGTTTCTCATCATGCTGCGGGAAGGGCTTGAAGCCGCGCTGATAGTCAGCCTGATAGCCAGCTATCTCAAGCGCACCCAGCGCACCCAATGGTTTCCGGCGATGTGGGCAGGCGTGTTTATCGCCGCTGCGCTCTGTCTGGGCCTGGGTCTGTTTATCAATGCGACTACCGGTGAATTCCCGCAAAAAGAGCAGGAGCTGTTTGAAGGCATCGTGGCGGTGATTGCGGTGGTAATCCTTACCTCAATGGTGTTCTGGATGCGCAAAGTCGCCCGCAACATTCGGGTCGAGCTTGAGCAGGCGGTCGATCAGGCGCTGCAACGTTCAGGCCGGGGCGGTCTGGCGCTGGTGCTGATGGTGTTTCTTGCCGTGGCGCGTGAAGGGCTGGAGTCAGTGTTCTTCCTGCTGGCGGCCTTTACGCAGGATGTCGGTTATGCGCCGCCGATCGGCGCGGTGCTGGGTCTGGCAACCGCCGTGGTGCTGGGCATGCTGCTTTACTGGGGCGGTATCCGCCTGAACATGGCGCATTTCTTCCGCTGGACCAGCGTTTTCATCCTCTTTGTCGCGGCGGGCCTTGCAGCCAGTGCGATTCGCGCCTTCCACGAAGCGGGATTGTGGAATCGCTTTCAGGATGTGGCCTTTGATCTCAGCAATACCTTATCGACCCATTCGCTGTTCGGCACGCTGCTGGAAGGCATTCTGGGTTATCAGGAGACGCCAAGCGTCAGTGAAGTGACGATTTACTTCGTCTATCTGATCCCGGCGCTGATTCTGTTCTTTATGCCTGCGCGACCTGCTGCGTCGGCGACGGTGTAATCAGACATTTTTTAGGTGCGCCCGCCGCGCCTGCAACTTAACAGGGAATATCGAGATGACAATGCGTTTCCGCCGCAAGGCGCTGCTGCTTCCTCTGCTGGCAATCTCCGCATCGGCTACCGCAGCGGTTCCTCAGGTTACCGTAAGCGTCAATGACAAGCAGTGTGAGCCGATGAACCTGACGGTCAAGGCTGGCAAAACCCAGTTCCTGATTAAAAACAACAGCCAGAAAGCGCTGGAGTGGGAGATCCTTAAAGGCGTGCTGGTGGTGGAAGAGCGCGAAAACATTGCGCCGGGCTTCAGTCAGAAGCTGACTGCCAATCTGGAAGCGGGCGAATATGAGATGACCTGTGGCCTGCTGAGCAATCCGAAAGGCAAGCTGATTGTAAAGGGTGAGGGCGCAGCGACAGTCAGCTCTTCTCCACGTATGCAGCTGGAAGGGCCGATCACTGAATATAAAGCCTATGTGACGGAGCAGGTGAACCAGCTGGTGAGCAGCACCCAGGCGTTTACGGACGCAGTTAAAGCGGGCGATGTGGAAAAAGCCAAAGCGCTGTTTGCCCCGACCCGTCAGTACTATGAGCGTATTGAGCCCATTGCTGAGCTGTTCTCCGATCTCGACGGCAGCATTGATGCCCGCGAAGATGACTACGAGAAGAAATCAGCCGATCCGAAGTTCACCGGTTTCCACCGTCTGGAAAAAGCTTTGTTTGCTGATAACAGCACCAAAGACATGGCGGACTACGCGGATAAGCTGAGTAAAGATGTAAAAGATTTGCAGGTGCGCATCAGCGAACTGGCCTTCCCGCCAGCCAAAGTCGTCGGCGGCGCAGCCGGTCTGATTGAAGAAGTGGCTTCCAGCAAGATTTCCGGCGAGGAAGATCGCTACAGCCGCACTGACCTGTGGGATTTCCAGGCCAATGTCGATGGTGCACAGAAAATCGTTGAGCTGCTGCGACCGCTGGTGAGCAAAGCGAATCCGCAGCTGCTGGCCAAAGTTGACGCCAACTTCAAAAAAGTGGATGCGATCCTGAGCAAGTACCGCACCCAAACCGGTTTCGAATCCTATGAGAAGCTGACCAGCGCTGACCGTAACGCGCTGAAAGGGCCGATCACCGCGCTGGCGGAAGATCTTTCATTACTTCGTGGCACTCTGGGTCTGGATTAATCATGAGTCGTAAGGAAGATGACGCGCAACCTGCGCGTCGTCGTTTACTGAAAGGACTGGGTCTGCTTGGCGGGGCGGCGGCCATCGGCGGCGGCTGTCCGTTCCACACCGCTGCCGCTGACAGCTTTTCGCCAGGTACGGTGACGCCGCAGGCGCGACAACAGATGCAACCGTTTTATGGTCAGCATCAGGCGGGCATTACGACGCCTCAGCAGGCATCAATGATGCTGGTGGCGTTTGACCTGCTCAGCAGCGATAAAGCCGAACTGAAGCGTCTCTTTCAGCTGCTGACCCAGCGTATCGCCTTTCTCACGAAAGGCGGTCCGGCACCTGCGGTCACCAATCCGCAACTGCCGCCGATGGATTCCGGCATTCTGGGAGCGACGATCGCGCCGGATAATCTGACGATTACCGTATCTGTCGGGCACTCGCTCTTTGACGAACGCTTTGGTCTGGCGCCGCATAAACCAAAAAAATTGCAGCCGATGACGCGTTTCCCCAATGATTCGCTGGATGCCAGCCAGTGTCACGGCGATCTGCTGTTACAGCTCTGCGCCAACACCCAGGACACAGTGATTCATGCCCTGCGTGACATCATCAAGCATACGCCCGATCTGCTGGGTGTACGCTGGCGGCGCGAAGGCTTTATCTCCGACCACGCGGCACGCAGTCAGGGGCAGGAGACGCCGATCAATCTGCTGGGCTTTAAAGATGGCACCGCGAATCCGGATACTCACGATTCTGTGCTGATGAACCAACTGCTTTGGGTGACCGCGGACCAGGATGAACCTGCCTGGGCACGCAACGGCAGCTATCAGGCCGTGCGGCTTATCCGCTTTCACGTCGAAATGTGGGACCGCACGCCGCTGGGTGAGCAGCAGACCATCTTTGGACGCGAGAAGCTGAGCGGTGCGCCGCTGGGGATGAAGCATGAGCGTGACGTTCCGGATTACGCCCGTGACCCGGACGGCGACGTGATTGCACTGGATGCGCACATCCGTCTTGCCAACCCTCGCACACCTGAGACGGCCAGCAGCCTGATGCTGCGACGCGGCTACAGTTACTCGGCGGGTATCTCTGCATCCGGCCAGCTGGAGATGGGGCTGCTGTTCGTCTGCTACCAGCACGATCTGGAACGTGGGTTTCTGACCGTGCAGCAGCGCCTGAACGGGGAAGCGCTGGAAGAATATATCCGGCCTTTTGGCGGCGGTTACTTTTTCGTTTTACCCGGTGTCCCCGACGCCAGCCATTATTTAGCGCAGCCATTGCTTGAAGTCTGATTAAATTTTAACCATCCAGGCGGCCTGTCCCAGACCGCCTGCCTTTTCGGTTTCAGCGCTTTGCTTACTGAGTTTTCGCTGAGATTAAACCGTTCTCTGGCATATATAAAATATTCTAAGTTACTGTAATCTATTAATTTTACATTTCGCCTTAAAAGAAATAGTTACGTGTGATTAGCAATTCCTTTGCCAGCAGGTAAAATTACTATTGCAAAGGTCCAACGAAATGATGCACTTTATTCAACAGGCGTAATCGGATGTGTCGATGTATCACACTGGAGTTCGCGCATGGGTCGAGTCTTTTATGGAACGTTACTGTCACTGAATAAATTGCGCCTGACCGCGAGGGCAATTCTGCCTCGTTATTTCTCCCTTCCTTCAACCATTTCTTTTGTTTTAGCACAGCCTGTTTTATCCGGTGTTCAGCCACGCTATTGCGCTGCTGCATACCCACTATCCTGTCCTGTCATGGCTCAAAAGGAAGCCAACTGAAACCTCTAAAGCGTTCACGTAATCGCAACGGGCCACCGGCCTCGCGCGGGAAATGAAACCAACTGAAAGGTGCCACTATGGGAAGACAGAAAGCAGTGATCAAAGCGCGTCGTGAAGCGAGAAGAGTGCTTCGTAATGACTCCCGGAGTCATCGTCAGCGTGAAGAAGAGTCGGTCACTTCGCTGGTGCATATGAGCGGACTGGATGCAATTGGCATGGCGCGCGATACGCGTGACCGGCTACCGATTGAAGCCCGTAATGAAGCTCAGGCGCACTATCTTAATGCCATAGGAACGAAACAGCTGATCTTTGCAACCGGTGAGGCCGGATGTGGTAAAACCTGGATCAGTGCTGCAAAAGCAGCTGAGGCCCTGATTAATAAGGATATCGACAGGATTATTGTTACGCGCCCGGTACTTCAGGCAGATGAGGATTTGGGATTCCTGCCCGGTGATATTTCTGAGAAATTCGCCCCTTATTTCCGCCCGGTGTATGACATTCTGGTTAAACGTCTTGGCGCATCATTTATGCAATATTGTCTGCGTCCGGAAATTGCCAAGGTAGAGATTGCGCCCTTCGCCTATATGCGTGGCCGCACCTTTGAAAATGCTGTGGTAATTCTGGACGAGGCGCAGAACGTGACCGCCGCGCAGATGAAAATGTTCCTGACCCGACTGGGCGAAAACGTCACGGTCATTGTTAACGGCGATATTACCCAGTGCGACTTGCCCGCTGGGGTGCCTTCTGGTCTCGCGGACGCGCTGGTGCGTTTTGAAGAGGACGAGATGGTTGGCATTGTGCGCTTCGGCAAAGAGGATTGTGTGCGTTCAGCGCTGTGTCAGCGCACCCTGCACGCGTACAGCTAGTGTTCGATTGAGTAGAAGTGTAGCGCCCAAACCCGGCTCCGGCCGGGTTTTCTTATTGTCTGTTTAGGTTAGGGCGCTATAACGGCGTGGATGTCAGAAAAACAGGTGACGTTGTGAATAATCGCACCGCAGACTTAATATAAAAAAGCTGAGGCAAGGGGTGTTGCCTGACGGATTTAATGACAGGCTGATGCTGATAAGTCAGACATCAAGGTTTTGACCATGACTTCGGAATAATGCAGGCTGACATTCAGGGGTACGCCCTGCATAGTGTTATGCAGGAAACTTTCGTACAGTTTAACCATAACGCTGGCTGTTATTTATGGCGGATGATCAGCGTTTTTTCGGTATAAACAAGGCTATTGTCCGGGATGCTCTTATTGATAAATGACATCGCGCCGATTGTGACGTTGCTGCCTATAACCAGGGCGTCGCCAATGATGCAACTTCCGGCGCCCACTTCAACATTATCGCCAATAACGATGCGGGCGGGTGTGCTGTTATCTCTGCGGCCGGGGATGCCGATTGTTGCGTTCTGACGGATTTTGAAATTACAGCCAATAACGGTGCATTCATTTATTACCACCGATAAGAAGTGGCTGACTGTCAGTCCCGGTCCGATTTGGGTGCCGGGCTGGATTTCAGTGTTGTACTTCTGAATTAATTTACGATTAATTTTCTTCGCGAGCATCGTTGAGGTTTTACTCTCTGAATGGTACAGAAATGAGACGATCCGCCACCAGAAATTAAATCGCCTGTCCGGACACTTAATGGCTTTATGAATCGTACGCGCCCAGCTAAAAGGTTTATCACTTATCATAACTTCACGACGTAAGCATTCATGCAGGTGTTTTTTTAATTCATCTTTTTTCATCGTTCTTTATCAGCGTTTTGCAAATTTATAGCCGCGTAGAGTAACAGGCTATAGCAGGTGCTTTTTGAGGCAGGTCATTTAATGTGTCGCAGAATTAAATTTAAACTTTCCAGTTTGGGTATTACGTAAATTTAATTAATGGCCTCAAATAAGAATAATGAGCAAAGCATAGGGAAATTAAAGAAAGGGAACATCAGCGAAGAGAGGAATTCGCTCAGCATGCGATCGTTTCCACTGCGGGGGTTCTCACCCCCTCTTACTTTGCAATATGCAAAAAAAAGCCTGAACGTTTGTTCAGGCTCTTCTTCGGAATGTGGCGGTGAGAGGGGGATGGATTCGCTTCGCTCACCCTGCGGGCAGCGTCGCAGGCTCCGCTGTCCATCGGGCTGCGCCCGCTGTCGAACCCCGGCGGGGGTTCTCACCCCCTCTTACTTTGCAATATGCAAAAAAAAAGCCTGAACAAAAGTTCAGGCTCTTCTTCGGAATGTGGCGGTGAGAGGGGGATTGATTCGCTTCGCTCACCCTGCGGGCAGCGTCGCAGGCTCCGCTGTCCATCGGGCTGCGCCCGCTGTCGAACCCCGGCGGGGGTTCTCACCCCCTCTTACTTTGCAATATGCAAAAAAAAAGCCTGAACGTTTGTTCAGGCTCTTCTTCGGAATGTGGCGGTGAGAGGGGGATGGATTCGCTTCGCTCACCCTGCGGGCAGCGTCGCAGGCTCCGCTGTCCATCGGGCTGCGCCCGCTGTCGAACCCCGGCGGGGGTTCTCACCCCCTCTTACTTTGCAATATGCAAAAAAAAAGCCTGAACAAAAGTTCAGGCTCTTCTTCGGAATGTGGCGGTGAGAGGGGGATTGATTCGCTTCGCTCACCCTGCGGGCAGCGTCGCAGGCTCCGCTGTCCATCGGGCTGCGCCCGCTGTCGAACCCCGGCGGGGCTTCTCACCCCCTCTTACTTTGCAATATGCAAAAAAAAAGCCTGAACGTTTGTTCAGGCTCTTCTTCGGAATGTGGCGGTGAGAGGGGGATGGATTCGCTTCGCTCACCCTGCGGGCAGCGTCGCAGGCTCCGCTGTCCAACNGATTGATTCGCTTCGCTCACCCTGCGGGCAGCGTCGCAGGCTCCGCTGTCCATCGGGCTGCGCCCGCTGTCGAACCCCGGCGGGGCTTCTCACCCCCTCTTACTTTGCAATATGCAAAAAAAAAGCCTGAACGTTTGTTCAGGCTCTTCTTCGGAATGTGGCGGTGAGAGGGGGATGGATTCGCTTCGCTCACCCTGCGGGCAGCGTCGCAGGCTCCGCTGTCCAACATGCTGCGCATGTTGTCGAACCCCGGCGGGGGTTCTCACCCCCCTCTTACTTTGCAATATGCAAAAAAAAGCCTGAACGTTTGTTCAGGCTCTTCTTCGGAATGTGGCGGTGAGAGGGGGATTCGAACCCCCGATACGTTGCCGTATACACACTTTCCAGGCGTGCTCCTTCAGCCACTCGGACACCTCACCACATTTACTTCGCTGACCGCGCTGGGTCAACGGGGCGGTACTATAGGGAGTCGGCTGAAAAGGGTCAAGCACTATTTTTTTCTTTCGATCTATTCGCTTAAGCTCTGAACGAATCCATTTACTGCGGCTTAAAACCGGCCATTTATGCGCCATATTCCTCAGTAATAAAAGCAGACCGGTTCATGTTCAGGGCTGCATTACTACGGAAATAACCCGGTGCGGCGTCCGGGCCTGTCTCCCAGCCAGACGCCGCACCGTCAGACGCTAAATCAGCTCTTCACCCGATTAGCGAAGCTCTTGCGCAGCTTCTGCAGTTTCGGTGGGATGACTGCCATGCAGTAACCGTTGCGCTGGCCTGCACCTTCCCAGTAATCCTGATGATACGCCTCGGCGGGATACCACTCTTTTAACGGCTCAATCGTGGTGACCACGGGCACATCATGGTCGGCCTGGGCACGTTCAATGGCGGCGCGCGCTTCTGCTTCCTGCTCTGCATTCGCCGGGAAAATGGCGGAACGATACTGGGTGCCAATATCATTGCCCTGACGGTTAAGCTGGGTCGGATCATGCGTGACAAAGCTGATATCCAGCAGATCGCCGTAGGTGACCTGCTCCGGGTCAAAGCCAATGCGGATCGCTTCAGCATGACCGGTTGCACCGCTGCAGACCTGCTCATAGGTCGGATTAGGACGGACTCCGCCGGTATAGCCGCTTTCAACCGACTCTACGCCGATCACATCTTTAAATACCGCTTCGGTACACCAGAAACAGCCGCCAGCGATAACTGCGTATTCGATTGCCATAATAATTTACTCCTGTCAGGTCGAAAGAGGTGAATGGGGGCGCAGCAGAGCGCTTTCAACTAGATGAGCATCTCTGGTTTAAAATCTCCGCTCTTATCCAGCATTTTGTCGCCCATCACGCTGAAGCGGCCTTCACCGGTGTAGTGCAGGGTAGCGGGATATTCTGGCTCCCCGGCGACATGCGCTTTAACGATCTCAAAAATAAACAGGTTGTAGCGGGCGACCATGGAATCGTCATAAAGCTGACATTCAAAGCTGGCAAAGCATTCGGCAATCATCGGCGCACCCACTACCTGAGCTGGTTCCGGCGTCAGGCCAAACGCCTCAAACTTATCAATACTGTCACCGTGGCTGTTGCCGACCGCTACCACTTCATTAATCAGCGAGGCAGAAGGAATATTCAGCACGCACTGACCGCTGTTGCGGATCAGCTCGTGGCTGTGATTCATGCCGGCAATCATGCAGCCGACCAGTGACGGAGAGAATTCCAGCACCGTGTGCCAGCCGAGCGTCATGATGTCATGCTGATCCTGATACTGCGAACTGAGCAGCAATACCGGACCGGGCTCAAGATATTTACGGGCTTTGCTGACCGGAAAAGCATATTTGTGCATGCGTTGGCTCATGGCGTAGCTCCTATAACGGAAGGGTGCCATTAAGTGTAGAGCACCCTGCGGGGGCGACGGGATGGGTAGCGAGCATAAAGGGAAGGTTCACGGGGGAAACAGGAGAGAGCAGAGATATTCACCCACCGCCTCGCGAGCTTAAGGTTTCCTTAATATGCAGTCGCGATACTGCCTGCTTTAACGGAGGATAATGCTATGAAAACTGCGCCTGCTACCCTGACTGTCACTGCGACACGCCCGATGAGTGAATATGCGGCTCTGCTGATTGCCGCAGCAACCGTTGTGCTGTTCCTGTCTGCCTGGTTTACCGCTTAAAACTTAATGACGGCCCGGCAGCCGCTCCGGTCGCGACGGTTCTCTAAGAAAAACTGAAAACGGTGTAGCTGGACGATGCGGCTGACAATGCTCAGCCCGAGTCCGATACCGCCATAGCGACTGTCCATCCGGATAAACGCTTTACTCAGCTCGCCACTTTTACTCTCATCAATGCCCGGTCCCTCATCTTCCACCACCATCATAGGCTGTGGAACAGACAACAGCTGCACGCTGATAGTACTGTTATCCGGACTGTAGCGATGGGCGTTCTCCACCAGGTTACGCAGCAGCATCTTCAGCAGGGTGGCATCTCCACGCACAAACTGCTCCTGCGGCAGATCCAGCACCAGCGTCTGCTGATGCGCCTCCAGCATGATACTCAGCTCCGCTTCCATCGGCAGGATCACATCTTCGATCAGCCCGACGTTCTGATAGGTGCCTGAGGTAAATGACTGGCCAGCGCGTGCCAGATTCAGCAGCTGCGATACGCTGTGGGTCATCTGATCCAGACGCTGAACCAGCGGCTGAACTTTGACATCGCTGTTGCGTTCGATTAACTCCAGATGCAGCCGTAATCCTGCCAGCGGCGTGCGCAACTCATGCGCCACGTCGGCGGTGAACAATCGTTCGCGTTCCAGACTGCTATTGAGGCGGGCGACCAGCTGATTTATCGCCTGAGTTACCGCATCGATCTCATGAACCTGACTGTGACAGGTGACGGGATCGAGATTCTCTTCGCTGCGGCTCTCCAGTTCCCGCTGCAGCTGATACAGCGGTCGGGTGATCCATTTCACCGCCTGATAGCAAAGCAGCAGCGTCAGCGTAATCATCACCAGGCTCGGCACTGCCAGACTGGCCACTGCTTCGTGGATTTCACGCTTCACGTGGCTGTCCATGTTGCGCTTCTGTAACTGCGCTTCCACCAGAAACTGAATCTGTTCTTTACTCTCATGCCACAGCCAGACCACGCTGATTACCTGGAATACCAGCAGGATCAGACCAATAGTCAGGATCAGGCGAAAGCGCATACTGCGGTGATCGAAACGATTTATCATGTTGCCTCGCGAACGCCATCCTGCGTCACCAGCGCATAACCAAACCCACGCACGGTACGAATGGCGCTTTTACCAATTTTGTCGCGCAGGTTATGGATATGCACTTCCAGCGTATTTGTAGAAGGCTCGGTTTCCCAGTTATAGATGTCCTGGTAGAGAATTTCACGGTGAACCGGATTGCCGGCCTTCAGCATCAGTCGTGACAGAATCGCAAACTCTTTGGGCGTCAGATCGAGCAGCACATCGCTGAGGGTGATCTGACGATGGGTCATATCCAGCGCCAGCGCGCCGACTCTCACCTGGCTGTCGCCCTGATTAACGTGACGGCGAATCAGTGCGCGGATCCGCGCCAGCAGCTCATCCAGCGAAAACGGCTTGATCAGATAGTCATCAGCACCCGCGTCGAGCCCGGCAATGCGCTCGCTGATAGTGTCGCGCGCGGTCAGAATCAGCACCGGCGTCATCTTCTTCTGCCGGCGCAGGCGTATCAGGAAGTGCAATCCATCTTCATCCGGTAAGCCCAGGTCCAGCACGACCAGACTATAGAGACCGCTGGCAAAATGCGCTTCTGCATCCCGTACCCGCGTCACGCCATCGCAGACATAGCCTTCACCTTCCAGCGCCAGTATCAGGCCCTGCAGCAGCAGTGCGTCATCTTCAACAATCAGTATCTTCATTAAGGTTGGCTCCGACACGACGTCAAAATATCATCCGCAGGCACATATTCGTGGGTCGCGGTGCCGGTTAATCCCAGCATGGTTGAAAACAGATTATCCTGTGAAAAATCGTCTGTCGCCGCCAGTTTATTCAGACAGCCGCGATTGACCGCGTAACGTTTCTGATAATCATCAGAAAGCCAGATCAGCATCGGCACATGTTTCTGCGTATCCGGGGCAATAGCATAGGGCAGGCCATGCAGGTAAGCCCCATTTTCACCCAGCGATTCGCCGTGATCAGAAAGATAGACCAGGCTGGTGGTGAAGCGGTCCTGATGCGCGCGCAGGACATTTATTGCCTTATCGACAATATGATCCACATTGACCAGCGTGTTGTCATAGGTGTTGATCAGCTGTTGTTGCGAACAGTCCTGAATCTGATTGGTGTCACAGGTCGGTTCAAACTGACGGAACTGTGGTGGATAGCGATGGCTGTAGGTCGGGCCATGACTGCCAATGGTGTGCAGAACAATGACCCCGTTACCTTTCAGCTGGCTGATGTAGTCGTCCAGACCGTGGAACAGCACGTCGTCATAACATTCACCATTAATACACATGCCGGGCAGGTTCAGGCTGGTCATGTCCTGATGCGGCACACGGTCACAGGCTCCTTTGCAGCCTCCATCATTTTCATTCCATAACACGCTGATGCCGGCGCGCTGAATAATATCCAGCAGTCCCTCCTGATGAGCGGCCAGCACATCATCATAGTGCGCGCGCGGCATGTTGGAGAACATGCAGGGCACAGAAACGGCTGTCGCTGTGCCACACGAGGTGGTGTGTGGGAAGTAGATTACATCGTCTTTCGCCAGTAAAGGATTGGTCAGACGACCGTAGCCACCCAGCGAGAAGTTTTGCGCGCGCGACGTCTCTCCCAGCACCAGAATCGTCAGATTCGGCTTACCGCTGCTGCGGCTGGGCTGCAGATGGGCATCTTCACCGATGCGCACCAGCGGCACATTCTGCAGCTGCTCATGCTTATACCAGGAGAGCGTTGCCGCAATGCTGTTCGACGGGCTGAGCGCTTTAACCAGCTCGTGGTTGTTGCGGAACAGCGAAGCGTAATCTTTATAGAAGAACAGGGCGACCAGCACGATCAGCGCAGCGGAAAACAGCACGCTGAGCAGTCGCGCCAGCACGCCACGCCACTGCTGCCGTTTTATGCGCGGCCAGAACACCAGCAACGCCATCAGCACGCCTGAGGTGAGCAGGGTGAAGAGCAGCTGCGGCGTAATCAGCGCAAAGGATTCAGAAGCGGTGGTATCCATCATGTTGGTGATCATTGAGCGATCAACCACGATGTTATAAGTCTGAATAAAAAACTGTGCCGACGCAGAGAGCAGAATAAACAGGGCGGCCAGCAGCCGGTCCAGCCAGACAAATGAGGCCAGCGTAATCACGATGTTAATCACGCTAAAGGCGACTAACGGCATCGATAAAAACACCAGCGTGGTATGCAGGTTGTTCAGCGGCATGACCGCCAGCACCTGACGGTAATAAGCGATATTAAGGAAAACCGCGATATAAACCGCAGCCAGAATCAGCAAGCTTAGGCGGCTAATCAGCGGCCTCTTCAGGATAAACGCCATGTGAGCAGGAACCAGAGTAATAAAAGTGTCACGAGAGTGCGCTTTCCAGATTAGGAATACCTTAAGAAACTTAAGCTCTGAAGAATGTCATGTGTATGGAGTGCGTAACAGGTATCACTCCAGCGTGATGCGGATCGATACCGCTACGATTATTAAAAAAGAACAGGTGAGAATGGCGCTTTTCTGCTGACTTAACCGCAGCGGCTGGCATGAAAAGTGCATATTTCTGGCATAACCCCTGTTAATGACTACACTTATTGTGAAGATGTTCTCAGTTAGCCAGTATTGTCAGCAATGCGCTTGCAAGTTTGAGGAGAGTGACCTATCCAATCACCGCGTTTTACCCCTCAATCACCGCTTTATCAGAATTTCCCGCTTGCTGACCTGACTGCGTCAGGACATTCTTGTTTTAACTCAATGTTTTATTAAATTGGATTTTCAGGAGAAGTAACGTGACCCAAGCGGCAGACACCTATGCCAGGTACCCGACATTAAGCAGCGGGCAGTACGCCTTCTTTTTTGATGTCGACGGTACGCTGGCAGCGATACAGTCCCGTCCCGAAGCGGTATTTATTCCTGAGCAGGTCATCGCACAACTTCAACAACTCTCTGCGCTTTCTCAGGGCGCACTGGCGCTGGTCTCCGGCAGACCCATTGAACAACTGGATGCACTGGCTGCGCCGTGGCATGGCCCAGCGGCGGGCGTGCATGGCGCTGAGCGTCGTGATGCAGAGGGTAATGTGCAGCGCATCAGCCTGCCTGTTGAGGTTGAACAAAATCTCAGGAAGGAATTGCAGGATGCGATGGCTTGCTGGCCTGGTACTCAGCTTGAGGTGAAAGGCATGGCCTTTGCACTTCATTACCGCCAGGCGATGCAGCATGAGCAGGATGTGTTGCGACTGGCTGAACAGTCAGTGAAGCGTTTCCCGGGACTGGCGCTTCAGCCAGGGAAATGTGTCGTTGAGATTAAACCGGCAGGCATCGATAAAGGCGCGGCAATCAGCGACTTTATGCAGCAGACGCCTTTTGCCGGGCGTACGCCAGTCTTTATTGGCGACGATCTGACGGATGAGAAGGGCTTTCTGGCCGTTAATGAACGGCAGGGCGTCTCAGTTAAAGTTGGCGAAGGATCAAGCCAGGCCGATTATCGACTCAATGATGTCGATGACGTTTACGGCTGGCTGGAAAGAACATTATTACTATTAGAGCAAGACAACGTCGGTAAGGAGTTTAGGTTATGAGTCGTTTAGTGGTTGTATCTAACCGTGTCGCCATGCCAGATGGGTCTAAAACCAGCGCAGGCGGCCTGGCCGTCGGAATTCTCGATGCACTGAAAAGCACCGGTGGATTATGGTTTGGCTGGAACGGTGAAATCAGCGAGTTCACCGGCGAAGACGTTGAAGACGTTAAGGTTCAGGAGCATGAGGGTATCGAGTATGCCTCGTTCCCGCTAAGCCAGAACGATTACGATCTCTATTATTGCCAGTTCTCTAATACGGTTATCTGGCCCGCCTTCCATTACCGCCTCGACCTGGTGCAGTTCCAGCGTGAAGCGTGGGAAGGGTATTGCGACGTCAATGATTCGGTGGCGCAGCGTTTAAAACCGCTGATTAAGCCTGATGATATTGTCTGGATCCACGATTATCACTTTTTACCGTTTGCTGCTGCGCTGCGTCGGGCCGGTATTAATAACCGCATCGGTTTCTTCCTGCACATTCCGTTCCCGACGCCTGAAATTTTCAACGCACTGCCTCCGCACAAAGAGCTGCTGGAAATGCTGTGTGAATATGACCTGCTGGGCTTCCAGACTGAATCCGATCGGGTGGCGTTCCTGGACAGCGTCAGCCAGCTGACACAGTTGCAGAATAAAGGCGACAAAAAGCATCGCGCCTTTGGCAACACCTTTATGACTGAGGTTTATCCCATCGGGATTGAGCCAGACAGTATTAAAGAGATGGCCGAGGGGCCACTGCCGCCGAAAATGGCTGCTATGAAGAAAGAGCTGGGCGATGCACGCAACATTATTGCCTGTGAACGTCTCGACTATTCAAAAGGGCTGCCGGAGCGTTTTCTTGCTTATGAAGCGCTGCTGGAGAACTACCCGCAGCATCGCGGCAAAATCCGCTATTCGCAGATCGCACCAACCTCGCGTGGCGATGTGCAGGCATACCAGGATATCCGGCATCAGCTGGAGACAGAAGCAGGGCGCATCAACGGTAAGTACGGTACGCTGGGCTGGACCCCGCTCTATTATCTTAACCAGCATTTCGACCGTCGCCTGCTGATGAAGATCTTCCGCCTGACCGATGTCGGTCTGGTGACACCGCTGCGTGACGGCATGAATCTGGTGGCGAAAGAGTATGTCGCTGCGCAGGACCCGGACGATCCTGGTGTACTGGTGCTGTCACGCTTTGCCGGGGCGGCCAATGAGCTGACCTCCGCGCTGATCGTGAATCCTTATGACCGTGATGAAGTCGCCGCCGCGCTGGATAAGGCGATTACCATGCCGCGTACTGAAAGGATTTCACGCTACAACGACATGATGGCGGTATTACGCAAAAACGACATTACCGCCTGGCGTGAGAGCTTCCTGAAGGACCTGGAGCGGATTGACCCACGCAGTGTTGACCATAGCACCGTTAACAAAGTGGCGACCTTCCCAAAGCTCGCCTGACCTGAGTCTTTAGGGGAATAATGGAAGCAGCGATACCATCGGGGTATCGCTGCTTTTTTTTCGGCCCAGCTCACAGAAAACTCGCCCGCTATCTGTTAACGACCTGGTGCTGCGATTATCTGCCGATGACCTCAGTAGCGGCTAAGAGTGGCCTGTTATATGCAAAGAACCCCGAAAACCCTGTCATACTGTTGCCTGCCGCTTTCTTTAACTACTTTGCTAAAGTTTTTCTTCAGGCTGCCGATAGTCATAATGCCAACGCATAACCTGCCGTTAATTCATTCGTCTTTCTTATGTAACCCCTTGTTACATTGGGTGTCGGAGCCTGAACATCCCGCTGTCACTGTTAACACCAGGTTGCCAGAAACCCCCCTTACTGCCGTCGAAACCTTAACGATTTCATTACTCACACCCTGCAATACTCCCCTTAAGTAACTAATTTAACAGCAAATAACTCCCTGCCTTGCCAGCATAATATCCTGATAACCCTCTTTTAGATGGTTCTAAATAGGGTGTTAAAACGATTAACACTCGATAATCATTCCGGACTGCTTAAAGCGATGAATAGCGATGCTTTTACCCCCTATTAAACCTTTCTCAGGACAAATTGGACTTAAAAACACACATTTTTGTTCAAAAAGCGACCACTCAGCGAGTAATCGTAAAGGGTTGCTGAAGAAATTTGCGTTAAAAGTGTGATCTGCGTCACACTTTATCTAAAATTTCATCTGGCTGTCGTTGTATGTCGAAATCAGACGATATAGATTTGCGTTGTTTTCGGAATAGTCCTAAAAAATGTAAGAAGACGTCACGGAAGATGTCCGGAACTCGAAAATAGAATGGCATGGATTTTCGACCTTCAGTGGGTCTGAAACCCACGAAAATAGAAGGCGAAAAACAGTGACATTGAAATTATGTGAAGTTTTTTTTGCCATCTTTTGATTTAACAAACAGCAGCTCGAACCGCAGATTTTAATCTGCGATACAGTTACGTCGCATCTCTCAGGATGGAAAAATAATGGGCACCTCTGAAGTACTGAAACATATTTATGACCTTAACTTGTCTTATTTACTGCTCGCGCAGCGTTTAATTAACCAGGATAAAGCTTCTGCAATGTTTCGCCTCGGTATTGACGAAAAAATGGCGAACGCATTATCTGAATTAACATTGCCTGAGATGGTAAAAATGGCGGAAACCAATCAGCTGGTTTGCCAGTTTCGTTTTACCGATAGCAACACCATTAATCGCCTGACGCAGGAATCACGCGTGGATGATTTACAACAAATCCACACCGGCATTTTATTATCAAGCCGTTTACTGCGTAATGCGTCTAAAGATGAAGCGCCTGCTAAAAAGAGAGCAATGTCATGAGTGAGAAAAGTATTGTTCAGGAAGCCCGTGATATTCAGCTCGCCATGGAGCTCATCACTTTAGGTGCGCGCTTGCAGATGTTAGAGAGTGAAACTCAGCTGAGCCGTGGTCGTCTGATCAAGCTCTATAAAGAATTACGTGGCAGTCCGCCGCCAAAAGGCATGCTGCCGTTCTCCACGGACTGGTTTATGACGTGGGAGCAGAACATCCATGCTTCTATGTTCTGTAACGCCTGGAAATTTTTACTGAAAACCGGTTTGTGCAGCGGCGTCGATGCCGTGATCAAAGCTTACCGTTTATATCTCGAACAGTGTCCGCAATCGGACGAGGGCCCGCTGTTGGCGCTGACCCGCGCCTGGACCCTGGTCCGATTCGTTGAAAGTGGCATGCTGGAACTGGCGGATTGCAAATGCTGTAATGGCAGCTTTATTAATCATGCGCATCAGCCGGTTGGCAGCTTTACCTGCAGCCTGTGCCAGCCACCATCACGTGCCGTAAAAAGACGTAAACTTTCTGCAGAACCTGCCGATATGTTTCCACAACTGCTGGATGAACAGGTTAAACACGCCGTTTAAGTTTGTTCGCACTGTGGAATTCATCCAGCAGCGGTTAATACCGCTGCTTTTTTTTTGCTTGCGGTTCAGGAATAACGCCTGCGGCTCTCTGGCTTAACTGCCACCAACACGTTATGAACGTAAGGATTTTTTTGTGCTGATAATTATAGGTTACCTGATTGTTATAGGCTCCGTGTTGGGCGGATATGCGCTGGTCGGTGGCCATCTGGGCGCGCTTTATCAGCCAGCCGAATTATTGATGATCGGCGGTGCCGGTGCCGGTGCTTTTTTAGTCGGCAACAATGGTAAGTCGATTAAAAAAACGATGAAAGCGCTGCCACTGTTATTTCGCGGCTCCAAATACAATAAAGCGGTTTATATGGATTTGATGTCGCTGCTTTATCGCCTGATGGCGAAGTCGCGTCAGCAGGGCATGTTATCGCTGGAGCGTGATATTGAAGATCCCAGCCAGAGTGAAATTTTTGCTAATTATCCCCGCATTCTTGCCGATAAACAGTTAGTAGATTTTATTACCGATTATTTGCGCCTGATGGTCAGCGGCAACATGAACGCCTTTGAAATCGAAGCGTTGATGGATGAAGAGATCGAGACCTACGAACACGAGTGTGACGTACCAGCGCAAAGTATTGCAGCAGTGGGCGATGGTCTTCCGGCTTTTGGCATCGTGGCGGCGGTAATGGGCGTGGTTCACGCACTGGCCTCGGCCGATCGTCCGGCGGCTGAACTCGGTGCGCTGGTGGCCCATGCGATGGTGGGAACGTTCCTGGGCATTTTGCTGGCCTACGGATTTATTTCTCCACTGGCGTCAGTCCTGCGTCAGAAGTGTGCGGAAACCACCAAGATGATGCAGTGCATCAAGGTGACTTTGCTGTCGAGCCTTAATGGATACGCGCCGCAGATTGCGGTGGAGTTTGGTCGTAAAACCCTTTACTCCGCCGAGCGCCCATCGTTCAGCGAACTTGAAGAGCATGTACGTAACGCCAAGAACCCGGCTAAACAGACTTCAGACGAGGCTTCATGAAACACGGCAATCGCCCAATTGTGCTGATCAAAAAGCGCAAACATAAAGGCCATGAAGGCAGCCACGGATCGTGGAAGATTGCCTACGCCGACTTTATGACGGCGATGATGGCCTTTTTTATGGTGATGTGGCTGCTGTCGATCGCCAACCCGCAGGAACTGGTGCAGATTGCAGACTACTTCAAAACGCCGCTTAAGGTCGCGATTACCGGCGGCGCGCGCAGCAGCGACAGCGATAGCCCGATCCCTGGCGGCGGTGACGATCCGACCAAAAAGATTGGCGAAGTGAACAAAGTCGTCGATATGGACGCCCAGAAACGCAAGCTGGATGAGATTCGCCTTAACCGGCTGCGTGAAAAGCTCGACCAGATGATTGAAGCGGATCCACGTCTCAAAGCGCTGCGGCCGCATCTGATCATCAACATGGTGGAAGAGGGACTGCGTATTCAGATTATCGACAGCCAGAATCGCCCGATGTTTAAGACCGGCAGTGCCGAGGTGGAGCCGTATATGCGCGACATTTTGCGTGCGATAGCGCCGATCCTCAATGACATCCCGAACCGCATCAGCCTGGCCGGACATACCGATGATTTCCAGTATGCCAGCGGTGACAAAGGCTACAGCAACTGGGAACTCTCTACCGACCGCGCTAACGCCTCACGCCGGGAACTGGTAATGGGCGGTCTGGATAGTGGCAAAATTTTACGGGTGTTAGGTATGGCCGACACCATGCGCCTGAAAAATCGTGGCGGTAATGACGCAGTTAACCGCCGCATCAGCCTGCTGGTGTTGAACCACGACACCGAAGCGGCAATAGAAAAAGAGAACGCAGAAAGTGATGCCGTCCAGATCAGCGATCCGGCGGCCATTGAAAAAATTACCGCACCGCCAGCACCCCAGGGCAGCGCGGTGAATACAGCAGCCCCCTCACAGCCGAGGTGATTCCCGTGAGTATGGACATCAGCGATTTTTACCAGACGTTTTTTGATGAAGCCGATGAGCTGTTAGCGGATATGGAACAACACCTGTTGGGCCTGGACCCGCAGGAGCCAGATTCGGAACAGCTAAACGCCATCTTCCGTGCCGCCCACTCCATTAAGGGTGGGGCCGGAACCTTTGGTTTTACGGTATTACAGGAAACGACTCATATCCTGGAAAACATTCTGGATGGTGCTCGTCGCGGCGAGATGCAGCTCAGCACCGACATCATCAACCTGTTTTTGGAAACCAAAGATATTATGCAGGAACAGCTCGATGCTTATAAAACCGCGCAGGAGCCTAACGCGGAGAGCTTCAAATATATCTGTGAAGCGCTGCGCCAGCTGGCGCTCGAGGCGAAAGGTCTGCCGGTTGATGTGCCGGCGACGGTAACCCCTGCCAGCGCGGAACCGGCCAGCACCAGCGGTCTGCGGGTACAGCTGATCGACCTCAAAGAAAAAGAAGTCGACCTGATGCTGGAAGAGATGAGCAATCTCGGGACCCTGACCAATGTGCAGAAGGGCAGCACCACGCTGGACGTCTGCATTGATGGCGTCGGTAAAGATGACATCGTGGCGGTGCTCTGCTTCGTCATCGACGAAGCGCAGATCCGCTTCCCGGACGCTGACGAAGCGGTTGCCGCGCCGGTTGCTGCTGTTGCAGCCGCCGCACCGGTAGCAGAAGAGGTTCACACCGCCAGCGTTACCGAACTGCCCGTGGCAGCGGCGAAGCGTGAAAGTAAGCGCGTCGCGGCACCGGCGAAGTCGAGCGAATCTTCCAGCATCCGTGTTGCGGTAGAGAAGGTCGATCAGCTGATCAACCTGGTGGGTGAACTGGTGATTACCCAGTCGATGCTTGCCCAGCGTTCCGGTGAACTCGACCCGGTGGCGCACGGCGACCTGCTGAACAGCATGGGGCAGCTGGAGCGTAACGCCCGCGACCTGCAGGAATCGGTGATGTCGATTCGTATGATGCCAATGGAATATGTCTTCAGCCGCTTCCCGCGTCTGGTGCGTGACCTGGCGAGCAAACTCGGCAAAGAGGTCGAACTGACCCTGCTGGGCAGCTCAACCGAACTTGATAAGAGCCTGATCGAACGCATCATCGACCCGTTAACGCATCTGGTGCGTAACAGTCTTGACCACGGTATCGAAACGCCAGAGAAACGTCTGGTGGCCGGTAAGGTGGCCACCGGTAACCTGACGCTTTCCGCGGAACACCAGGGCGGTAACATCTGTATCGAAGTGTCAGATGATGGTGCCGGCCTGAACCGTGAACGTATTCTGGCTAAAGCCCTGTCATCGGGCCTGCCGGTTCATGAGAACATGAGCGACGAAGAGGTCGGCATGCTGATCTTCGCACCGGGCTTCTCTACGGCGGAGCAGGTGACGGATGTGTCAGGACGCGGCGTCGGAATGGACGTGGTGAAACGAAATATTCAGGAGATGGGCGGTCACGTTGAAATCGCCTCGAAGCAGGGTAAAGGCACCACTATTCGTATCCTGCTGCCGCTGACGCTGGCCATCCTTGATGGCATGTCCGTCCGCGTGGCGGATGAAGTCTTTATTTTGCCGTTGAATGCGGTGATGGAATCACTGCAACCGCGTGCCGAAGAGCTGAAACCGCTGGCCGGTGGCGAGTGCGTGCTGGAAGTGCGTGGTGAATATCTGCCACTGGTCGAGTTGTGGAACGTCTTTGATGTGCAGGGTGCCAAAACCGAGGCCACGCAGGGCATCGTGGTGATCCTGCAGAGCGCGGGCAAACGTTACGCGCTGCTGGTTGATCAGCTGATTGGTCAGCATCAGGTGGTGGTGAAGAACCTGGAAAGTAACTATCGCAAAGTGCCGGGCATCTCCGCCGCGACCATTCTTGGCGATGGTAGCGTAGCGCTGATTGTTGATGTATCAGCACTGCAGTCACTTAACCGTGAAAAACGTGTGGCCGGCGCTGCCGCCTGACAGATAACGAAAGGGTAAATAACATGAATGGAATGGCAACCGTGACAAAAATCGCTGGCGAAACTGTGGGTCAGGAGTTTCTGGTCTTCACGCTGGGCGACGAAGAGTACGGCATCGATATCCTCAAAGTTCAGGAAATTCGCGGTTACGATCAGGTAACGCGTATTGCGAATACCCCTGAATTC
This sequence comes from Pantoea sp. F_5, assembly GCF_008631595.1. Classification (NCBI taxonomy): domain Bacteria; kingdom Pseudomonadati; phylum Pseudomonadota; class Gammaproteobacteria; order Enterobacterales; family Erwiniaceae; genus Pantoea; species Pantoea sp. F_5. The sequence continues at coordinate 186,501 of NZ_VWUO01000007.1, forward strand.
ATCCGCGGCGTCACGAATCTGCGCGGCGTAATCGTGCCGATTATCGATCTGCGCGTAAAGTTTGCGCAGCCTGACGTTGAGTACAATGACAACACCGTGGTCATCGTACTGAATCTGGAAAATCGCGTGGTCGGTATCGTGGTCGATGGTGTTTCTGACGTGCTGTCACTGACCCAGGATCAGATCCGACCTTCACCAGAGTTCGCGGTAACTATGTCTACCGAGTACCTGACCGGTCTGGGTGCGCTGGGCGAACGCATGCTGATTCTGGTCGACATTGAGAAGCTGCTGAGCAGCGACGAGATGGCGCTGGTGGATAACCTGCGTACCGCGTAATCGCATCATCACGGGCTGGCTTAGGCTGGCCCGTAATCGTTACAGACTGTAATAGTTTCTTTTGAATTCATATCCTTAAAACCGACGTCCGCCCTAATTTCCTGCTCTCACCTGTCGATAATCTCACTGCTACTTTTAAATCACCTACATTGTTCAGGGTTACTCATGTTAACGAAAATCCGTGTGGTCACCAGCCTGTTACTGGTGTTACTGGTATTCGGGCTGTTACAGGCCTTATCCGGTTCTGTCTTTTACTCTGCATTAAGCCACGATAAACAAAGTTTCGCTGTGTCACAGCTGGCGATGCAAAACACGCAGGCGCTCAATGACGCTTATATGAGTCTCAACCAGAGCCGTGTTTTGCTGACCCGCGTTCAGCTGCGTATCGCCACCAGCAAACTGGAAGGTAAAACGGCTGATGTTGCTTCGTTGTTTGAAGAGAGTCAGCGCTTCCAGCAGGCTGCAGCGGGTTTCTACAAGACGTTCAAAGAGACGCCAGATACCCCAGGACAGGATGAGCAACTTAACAATCAGCTTGACCAGCGCTTCAATGATTATACGGGCGCGCTGAACAGCCTGCAGAGTGCGCTGCAGGTCAATGATATGGCCACAGCCGCAAAAGCTCCGGTGGCACCGAGCCAGAGTGCGTTTCTGACGCTTTACCGCGAATGGCGGGCCGATCAGAGTCGCCTGACCACGCTAGGCGTGGCCGAGAACAGTAACGCTTACAGCCGTATGATGTGGATCCTTGCCGCTATTATGAGCGTCGTGGTGGCGGTGATCGTGCTTTGCTGGTTTGGCCTGCGCAAAATCGTGATAAACCCGCTGAATGGCAGCATTAACCATATCCAGCATATCGCTCAGGGTGATTTAACCCAGCCGATCGTGGTGGAAGGACGTAACGAGATGACACAGCTCGCCGCCAGCCTGCATGACATGCAGCAGTCGCTGGTCCGCACTGTAACCCATGTCCGTGAAGGATCGGATGCGATTTTCACCGGTGCCAGTGAAATCTCTGCCGGAAACAATGACCTTTCCGCCCGCACAGAACAGCAGGCGGCATCTCTGGAGCAGACGGCGGCCAGTATGGAGCAGCTCACCGCCACCGTGAAACAGAACGCCGAAAACGCCCGCCAGGCGTCACAGCTGGCACTCAGCGCGTCCGAAACCGCAGAAAAAGGCGGCAGCGTGGTGGCGGGTGTGGTGAAAACCATGAGCGAAATTGCTGGCAGTTCAAAGAAGATTGCTGATATCACCAGTGTGATTGATGGGATCGCGTTCCAGACGAATATTCTGGCGCTCAACGCTGCCGTTGAAGCAGCGCGTGCCGGTGAACAGGGTCGCGGTTTTGCGGTAGTCGCGGGCGAGGTGCGTAGTCTGGCACAGCGCAGCGCCCAGGCCGCCAAAGAGATCAAAGGACTGATTGATGATTCAGTCAACCGCGTCAGCGTGGGTTCGCAACTGGTCGGCACCGCCGGGGAAACCATGAGCGATATCGTCAGTGCAGTCACACGCGTCACCGACATTATGGGCGAAATCGCCTCGGCGTCGGATGAGCAGAGTCGTGGTATCGATCAGGTCGGGCAGGCCGTCACCGAGATGGATCGCGTCACCCAGCAGAACGCCTCGCTGGTAGAAGAGTCCGCGGCAGCGGCCGCGTCGCTGGAAGATCAGGCCAGCCGTTTAAGCCAGTCAGTCTCTGTCTTTAAAATCGAACGTGAAACCAGGCAGACGCTGACAAAGCATCTGCCGATTGCTTCGTCAGCAACAAAGGCGCTGGCACCACGTAAAGCCCTGACGGCCCCGGTCAGTGATACAAACTGGGAAACCTTCTGATTTATGCTGCGCATCCTGCGGGTTGCGCAGCCACCCCCTTTAATCCGCTGCTTAAAGCCAAACTCAGCAGCTCCTGCTGATAAAATTAATTACAAAAGCCACTTCTCTTCTGAAAGCGCCGAAAAGCATTAATTAATCCTATAAACACGCCGATATAGCCGCTGCACCTAAATTAACCTGCAGGGGAACGAGATGTTAAAAAAAATAAAAGTGGTGACCAGTTTAATCGCAGTTCTGGTTATCTTTGGCGCGCTCCAGTTAGTCGCTGGCAGCCTTTTCTGGTCAGCACTCAATAAAGACAAAGAGTCCTTCGCACTGTCGCAGGTCTCTAATCGCAATGTCACCGAGATGACTGACGCTTATATTGCCTTAAACAACAGTCGTACCACGCTGAACCGCGGCATGCTGCGCTTACAGACCAGCATGGCATCGGAGATGAACGGCGGTCAGCTTGATGAACTGATTGTCAAAGCGAATAAACAGCTGGTTGAAGCCGAGCGCCACTTCAAAATCTATTACCACCTGCCAACCACGCCGGGTCTTGACGAGAAGCTGGGTGACAAGCTGGAAGCTGACTACGCGAATTACGAAAATGGCCTGAAAGCGATGGTAAAAAGCCTGCAGGCGCGCGATCTGGAAGGCATGTTTAAACAGAATATTGAGCAGAAGCAGGTGGCGATGCAGGGCAGCTATGACAAATGGCGTGCGCTCCAGACCGCACTTTCCGATCAGGGTATGGAAAAGAATCAGAAAGCGTTTACACAGATGATGTGGCTGCTGGCCACCATTGGTGTTGTGGTGCTGGTGGTGATTATTACCTGCTGGTTTGGCCTGCGCCAGGTGCTGATTCAGCCTCTGCAACAGTTGCTGGTGCAGATTCGCGCTATCGCCTCCGGCGATTTGACCCAGCCGATTGTGGTTGAAGGACGTAATGAGATGAGCCAGCTGGCGGCCGGCATTCATGAGATGCAGCAGTCACTGGTGATGACGGTGGGTAATGTGCGTGACGGTTCTGACGCCATATTTACCGGTGCCAGCGAAATCGCAGCCGGTAATAACGACCTGTCAGCCCGCACCGAAGAGCAGGCGGCCTCGCTGGAGCAGACTGCAGCCAGCATGGAGCAACTCACCGCCACGGTGAAACAGAATGCTGATAACGCCCGTCAGGCCTCACAGCTGGCGCTGACCGCCTCAGAAACCGCGCAGCAGGGCGGCAAAGTGGTGAATGGCGTGGTGACGACCATGAAAGAGATTGCGGGCAGCTCGAAGAAGATCGCAGACATTATCAGCGTGATCGACGGTATTGCCTTCCAGACCAACATCCTGGCGCTGAATGCCGCGGTTGAGGCGGCGCGTGCCGGTGAACAGGGTCGCGGTTTTGCGGTGGTGGCTGGTGAAGTGCGCAGTCTGGCACAGCGCAGTGCTCAGGCCGCGAAAGAGATCAAAGGGCTGATTGAGGACTCGGTGTCTCGCGTCAACAGCGGTTCACTGCAGGTTGAAAGCGCAGGCAGCACTATGAATGAGATTGTGGGTGCCGTTACCCGCGTAACCGACATCATGGGCGAGATCGCCTCTGCATCAGACGAGCAGAGCCGTGGCATTGAGCAGGTCGGTCTTGCCGTCACCGAAATGGATCGCGTGACCCAGCAGAATGCCTCGCTGGTGGAGGAGTCAGCCGCCGCCGCTGCCGCACTGGAGCAGCAGGCCAGCGTCCTCACCCAGGCCGTCTCGGTTTTCAAAATTTCCCGCGCCTGATTTTCTGCCTTTCAGCGTGGCGGCGGTTTAAAGCCGTTGCCACGCATAAAGTTCCCCCCGACGCCGCCGATAAATAAACACGAATCGCCAACCAATGAGGTCTTTATGTTTAGTCGAGTACGCGTTGTTTCCGGCCTGCTATGTGTGCTGGCGCTGTTTGCGCTGCTGCAGCTGTTTTCCGGCGGAATGTTTTTCAAAACTGTCAGTTCAGATAAAGAGAATTTTGCCTACAACCAGCGTCTGAATACGTTGCAACAGGCGATGGGCACCTCATGGGTTTCGCTGGTTCAGGCGCGTAACACCCTCAACCGCGCCGGTATTCGTTTTCTGCAGGATGCGCAGATGTCGGGATCGGGTGCCAGCGTAAAAGAGCTGGTCGCACTGGCGGGCGAGGAGCTGAAACAGGCGGAAATCAACTATCAGATCTTTAACGATAATCTGTCAGAACAGGGCAAAACGGCTGAAAACGTCCTGGCGCTACAGGCGAATTATAAGGCCTATCACGATGCGCTGGCAGAGCTGATGGTGTTTTTCACCACCGGCAACTTTAAAGGGTTTGTGGATCAGCCCACGCAGAGTTTCCAGGACAAGTTCCAGAAAGATTACAGCGCCTGGCTTGAGACCAATAAACAGATGGCACAGCAGGGGGTGGAAGCCAACCAGCAGGCCTATAGCCGCTCCATCACTATCGTCATCGCCACGCTGGCCGTGACCTTGCTGATGATTATCCTGGTGTGGAACGTGATGCGCTCCGTGCTGATCCGCCCTTTGCGTCAGAGCATTGAGCATATTCAGCACATCGCGCGCGGTGATCTGACTCAGCCGGTTGAGATTACCGTGCGCAACGAAATCGGTGAGTTACTGACGTCACTGCAGCATATGCAGCAGGAGCTGGCACGTACCGTCCGTACCGTCCGTGACGGCTCGGATGCCATCTATACCGGTGCCAGCGAAATCTCCATCGGTAATAACGATCTCTCTTCGCGTACCGAACAGCAGGCCGCCTCGCTGGAGCAGACCGCTGCCAGCATGGAGCAGCTCACCGCGACCGTGAAGCAGAATGCCGAAAACGCCCGTCAGGCGTCGAAGCTGGCGTTGACCGCCTCTGAAACCGCGCAGCAGGGCGGGAAAGTGGTGGATGGCGTGGTTACCACCATGAAAGAGATTGCGGGCAGTTCCAAAAAGATTGCCGATATCACCAGTGTGATCGACGGCATCGCCTTCCAGACCAACATCCTGGCACTGAATGCGGCGGTTGAAGCCGCACGCGCCGGTGAGCAGGGTCGCGGCTTTGCCGTCGTGGCGGGTGAAGTACGCAACCTGGCGCAGCGTAGCGCTCAGGCCGCCAAAGAGATCAAGGGTCTCATCGAAGATTCCGTTAGCCGCGTTAATACCGGATCGGTGCTGGTAGAGAGCGCCGGTGACACCATGAGCAACATCGTCAGCGCGGTCACACGCGTCACTGACATCATGGGCGAGATCGCTTCTGCGTCAGACGAACAGAGCCGTGGCATTGACCAGGTGGGCCTTGCGGTGACCGAGATGGATCGCGTCACGCAGCAGAACGCCTCACTGGTTGAAGAGTCAGCGGCAGCGGCTGCAGCGCTCGAAGATCAGGCAAGTCACTTAAAACAAGCGGTATCAGTGTTCAATATTGGTAAAGAATTTGTCGCTCAGGCCGTTAACAAGACAACGGCGACAAAAACGCTCCAGTCAGATGCACCGTTAGCCGTTGGTCGTTCGTCTGCGGTACGCAGCGACGACAACTGGGAAACCTTTTAATCGCCCGTGGCCCGGCCGCCATTGAGCCGCCGGGCATCGCAGCAGAAAAATAATATATTCAGTTCGGGCCAGGTGCAGAGATGAAAAAATCGACAATTTTAGATCAAAGTGAGACGACAACGCTGCTGTCGCAGATGGTGCAGCGTTTACCGCTCTCCGATACGCATTTTCGTCGTATCAGCCAGCTGATCTATCAGCGTGCCGGTATCGTACTGGCCGATCATAAGCGTGAGATGGTTTACAACCGTCTGGTTCGTCGCCTGCGCACGCTGAATATCGATGATTTCGGTCGTTACCTGGCGCTGCTGGAGTCCGATCCGAACAGTGCCGAATGGCAGGCGTTTATCAACGCCCTGACCACCAACCTGACCGCGTTCTTCCGCGAAGCGCATCACTTCCCGATTCTGGCGGAGCATGCACGTAAGCGACAGGGCAACTTCAGCGTCTGGAGTACCGCGGCGTCAACCGGTGAAGAGCCTTATTCCATCGCCATGACGCTGGCGGAAACGCTGGGAACCGGGCCAGGTAAGTTCCAGGTCCATGCCAGCGATATCGACACGCAGGTGCTGGAAAAAGCGGTATCGGGTGTCTATCGCCAGGAGGAGCTGCGTACGCTGTCACCGGCGCAAATGCAGCGCTTTTTCCTGCGCGGCACCGGTCCACACGCCGGAATGGTGCGAGCGCGTCCCGAGCTGACCAATATGGTCACCTATGCACAGCTTAACCTGCTGGCCAACGACTGGGCGCTGCCGGGCCAGTTCGACGCAATTTTCTGTCGCAATGTGATGATCTATTTCGATAAAGAGACGCAGGAGAAGATTCTGCGTCGGTTCGTCCCGCTGCTGAAGCCGGGCGGCATCCTGTTCGCCGGACACTCAGAAAACTTTAGTCAGATCAGTAAAGAGTTCTGGCTGCGTGGACAAACCGTCTATGGACTGACGAAGGAAAGATGATGAGCAAAATCACCGTGATGTGCGTAGATGACTCTGCGCTGATGCGGCAGTTGATGACCGAGATCATCAACAGCCATCCGGATATGGAGATGGTCGCTACGGCGCCCGATCCGCTGGTCGCCCGCGATTTGATTAAGCAGTTTAATCCGCAGGTGCTGACGCTGGATGTGGAAATGCCGCGCATGGATGGCCTCGATTTCCTGGAAAAACTGATGCGATTACGGCCAATGCCGGTGGTGATGGTTTCATCGCTGACCGGGAAAGGCTCCGAAATCACCCTGCGTGCGCTGGAACTGGGGGCGGTGGATTTCGTCACCAAACCTCAGCTCGGCATCCGCGAAGGCATGCTGGGCTACAGCCAGATGATTGGCGACAAAATCCGCGCGGCGGCCCGTGCCCGCCTGCACAACCGTGCAGCGATGCCAGTACCAGCGACGCTGAAAGCGGGGCCACTGCTGAGTAGTGAGAAGCTGATTGCGATTGGCTCCTCTACCGGCGGCACCGAGGCGATTCGTCACGTGCTGCAGCCGTTACCGGCTACCAGCCCGGCGCTGCTGATTACCCAGCATATGCCGCCAGGCTTTACCCGCTCTTTTGCCGAGCGTCTGAACAAGCTGTGTCAGATCACGGTGAAAGAGGCCGAAGACGGTGAGCGTATTCTGCCGGGGCACGCTTATATCGCACCAGGCGCGATGCACATGGAGCTGGCCCGAAGTGGTGCCAACTATGTAGTGAAACTGAATGAAGGTCCACCGGTTAACCGGCACAAACCCTCAGTGGATGTGCTGTTTAAATCGGTGGCAACGTACGCCGGACGAAATGCAGTAGGGGTCATCCTTACCGGAATGGGTAACGATGGTGCCGCCGGGATGCTGGAAATGCATCGGGCAGGTGCCTGGACTATCGCCCAGAACGAAGCCAGCTGTGTGGTATTTGGCATGCCGCGTGAGGCCATCGCCACAGGCGGCGTGAGTGAAGTCGTGGATTTAAGCAACATCAGCCAGCATATGCTGGCGAAAATTAGCGCCGGACAGGCATTGCGTATTTAACAGGCCCGTCCCGCCGGGCGAGACAACTCAGGAGTAGATATGGCTGATAAAAACATGCGCTTTTTGGTAGTAGACGACTTCAATACGATGCGTCGTATTGTGCGTAACCTGCTGAAAGAGCTGGGCTTCAATAACGTAGAAGAAGCGGAAGATGGTGTGGATGCCCTCGGCAAACTGAAAGCGGGTGGCTTCGACTTCGTGATTTCCGACTGGAACATGCCAAACATGGATGGCCTGCAGCTGCTGCAGACCATTCGTGCCGATGCGGCGATGAGTTCGCTGCCGGTGCTGATGGTGACCGCGGAAGCGAAGAAAGAGAACATTATCGCCGCCGCCCAGGCGGGAGCCAGCGGATATGTCGTGAAGCCATTCACTGCGGCAACCCTGGAAGAGAAGCTGGGCAAAATTTTCGAAAAACTGGGCATGTAAGGAGATGTGATGAGCGACTTTCCGAAACCAACTGAGGATGCCGCGGCACACGACATCATTTCACGTATTGGCTCACTGACGCGCATGCTGCGCGACAGTCTGCGCGAGCTGGGGCTGGATAAAGCCATTGCCGATGCAGCTGAAGCCATTCCTGATGCCCGCGATCGTCTTGATTATGTGGTGCAGATGACGGCGCAGGCCGCCGACCGTGCGCTGAACTGTGTTGAAGCTGCACAACCCCATCAGGATAAGATGGAAGCCGGGGCAACTCAGCTGAAAGGGCGTTGGGATGCGTGGTTTGAGAACCCGATTGAACTGGGTGATGCGCGGGAGTTGGTGACGGATACGCGCGAATTCCTCACCGCCGTGCCTGAGCACACCGCGTTTACCAACAAGCAGCTGCTTGAAATCATGATGGCGCAGGATTTCCAGGACCTGACCGGTCAGGTGATCAAGCGCATGATGGATGTGATCCAGGAAATCGAGCGCCAGCTGTTAATGGTGCTGCTGGAAAACATGCCAGAGGTCAGCGCTGAGAAGCGTCAGGAAGGCACCAGCCTGTTGAACGGACCGCAGATTCACGCTGATGCACCAGGCGTGGTGGCGAACCAGGATCAGGTTGATGACCTGCTGGACAGCTTAGGGTTTTAATCCGGTTTCGTCCGCCTGCGGGCGGGCAAAACGGCTCGCAGCGTCAAATAACTGGGTCACCTTCGGGAGGCCCCGTTCCGCATTGTCAGACCCATCCCCCAAAGAACGCCCTTTTTCCCCATCTTATCTCCGCTTTAACTTAAGCCAGATTTGGCATTCTAAGCTCAGAATTCCTGCCAACCGAGGTTTGTCGTGGCTGAAGATAGCGACGAAGACAAAACAGAATCGCCCACGGCTCACCGACTTGAGAAAGCGCGTGAAGAGGGCCAGATTCCGCGTTCGCGCGAACTGACGTCACTGCTGATGCTGCTGGCCGGCATCATGATCCTGTGGATGGGCGGCAACATGATGGCGCACCGGCTGGCAGCGATGGTCGCCACCGGGCTTCGTTTTGACCACGGCATGGTCAGAGATGACAAAATTATCGTCAGCCATATCGGCAGCCTCATTACCCAGGCACTGATGGCGCTGCTGCCGCTAATGGGGGGGCTGGTGCTGGTGGCCATCGCCGCGCCCATGCTGCTGGGCGGTATTGTTTTCAGCGGTAAATCGATTAAGTTCGACCTGAAGAAGATGAGCCCGATGGCAGGTTTCAAGCGGATGTTCGCCGCGCAGGCCTGGACCGAACTGTTTAAAGGCATCCTTAAGACGATCCTGGTCGGCGCAGTGGGCTGGTGGTACATCTGGAGCCACTGGCCGGAGATGCTGCGGCTGATCAGCGAATCGCCCGTCACTGCGCTGATTCACGGCATGCAAATGATCGCGGTCTGCTGTTCACTGGTCATGCTCGGGCTGATCCCGATGGTGGGATATGACGTCTTCTGGCAGCTCTACAGCCACGTTAAAAAGCTGAAGATGTCGATGCAGGAGATCCGTGACGAGCATAAGCAGCAGGAAGGTGACCCGCACGTTAAAGGGCGCATCCGGCAGCAGATGCGCGCCGCCGCGCGCCGCCGAATGATGGCCGATGTGCCAAAAGCCGATGTCATCGTCACTAACCCGACGCACTATTCGGTGGCACTGCAGTACAACGAGAAGAAGATGAGCGCGCCGAAGGTTGTGGCTAAGGGCGCAGGCGAAATCGCCCTGAGAATTCGTGAACTGGCTGCCGAACATCGCATCCCGGTTCTGGAAGCACCGCCGCTGGCGCGTGCGCTATACCGACATACCGAAATTGGTCAGCACATCCCCGGCGCGCTCTATGCTGCCGTGGCCGAGGTACTGGCGTGGGTCTGGCAGTCGCGCCGCTGGAAGCGCGAAGGTGGCCTGATCCCAACCAAACCAAAAAACCTGCCGGTTCCGGCAGAGATGGACTTTGCAGGAGAGAGCAAAAACGATGGCTAATAACCTGGCCGCAAAACTACGTTTACCGGGCAACTTTAAAGATATGCAGTGGCAGGTGCTGGCCGGGCCGGTGCTGATCCTGCTGATCCTGTCGATGATGGTTCTGCCATTACCGCCGTTCATCCTCGATCTGCTGTTCACCTTTAATATTGCGCTGTCGATCATGATCCTGCTGGTGTCGATGTTCACCCAGCGGACCCTGGAGTTTGCGGCGTTCCCTACCGTTCTTCTCTTCTCTACGTTGCTGCGTCTGGCACTGAACGTGGCCTCAACCCGTATCATCCTGATGGAGGGGCACACCGGTGCCGCCGCGGCAGGGCAGGTCGTTGAAGCCTTCGGTCACTTCCTGGTGGGCGGTAACTTCGCCATCGGTATCGTGGTGTTTATCATCCTGGTCATCATTAACTTCATGGTTATCACCAAGGGTGCAGGTCGTATCGCCGAAGTGGGCGCGCGCTTTGTACTGGACGGGATGCCTGGTAAGCAGATGGCGATCGATGCCGACCTCAACGCCGGTCTGATCGGTGAAGATGAAGCTAAACGCCGCCGTGCTGAAGTGACCCAGGAAGCGGACTTCTACGGTTCGATGGATGGTGCCAGTAAGTTCGTTCGTGGTGATGCTGTCGCCGGTATCATGATCATGGTGATCAACGTCATCGGCGGCCTGCTGGTGGGTGTGGTGCAGCATGGTATGGATGTCGGGCATGCCGCAGAGACCTATACGCTGCTGACCATCGGTGATGGTCTGGTTGCTCAGATCCCGGCGCTGGTTATCTCTACCGCAGCGGGTGTTATCGTGACGCGCGTCGCCACCGATCAGGATGTCGGCGAGCAGATGGTTACCCAGCTCTTCAAGGATCCCCGCGTGCTGATGCTCAGCGCCGGGGTGATTGGCCTGCTGGGTCTGGTGCCTGGTATGCCTAACTTCGTCTTCCTGCTGTTCACCGCCGCCTTGCTGGGTCTGGCCTGGTGGCTGCGCGGACGCGAAATGCAGCCGAAGAAGAAAGTGGACGTTGCTGGCAGCATCAGTAACAAAGTGGCAGCAGACACGCCCGCCGCGACCGAAGCCTCCTGGACCGATGTACAGCTGGAAGATACGCTGGGCATGGAAGTGGGCTATCGCCTGATTCCGATGGTCGATCATCAGCAAAACGGCGAGCTGCTGGGTCGTATCCGCAGTATCCGTAAGAAAGTTGCGCAGGATGTGGGTTTCCTGCCGCCAGTGGTACATATCCGTGACAACATGGAGTTGCCTCCTGCGCGCTATCGCATCCTGATGAAAGGGGTGGAGATTGGCAGTGGTGATGCCTATCCTGGCCGCTGGATGGCGATTAACCCGGGCACGGCTGCCGGCAGTCTGCCGGGAGAAGCAACGGTCGATCCGGCCTTTGGCCTGGCGGCGGTCTGGATCGACAGCGCGTTGAAAGAGCAGGCGCAGATTCAGGGCTTTACCGTAGTAGAAGCCAGTACCGTGGTGGCAACACACCTCAACCATCTGATCGGCCAGTTCGCCAGCGAGCTGTTTGGCCGTCAGGAAGCGCAGCAGCTGCTGGATCGCGTGACGCAGGAGATGCCAAAGCTGACCGAAGATCTGGTACCGGGGGTGATCTCACTGACCACGCTGCATAAGGTACTGCAGAACCTGCTGGTGGAGCGGGTCTCGATTCGCGATATGCGCACCATTATCGAAACGCTGGCGGAACATGCGCCGGTACAGAGCGATCCACAGGAGCTGACCAGCGTGGTACGTGTGGCGCTGGGTCGCGCGATTACGCAGCAGTGGTTCCCGGGCAATGATGAAGTGCAGGTTATCGGGCTGGATTCCACGCTTGAGCGCCTGCTGTTACAGGCGTTGCAGGGCGGTGGCGGCCTGGAGCCGGGGCTGGCCGATCGGCTGTTAAGCCAGGCACAGGCGGCATTGCAGCGTCAGGAGATGCTGGGTGCGCCACCGGTGCTGCTGGTCAATCATCCGCTGCGAGCGCTGCTGGCGCGGTTCCTGCGCCGTAATCTGCCGCAGCTGGTCGTACTCTCGAATCTGGAGCTGAGCGACAACCGCCAGATCCGTATGACTGCTACCATCGGAGGCAAATAATGCGCGGGCTGCTGTTGGTGCTCTTCATGCTGCCGATGGTGGCTCAGGCGGCCGGTGGTGCCTGGAGCGCCACGGCCAACGGACCGCTGCTGGCGAATCGTGGCAGCTGGCAACGGGCGCAGCCGCTGACGCCACCCGCCGATGTCGGCGGGGAGGTCAGCATCATTAACTGGCGTTATGAGCTGAGCAGACCTGCGCCGTCGGGCCTGGAAGTGCGGCTGTGCGGCGAACAGCGCTGCACCACGCTGGAGGGTGCCAGCGGCACCACACGCGGGCTGGCACATCTCAACGCCGGTGAAACCCTGCATATGGTCTTTGGTTTTGCCGGCAGCGGAGCGTTGCCACCGGGATTACGGGTGGTAAGCAGCGAAGTGATGGTCAATTACCAGTAAGCGTCTTGCTGCTGAATTGAGTGAAGGGGAGCCAGAATTCTGTTTCTGGCTCCTTTCCGCAGCACGGTGCGCAAGTGCGCAATATGTCTTCAGGCGTTAACTCCCTTCATTCCCTCCTCAGAATAGCGGCCGCCTTTGACCTCAATCTGCTGATGAATCGTATTCAGTAACCCTACGTCGTCCTCTTCCAGCCTGATATCTGCGGCGTGCGCATTCTCAGTGAGATAAGCGATCTGTCTGGTGCCCGGAATCGGGACAATTTTGTCATACTGTGCCAGCAACCATGCCAGCGCAATCTGCCCGGTAGTGGCGTTATATTTCTCAGCCAGCGGCGCGATCGCGTTAAGAAGGTTGAGATTGTGGTCGAGATTTTGTTGCTGGAAGCGGTCATTCTTTTTGCGAAAGTCGCCTTCAGTAAAATCGCTGTTGTTACGGTATTTACCGGTGAGAAAACCTCTGCCCAGCGGCGAGTAGGGCACCAGTCCGATGCCGAGCTGTTTCACCATCGGCAGGATCGCCGCCTCAATGTCCCGCGTCCAGAGTGAATATTCCGTCTGTAATGCCGCCAGGGGATGCACGGCATGCGCCCGCTTCAGCGTGGCGGCAGAGGCTTCGCACAATCCGATCCGTGCAATCTTGCCCTGTTGCACCAGACTGCTGAGGCACGCCATGCTCTCCTCAATCGGTGTCGCCGGACTGATACGATGCAGATAGAACAGGTCGATGCGCTCAACGCCCAGCCGTTTCAGCGACGCGTGGCAGCTGCGGATAATGTAGTCCGGCTCATTATTAATGGTGCGGGCATAGGCCTCATCGGCTGGCCGGGCGATGCCACATTTGGTGGCGATGGTAAATGTCTGCCGGTCGGCCTGGCTTAGCCCGGCGAGAAACTGACCGATCAACTGCTCGTTGTGGCCACGGCCATAAAGATCGGCGGTATCGATAAAGTTGATGCCGGTTTCGCGTAACTGGTTAAGCAGCTGCAGGGAGTGGCGGTCGTCGGTCTGACCATAAAATTCGCTCAGCCCCATTGCGCCATAACCGATTGCGCTGACGTCCAGCCCCTGAGATAACGTGCGTGTTTTCATTGTCTCTCCTCGTGAATGAGTCGCTATTGTTTCACTCATACCGACAGCCATGAATTGCTATTCCGGCAATGCCAGAAAGGTATCAGGCAGGTGAATAAATAACCGGAGAAGCGGCGACGGAGGCGATTAATTGCACAACGGAAAAGCGCGGGAATGGGAAATTAACGCTTCGTTTTGAGGGGGCGTAAATATAGCTTCGCCGATGAAGTGCGGCTTTTTGTACCGGAATGCCTTACTTTTAAGGGGATAATTTTTCCAGCGCCGCGAGTATCGCCTCGTTTTTTTCATCGGCACGGATAGCCGCATACACATCAATGGCTAAGTGCCGGGCCGCTCGTTCGCTCAGCGGCCGGTAGCAGAGTCCGGCCTGGTTGAAGGTACATTTTGACCGGGGCATCAGGGCGAAACCCTTGCCTCTGGCGATATGCGACAGCATCAGCAGTGAATCTTCCGGCTCCCGCTGCCGTTTCAGCGTCACGCAGAGCGTAGCGAAGTAGCGCTCACATTTGTCGTAGAACAGCGGATTGGCACTGCGCGCGAACCAGAACATGGGCAGGTCAGCAACGGCCTCAGGCGAAACCTGTTCCGCCCGTGCGGCAGGATGAGATGCGGGCAGGACGACCAGCAGCGGCTCGCGGTAAACCCAGGTGTAGTGGACGGCCTCATCAGCCTCCGCGCCTTTTTCTCCGGTGAGGATTAAATCGAGCGTGTTACGGGCCAGGTTCTGCAGCAGCTGCGCGGAGGTCAGGCTGGGCATCTCCATCTCTTCATTGGCACGAAGTGCAACGAGCTGCTGGTTAAGCGGCGTGATAGCTTCAAAGTTCAGCGTTCGGGTTACGCCGATACGCAGGCGCGAGACAACAGGGTCCGCACGCTGGGTTAAGGCTTCGAGGGCGATGAGGATCGCTTCCGCTTTAGCAACCAGAGCCTGCCCGGATTCGGTGAGCGTTACCTCGTGGGGCGTCCGGCTGAAGAGGGGCTGCCCCAGCAGATCTTCCAGATTCTGAATCTGGCGGGTCAGGGGAGGCTGCGTCATTCTGAGCCGTTCGGCCGCCCGGCGAAAGTTAAGCTCATGCGCGACAGCCAGAAAGCATTGCAACTGCCTGACCGCAGGAAGGTGATTGCTGATGAGATGCGCTGCTACAGACATGAGGTCGTTCTGCCACTCAGAGAAGGGGGAATAAGGCAGGAGCAGCTAGCGACGGAGAGGGAAGACCCTCTCCGTCCCGGCGATTACATGCGCTCCACGGTGTCAATACCGAGCGTATCCAGACCCAGCTTCAGCGTCTTCGCGGTCAGCGCCGCCAGCTGCAGTCGGCTCAGACGCGTCGCTTCTGATTCTGCGCTGAGAATCGGACAGTGCTCGTAGAATCCGGAGAACAGACCGGCCAGATCATAGAGATAAGCACACATCACGTGTGGTGTGCCATCGCGAGCCACCTGCATGATAACCTCTTCGAACTGCAGCAGGCGGGTTGCCAGCTGTGCTTCGCGCTCTTCGCTGATGACAATCTCTGCATCCAGCGAATCGGCATCAATGCCCGCCTTGCGGAATACCGAGAGTACGCGGGTGTAGGCGTACTGCATGTAAGGTGCCGTGTTACCTTCGAAGGCCAGCATATTGTCCCAGTCGAAGATGTAGTCGGTTGTGCGGCTTTTTGACAGGTCAGCGTATTTCACCGCGCTGATGCCCATCACTTCCGCCAGCGCTTTGACTTCCGCTTCGCTCATCTCCGGATTCTTCTCACGCACCAGCGTGTAGGCACGCTGCCAGGCTTCATCCAGCAGATCGGAGAGCTTGATAGTGCCGCCGCTGCGGGTTTTAAACGGACGGCCATCTTTGCCCAGCATCATGCCAAACGCATGGTGCTCCAGCGGCACAGATTCCGGCACATAACCCGCTTTACGCACGATGGTCCAGGCCTGAACAAGATGCTGATGCTGACGGGAGTCGATGTAGTAGAGCACACGATCGGCTTTCAGCGTTTCGTAACGGTATTTCGCACAGGCGATATCAGTCGTGGTGTAGAGGTAGCCGCCATCCTTTTTCTGGATGATGACGCCCATCGGCTCACCTTCTTTGTTCTGGAATTCATCCAGGAACACCACGGTCGCGCCTTCGCTTTCCACAGCCAGACCTTTCTGTTTCAGGTCGGCAACAATGCCAGGCAGCATATCGTTATAGAGGCTTTCACCCATTACGTCGTTGCGCGTCAGCGTCACCTTCATGCGGTCGTAGATTTTCTGGTTCTGACTCATGGTGATGTCGACCAGCTTCTTCCACATCTGGCGGCAGTATGCATCGCCACCCTGTAATTTCACTACGTAACCGCGCGCACGCTCGGCAAACACAGGATCTTCATCATAGGTGCGCTTGGCTTCACGGTAGAAGCCTTCGAGATCGGCCAGCGCCATCTCAGCGTGGTTTTCATTCTGCTGTTTTTCCAGGAACGCAATCAGCATGCCGAACTGCGTACCCCAGTCGCCAACGTGGTTCGCACGGATCACCTTGTGTCCGAGAAACTCCAGCGTACGCACCGCCGCGTCACCAATGATGGTGGAGCGGATGTGACCCACGTGCATCTCTTTCGCAACGTTGGGCGCAGAGTAGTCGACCACAATGGTCTGGGGTTCGGCCAGCTGCACACCAAGACGCGGCAGACTCAGTGCTTCGCGGGCATGCTTTGCCAGCCAGTTGTGGTCAAGGAAAATATTGATGAAGCCCGGTCCGGCAATTTCAACTTTGCTGGCGATGCCGGTCAGGTCGAGGTGCTGAATAACCGCTTCCGCTAATTGTCGCGGTGCCTGCCCCAGCTTTTTTGCCACAGCCATAATGCCGTTGGCCTGATAGTCTCCAAACTGAACCCGGGCAGACTGACGAACCTGCGGTTCGCAATCGGCGGGTGCGCCGGCTAAAACCATTGCCTGACTGACTTTTGCGGAAAGAAGTGCCTGAATATTCACCGAGTTACCTTCATGTGCTGAACAACGCCCGGAACAAAAAGCCGGGCTGTCATCATCTTGCCTGAGCGCATCGCGTAACGAATAGGCAGAAACGGATGGGGCAGACAAAACGGAAAAAAATGAGGGGAAAAGTATACGTGAAATGTGGATGGGCGTCAGTAGTTGGATGAAGCGGGGAAACAGAGCTGAAGAAGATGTTTCCCGTAGGCGTTAACGACGTCGCAGATGACGGCGTGGGTTCTTTACGCTTTTATCTTCACGCACCTTCCAATGGCGGGAGATTGCAAACCCCATCAGTGCGATCAGGACAGCGACAACGATGAGCATAGACATAGAGCCATTCCTTTTGGTTGTGTTAGGTCAAATTTATAGGAAGGTGGGGGAGGCTGCAATTGTTTGTCGTTCAAATGAGAGTTATCTTATTGTATTAAAGAAGGTGTTTTAAATCAATTAATTAAGCTACTTTCATCAAGGAACTCATGGTCCTAAACAGGAGATAAATCTGAAATGAAAGATGTTATTATACGGTTTTGCGTTAAATTCCGGTCCAAATAAGATGAATCTTACCATTTTGTGACGCGGGACACGCGGCGCACAATAAACCAGACTAATTATAAATGCTTAACAAATAGAGAGGAATCCCGGTGACTGAGCGATCTTTTCCGCCAGAATTGGATGATTTAAAGACAGATTTGGGACGCTTTGAAGAATCGTTGCAAAGTTTTGCGCAGAGACTGGGTTTGCGTCTTAACGATCTGGAAGTTGACCATATTTCGCTGCGTTGTCATCAGGACACGACGGCGATGCGCTGGCAGCAAGGCCTGCGGCAGATTGGGACTGAATTTTCAGCAGCGATGATTAACGGACGGCAGATTTGCCTGTTTAAACTAGATGATCCGCTGTTCGTGGCGGGCAGGCAGATTGATGTGGTTGAGCTGCCGTGGCCGGGTGAAAAGCGCTATCGTCATGAAGGCTGGGAGCATATTGAGGTGGTATTGCGCGGCGATCATCAGACGCTGGGCATGCGCGCGATGGCATTGCTTTCCGATGACGCGCTGACGCAGCCGGGTATTTCATTTAAAACCAGCTCACCGCAGGGCGAGAATGAGCGTCTGCCCAATCCGACCCTGGCGGTAACGGATGGGCAGACGACAATCAAGTTTCACCCATGGCGACTGGAAGAGATTGTCGCCAGCGAGCAGAACTAGATACGGGCGGCTACTGCGCGCTTCAGGCGCGCAACGGCCTCATCCAGCAGTGCACGGGTGCAGCCGAAATTGAGCCGGACAAACTGGTCATTACCAAACTCACGTCCGGCCGATAAACCCAGTCCGTGCTTCTCAAAATAGAGAGCAGGGCTGGCCACACCCAGCGCACTGGCGTCGATCCAGGCCAGATAGGTCGCCTCCGGCGTGGCGACGGACAAGCCGCTCATTTTATTGACCTGTGATACCAGCCAGTCACGATTACTGCGCAGGTAGATATTCTGCGCCTGCAGCCAGGGTTCACCTTCGCGCCATGCTGCTGCAGCAGCGATCAGCGCAAGAATATCCACATCCGGCACAATCCCGCGTCGCATCCGGTTAAAGCGCGCGCGCAGTTCGGCATTGGGGATAATGGCGATGGACGCACCCAGGCCGGCAATGTTAAAGCTCTTGGAGGGTGACATCAGTGTCACACTGCGCTGCGCGGCATCTTCACTCAGCGACGCAAACGGAATGTGTTCAGCGCCCGGTTCCAGCAGCAGATCGCTGTGGATCTCGTCGGAACAGACGATCAGATTGTGCTTCTGCGCAAATTCCAGCTGTGCCTGCAGTTCGTCGCGGCGATAAACGGTACCGCCCGGGTTCTGCGGATTACACAGCATTAACAGCCGCTCTTTGCCGGTGAGCTGATCTTCAGCCGCATCCATATCCACTACCCAGCGCCCCTGTTGCAGCGTCAGCGGCAAACTGAGCTGACCCCGTTCTGCCAGTTTTGCCGAACCGCGAAACGGCGGATAGATGGGCGTGGGGGCAATCGTCAGCTCGTCCGGTGCGGTAAACGCACGCACGGCGAGATTCAGTCCACAGACCACGCCAGGCAAAACTACAATCCACTCCGGATTAACGTGCCACTGATAGCGTGAGGCGAGCCACGCTATCGCACTGTCGATAAATTCAACCGGCGTATCGCCATAACCAAAAATCCCATGCGCGGCGCGGGTCTTAATTGCGTCGATGACACAGTCAGGCGATCGGAAATCCGTATCTGCCACCCACAACGGCAGAATGTCCTGGTCCGCATATTTGTTCCATTTAAGGCTATCGCTGTGACGACGGTCTATCCGTTGGTCGAAATTGAATGTCATAGTTAACTTTCCCGGTAAACTCATTCCAGCAGCCAGACTAACTGATGAATCTGCCTTGAACCAGAGTCATGTAAAGGAGAAGAGAATGACCACACTGGAAATTTGCTGCTATGGCGTGGATTGCGCCGTGACCGCACAACAGGCGGGCGCTGATCGGGTTGAACTTTGTGCTGCACCGCGTGAAGGCGGCCTGACGCCGTCGGCGGGGATGCTGAACGCCGCCCGGCGCGAGGTTTCGATTCCGGTTCATCCTATTGTCCGGCCACGGGGTGGCGATTTTTGTTATACCGCACGTGAATTTGAGGCGATGAAATCGGATGTGGCGTTAATCCGTGAACTTGGATTTCCCGGTCTGGTGATTGGGATGCTGGATGAGGACGCCCATATTCATGAGGGGCAGATGCGACAGATTATGGCGCTGTGTGACGGTCTGGCGGTGACCTTCCATCGCGCCTTCGATCTCTGTCACAGCCCTAAGCGCGCACTGGAAGCGTTAACGGATTTGGGGGTGGCGCGCATTCTGACATCCGGTCAGCAGCAGAGCGCTGAAAATGGAATTGCATTACTTCGGGAACTAAATGAGACCAGTACCGGTCCTATCATTATGGCGGGTGCGGGCGTGCGTCTCAGCAACCTGCAAAAGTTTCTCGACATGGGGATTGATGAAGTCCACAGCTCGGCCAGCCGCCTGATGGCGTCACCGATGCGTTACCGCAAAGCGGGCGTCTCCATGTGTTCTGAAGCCGAAACCGACGAGTTCAGCCGCTATTGTGTCGACGGCGACGTGGTTGAGGCGATGAAAAGCGTGATGCAGATGAGCACCGTTCGGGTTGCCTGAACCACAACAGATTTTGCCGCGCAGCACGCCGATCATTGACGTGGTGTTTGCAAGTACCAAACCCCAGTATGCTTGCTGGGGTTCTTTTTGTGTAAAACCTGCTGCTCGCACCGGTTCTCTGCCGCATTTAGTGCCAGGTTGCTCATCATCTCACCTTCGCTTACCTCGCTTGAACAGACGATCATATCGGACTTCAGTTTATCCCCCGCAGCCGGTCAGCCTGGTAAACCGGCATGACAGGCATGAGCAGCCGTCGTTCAACTGAATTTTTCACTGCCATCCAGGACTTTTACTGCTGAGACCCACGCAAACCGCCGGGCTATCCGTTACGCTTACATCACCGCACCGCTTCAGGCATAACCCCGGGCGGCAGCTTCAATTCATCACCGATTGCCGCTGTTTTTCACGGCAGGGTTTACACTTACAGCAACGTTGCCCGGAACTGACCCTATGAATCGCAATCAGAGTGCCGCTCTCATCCTTTTGCTGTCCGTGCTGTGCAGCAGCTACGCTGCGGCCAGCGCATGCCGCGCTGACAACGACGCCGTGGCCAACAGCAACAACCTGATTTTGCTGGGCGGCAATGCGAAAGGCGCAGTGAAGCAAGTGATTGCAGGTGAATTTGGCAAAGATGTGAATTCGCAAAAGCGGGTGCTGGGTCAGTTTGACGCCTGTGGCGATCTCACGGTAGCTGACGTCAGCTACGACAAAAGTGAACGCAACGTGATCCTCAGCATGGAGCAACACATTGCCAGGGTACAGGGCGGCTGGGTGGCGGAATATGCGTATCTGGTCAAAGTGCTGAAAGAGGGCAAAGAAGTCGTTGTTGATAACCGGCAGGGAACGATTAACTGGCAGAAAGGCCAGCATGGCAATATTACCAGCGCCTCCGACAGATTTACCAGCATGGGTAAAACCGGCTTTACCGACACCACCTATCGCTACGATCGCCAGCTACGACTGGAGAAGAGTGTGGCACGTGGCAGCGATCCGCTGACTAACGGCGAGTTCCACTACCACTGGAATCCAAAGGGCCTGGTGACGCGCACCACCTCCGCCCGGAGAACTGACGAATACACCTACGACCCCCAGTGGCGTGAAGTGCGGCTTAACGGCACGGCGACCACACCGCTGAGCACCATCCGGTCGGTCGATGAGTGTCAGTCCTGGGATGAGGTCGGCAACTGTACCCTGAGCTATCTGCATGAAACCGAAATCTTCACGCGTGGCACCATCGAGCGCCATCTCAGTTCCGCCTACAAATATGAGTACTGGGATCAGCCTGCGGCAGAAGAGTAACAGGCGATCGAATGATCGCCTGTTGGCGGTTTATTTCACCGTCTGACTAAAAGCATCCAGCGCCAGCAGGGCGTTGGCGATATCTTCCGGTGACAAATGAGGGTTAAGGTTTTTCAGCGTATCACCCTCACTGTTCGCCAGTGCCCCCACTTTCACCAGATTCTCCCAGCTTTCATTTTCCAGATGCATTTCACGCAGCGTGGTCGGCATGTTGATAGAGCGATAGAAACGGATATAGCGCGCAATTTCCTCGTCCGGACGCTGCTCAAGCACCATCTGCGTCAGTGTGCCATAGGCGACTTTCTCGCCGTGGGTCAGATGATGGATATCGCCATCAATGGCGGTAAAACCATTATGAATAGCGTGGGCGGCTGCCAGCCCGCCGTTTTCAAAGCCCAACCCCGAGAGCAGCGTGTTCGCCTCAACCACGGCTTCCACTGCGGGGGTGACCCGTTTTTCGGTAACGGCGATATAGGCGCTGTATCCCCACTTAAGCAGTGTTTCTTCGCAGGCGCGGGCAATCGCCAGACCGGCAAGGGTCGGATCGCCGCTGACCATGGATTTAGCATGGGACCGCGCCACTGCCTGCGCTTCAACCCAGGTGGCCAGGCCATCAGCAATGCCGGAGGCAAAGAGCCGTGCAGGCGCACTGGCGCAGACTGCGGTATCCACCAGCACCAGGTCGGGATTTTTGCTGTAGAAGCGATAGCTCTCAAATACGCCGTTGTCAGAGTAGATCACTGACAGCGCGCTACAGGGGGCATCGGTGGAGGCAATGGTCGGCACAATCGCCACCGGCTGTTTAAGTTCGTCCGCCACCGCCTTAACCGTATCCAGCGTTTTGCCGCCGCCCAGCCCGACAACCACGTTACAGCCCTGGCTCTTCGCCAGCGCACTGAGACGGGTGATCTCATTACTGGAGGCCTCGCCGTTAAACTGCTGCCAGCTGAATTTCACCCCGGCGGATTGCAATGTCTGTTGTGTGCGTTCGCCAATCAGCTTCCAGACAACGTCATCCGCCACCAGAAAAGCCTGATCGCCCAGTTCAGTCAGGTAGGTTCCCAGCTCATCCAGCACACCTGCACCCTGCACATATTTACGGGGTGATGAAAAAATAAATTTACTCATAACCACATCTCCTTAATATGAATGGTTCGACCCGATCCAGCCTGGCACAATCCGCTCAGCGTGGCAGGTGATCCCGCACATGACTGCGCCATGGGCTGTTAAGCTGCCTGAACGCCCCTGGCCGGGAGAGATAACGGAGAATCATCATGAGCGCCACGCTCTTTTCATTTCTGTTTGCGATAACCATTCTGACACTCACACCTGGATTTGATACCGCGCTCGTGCTGCGTACCGCCATTGCGCAGGGCTGGCAGCGTGCCTGGGCGACAGCCCTTGGCGTGACGCTGGGTTGTCTGCTCTGGGGCATCGCAGTTGGGCTGGGGTTGGGCGCGCTACTGATGGCCTCTGAGATCGCCTATAACCTGCTGAAGTGGATCGGTGCCGGCTGGCTGCTCTATCTGGGCATAAAGCTGCTGCTTAAGCCGCGTCAGCAATCCGTGGAGACAGCCGAACAGCCTGCACAACCGCAGGGCTATCTGGCTTGCTTCAGTCGGGGATTAATGGGAAATCTGCTGAATCCGAAAATTGGCGTGTTTTACGTCACTTTTCTGCCGCAGTTTATCCCGGCGGGCGCGTCGGTTGCGCTCTGGTGCACGCTGATGGCACTGACACACATGCTGCTGGGGCTGATCTGGAATGCGGTACTGATTGGCGGCAGCCACTATTTCGCCGGATATTTGCGAAAACCGACGGTGCTGAAGGGGATGGATCGCCTGACCGGTTGCGTATTTATTGGATTTGCGGCGAAACTGGCGTTGTCTCGCCGCTAAGGCATTAAGGTTTGGTTGCGACCAGTACGGCGCGCAGGGGAGTCGGATAGCCTTCAACTGTTTTGCTGGGGTCCTCGGGGTCGAGGAATTCCGCCAGCGACTCGCTGGTCATCCAATCGGTGCGGCGCTGCTCTTCGGTGGTGGTCAGAGCAAAATCGACAATCCGCACATCGACAAACCCGCTTTTTTCCAGCCAGCTTTTCAGCGCTTCCGCTGACGGGATAAAGAAGACATTGCGCATCTGGGCGTAGCGTTCACCGGGCACCAGCACCTGATTGACATCGCCGTCAATCACCAGCGTTTCCAGCACCAGCTCGCCTCCGCTCACCAGCTGATTTTTCAGCTGTAGCAGGTGATCCAGCGGGGAACGACGGTGATAGAGCACACCCATCGAAAATACGGTATCAAACGCCTGTAACGCCGGTAGTTGCTCAATACCCAGCGGCAGCATATGTGCCCGGCGATCGTCATTCAGCAGCTTACGCACTGCTTCGAACTGCACCAGGAACAGCTGCATTGGATCGATGCCGACCACCAAGTGTGCGCCCGCGCCAATCATCCGCCACATGTGGTAACCGCTGCCACAGCCCACATCCAGCACCGTCCGGCCCGCCAGCGGGGAGATGTGCGGCAGCACCCGTTCCCATTTCCAGTCAGATCGCCATTCAGTATTGATGTGGGTGCCGTAGAGGAAATAAGGCCCTTTGCGCCACGGCATCAGGTTACGCAGTAATTTCTCAATCCCCTGACGATGACGGTCGCTGATATCATCGCGGTCGGCGGTGACGCTGTGCAGCAGGTCCAGCTTTTGCGGTTCCAGCAGCGGCAGATACTCCAGCGACTTGTACCAGTCACGAAAGTGCCCGTGCAGGTTTTCACGTTGCCACTCACTGATTTGCGCCGGTAATACTTCCAGCCACTTCGCCAGTGGTCCCACTGCAATTTGCTGATAAAAACGGCCAAAGTCGATCATTTCAACGCCACCAGAGATCCAAAATTAAAGCACTGGAACCAGAGTTCGGCGTGCGAGAACCCGGCCTGTTTCAGGCGGGCTTTGTGCGCTTCAACGCTGTCTGTCAGCATCACGTTTTCCAGCATGCTGCGTTTCTGGCTGATTTCCAGCTCGCTGTAGCCATTGGCGCGTTTGAAGTCGTGATGCATGTTGAATAACAGCTCACCGACCTCGGCATCTTCAAAGCTGAACTTCTCCGACAGCACCAGCGCGCCGCCCGGTTTGAGTCCCTGCCAGATCTTTTCCAGCAGCGCCAGGCGTGCAGGCGGCTCCAGAAACTGCAGCGTGAAGTTGAGCACCACCAGCGAGGCGTCTTCAATCTCAATGTCGCAGATATCCGCTTCCAGCACCGTGACTGGCGTGTCAGCGCGAAACGCATCAAGATGTCGGCGGCAGCGCTCCACCATCGCAGGGGAGTTATCCACCGCGATGATCTGGCAACCTGGCACATGAATATTGCGGCGCACCGAAAGCGTGGCCGCGCCCAGCGAGCAGCCCAGGTCATAGACCCTGCTGTCCGGAGTCACAAAACGTTCTGCCAGCATGCCAATCATCGAAATGATGTTGGAGTAGCCCGGCACCGAGCGCTGAATCATGTCTGGAAAGACTTCAGCTACACGCTCGTCAAAAGTCCAGTCGCCCAGTTTTGCAATGGGCGCTGAGAAGAGTTGATCGCGGTCAGACATATCGAAAATCCGAAGAGACGACGGAAAGGGCGTTATTCTCGCAGAAAGTGGGGCGGGCTGCACCCCTTAACCCAGGCTGGTTTAATGGAGTGTCAGCACCAGCTCCCATGGCATATAGATCAGGTTGAAAATCACCATGCCGCACAGGGAAAACAGTGTCAGCAGCATGCCATATTTGCGGCCTGCCATGGCGCTGCTGCGCAATCCCCAGGCGTGCAGCAGGCGGCTGATAAAGAACAGCAGGCCGGTGAGATGCACCATCCAGATATCGGCACCGTTCATCTCCATCATCACCAGCAGAAACAGCGCCAGCGGAATGGTTTCGATGGCATTGCCATGAATGCGGATTGCCATTTTCAGGTCGTGATAGCCGCCATCGCCATATGCCACCCGGTAGAACCGGCGGTAACGCACCACGTCCAGCGTGAATTTCATTATCAGTAATGCACCTATCACCACATATAACGCGCTAACCATAGCCACTCCCGCGACTGTCCATAATGGTTCTATTCTAACGGGCGTGCAGCCCGCTGTCCTGTAACGCAATCAAAACAGTGACGTCTGTTGCGGCCAGTCGGGTCCGTTACCGATAGCCGGATCGATCTCCTGCAACTGCGGCCAGAGTGCCTGCACCAGCGGAAAAACCTGGCCCATATCGGGGGTGTGCAGAAACAGCATGGCGTCGCCCTGTTGCTGCCACTCAGCCAGCTTGGGACGCCAGATCTGAAACAGCGGCACGCTCTCGTCCACGCTGTCGCTGCCGATAAAGCGCACCATCGGCTGCGAGCCGGTTCGCAGAGCATGAGGCGGTACTTTCGGCTTCTGAGAACGCGCCACCAGCGCCGCCGGGCTTTGTGAGGTGGAGGCATGAACCGGACGGCTGTCGAGCATCACACGATTGATGCCACGCGCCAGCAGGCCCCGATTCAGTGACCGTTCCGCCTCGCCCTTGGTGAAGAAAGCCGGATGACGCACTTCAACGCCGTAGTGAAAACGGCGCGGTAGACTATCCAGAAAACGCCACAGGTCGTCGATCTGCGCCGGGGAGAAGCTGGCGGGCAACTGCAGCCAGTACTGACCGATGCGGTCGGCCAGCGGCTCCATCAGGCGCAGAAAATCGGTCAGCAGGTCGTCGCTATGCTGTAGCGCCGCCTGATGGCTGATGGTGTTGGGAAATTTGAAGCAGAAGCGAAATGCATCGTGCGTCATATCGCGCCAGCGCATCACCGTTTCCGCAGTTGGCAGCGCATAAAGCGTGGTATTTCCCTCTACACAGTGGAAGTAGCGGGCATAGTCCGCCAGGCTCTCAATACCCCAGCGTTTCCAGTGTGAATGCTGCCACTGGGGCAGGCCAATACGAAGTGTCACGCGCGCTCCTGGCTGCAGGTTAAGTGATCCCATTATCGACCAGGGTCAGGCTGAGGGGCAAATGCACACAGGAAATCGGCGCTTTGGCGCTGATCTGCTTATCCTGTCTGGCTTTTTCCATTATAATGGCCGCCATTTTTGCGACAGCATCGCATCAGGTAACGCGGCCGGATGCTGTCAGCTGCAGCGGCGAAGTTAAAAGGATAGTGTTATGCGTACAGAATATTGCGGACAGCTCAATCTGTCTCATGTGGGTCAGCAAGTCACGCTTTGCGGCTGGGTAAACCGCCGTCGCGATCTGGGCAGTTTGATTTTTATCGACATGCGCGACCGTGAAGGCATCGTGCAGGTGTTTTTTGATCCCGATCGTCAGGACGCATTTAAGCTGGCTTCTGAACTGCGTAACGAATTCTGCATCCAGATCACCGGTACCGTGCGCGCACGCGATGAGAAGAACAAGAACAGCGACATGGCAACCGGTGAAGTCGAAGTGTTTGCCCAGGCACTGACCATCATTAATCGCTCTGAGCCCCTGCCGCTGGACTCGAATCAGACCAACAGCGAAGAAGCGCGCCTGAAATACCGCTATCTGGATCTGCGTCGCCCTGAGATGGTAACGCGTCTGAAAACCCGCGCAAAAATCACCAGCTTTGTCCGTCGCTTTATGGATGACGAAGGGTTCCTGGATATCGAAACCCCTATGCTGACCAAGGCGACGCCAGAAGGCGCGCGCGACTATCTGGTGCCAAGCCGGGTTCACAAAGGCAAATTCTATGCGCTGCCGCAGTCACCACAGCTGTTCAAACAGCTGCTGATGATGTCCGGCTTTGACCGCTACTATCAGATCGTAAAATGCTTCCGCGATGAAGATTTACGAGCCGATCGCCAGCCAGAGTTTACCCAGATCGACGTAGAAACCTCCTTTATGACCGCGCCACAGGTGCGTGAAATCATGGAGCGTTTAATCCGCAATCTGTGGCAGGACGTGCAGGGCGTGGATCTCGGTGAGTTCCCGCAGATGACCTTTGCGGAAGCGATGCATCGCTACGGTTCCGATAAGCCGGATCTGCGTAACCCGATGGAGCTGGTGGACGT
Source organism: Pantoea sp. F_5 (assembly GCF_008631595.1). Classification (NCBI taxonomy): domain Bacteria; kingdom Pseudomonadati; phylum Pseudomonadota; class Gammaproteobacteria; order Enterobacterales; family Erwiniaceae; genus Pantoea; species Pantoea sp. F_5. Next base: position 213,718 of record NZ_VWUO01000007.1, read on the forward strand.
TGGCGACCTGCTGAAAAATGTGGAGTTCCAGGTCTTCTCTGGCCCGGCTAACGACGAAAAGGGCCGTGTTGCCGCGCTGCGCGTACCGACCGGTGCGCAGCTAAGCCGTAAGCAGATTGATGAATATGGCAAATTCGTGGAGATTTACGGCGCGAAAGGGCTGGCGTGGATGAAGGTTAACGTCCGTGCCGATGGTCTGGAAGGCGTGCAGAGCCCGGTTGCCAAATTCCTGAATGCAGAGATCGTTGAAGGCATTCTGAGCCGCACCGGCGCGCAGGATGGCGACATCATCTTCTTTGGTGCTGATCGCGCCAAAGTGGTTGCTGACGCCCTGGGTGCGCTGCGCCTGAAAGTGGGCCGCGAGCTGAACATCACCGATGAGAAAGCCTGGGCACCGCTGTGGGTGATTGACTTCCCGATGTTCGAAGAGGACGAGGAAGGCGGTCTGGCTGCCATGCACCATCCGTTCACTGCGCCAAAAGAGATGAGCGCAGAAGAGCTGGCAGCCGATCCGACCCGTGCCGTGGCGAATGCCTATGACATGGTGATCAACGGTTATGAAGTGGGCGGTGGTTCAGTGCGTATCCACAACGGTAAAATGCAGCAGACGGTGTTCAGCATTCTGGGTATTGAAGAGCAAGAGCAGCGCGAGAAGTTTGGCTTCCTGCTGGATGCGCTGAAGTTCGGTACACCACCGCATGCGGGCCTGGCTTTTGGTCTGGATCGCCTGACCATGCTGCTGACCGGGACAGACAACATTCGTGACGTTATCGCGTTCCCGAAAACCACGGCGGCAGCCTGCATGATGACCGAAGCGCCAAGCGAAGCGAACCCGGCTTCTCTGCTGGAGCTTGGCATCCAGGTGGTTAAAAAAGAAAAGCCTGAGAATAAATAATGGGCTATAAACACCCGGTTTCAGTGCTGGTCGTCATTTCGGCGCGCGATACTGGCCGGGTGCTGATGCTGCAGCGGCGTGACGATCCCACGTTCTGGCAGTCGGTGACCGGCAGCCTGGAAGCGGGTGAGTCACCGCTGGCAACCGCGTGTCGTGAGGTGGAGGAAGAGGTCGGCATTAACGTGCTGGCTGAGCGGCTGGAAATAGAAGATTGTCAGCGTCAGATCGACTTTGAAATCTTCCCCCATTTCCGCCATCGCTATGCTCCGGATGTCACCCATAATCACGAGCACTGGTTTCGCCTGCAACTGCCGGAAGAGCGGGAAATTACGCTGACCGAGCATCTGGCGTTTCGCTGGCTGGCACCCGCTGACGCTGCAGCATTAACCCGATCATGGAGTAACCGCCAGGCAATTGAAGAATTTATCTGAATGCTCGCCATCGCCCGGTATTCCGGCGGCGGATAGATTAAATTTTATGAATCTGGTGAGTTTTAACAGGACTACACCAACCTATTGAACAGTCAGGCGTCATCCTCGCCACGAAATTGTTCACCGTCAGCGCGACATCCCCTGCGTACACCGCTACGTGAGGATGATGCACTAAGCTCGCCCATTGAGGGCAGACGGTTTTTTAAAAAACCGACGGTAGATAAGCTCGCAGCCAGGAGAGTCTGCACCCTGTAAAAGATCGGAGAAAAGTTAACATGGCAGGACACAGTAAGTGGGCAAACACCAAACATCGTAAGGCAGCGCAGGATGCCAAGCGCGGCAAAATTTTCACCAAAATCATTCGTGAACTGGTGACGGCGGCCAAGCTGGGCGGTGGCGATCCGGGTTCCAACCCGCGTCTGCGTGCAGCGATGGATAAAGCGCTGGCCAACAACATGACCCGTGACACCATGGATCGCGCCATCGCGCGCGGTGTGGGTGGCGAAGACAACGCCAACATGGAAACCATCATTTATGAGGGTTACGGTCCTGGCGGCTCAGCCATCATGATTGAATGCCTGAGTGATAACCGTAACCGTACCGTAGGCGAAGTGCGTCACGCCTTCACCAAAACCGGCGGCAACCTGGGCACCGACGGCTCCGTGGCTTACCTGTTCAACAAGAAAGGCGTCATCTCCTTCGCGCCAGGTCAGGATGAAGACGCGGTGATGGAAGCCGCACTGGAAGCGGGCGGCGAAGACATCGTCACCTATGATGACGGTGCGATTGATGTCTTTACCGCCTGGGAAGAGATGGGCACCGTGCGTGATGCACTGGAAGCCGCTGGCCTGAAAGCGGATACCGCAGAAGTGGCAATGATCCCGACCACCAAAGCGGAAATGGATGCGGAAACCGCACCGAAACTGCTGCGTCTGATCGACATGCTGGAAGATTGCGATGATGTGCAGGAGGTTTATCACAACGGTGAGATCTCCGATGAGGTGGCGGAAACGCTGTAATGGCGTTTATCGTCACAGCGTTAACCGGAGAGGCGTAATGTCGATTATTCTGGGTATTGATCCCGGTTCACGCATCACCGGTTATGGTGTTATTCGTCAGACTGGCCGCCAGCTCACCTACCTGGGCAGCGGCTGTATCCGCACTAATACCACCGAATTGCCCGCCCGCCTGAAGCTGATTTATGCGGGCGTGTGCGAAATCATCACGCAGTTTTCTCCCGATTTCTTCGCTATTGAACAGGTGTTTATGGCGAAGAACGCAGACTCAGCGCTAAAGCTCGGCCAGGCACGCGGTGTCGCGATTGTTGCTGCGGTAAACCACGATCTGCCCGTGTTTGAGTATGCCGCCCGTCAGGTAAAACAGACGGTGGTGGGCATCGGTAGCGCCGAGAAAAGTCAGGTGCAGCACATGGTGAGAACTCTGCTGAAGCTGCCAGCAAACCCGCAGGCGGATGCCGCCGATGCGCTGGCTATAGCCATTACTCACTGTCACGTAGCGCAGAACGCCGCGCGCATGAGTGACAGTAAGCTGGTGTTGACGCGCGGACGGTTGCGCTCAGGTTAGGACACCGCACAGAACACACGCTCAGGCTGGATATTCATCCAGCCTTTTTTATGTTATAAAATCCGCCACATTCGTTAGTTAAGGAAGCATTCAGGTGATAGGTCGTTTACGGGGCAACATTCTGGAAAAGCAGCCGCCACTGGTGCTGCTTGAGGCACACGGCGTAGGCTATGAAATTCACATGCCCATGACCTGTTTTTATGAACTGCCTGAACTTCAGCACGAAGCGGTGATTTTTACCCACTTTGTCGTGCGTGAAGATGCCCAGTTACTGTTTGGTTTTAACAGCAAGCAGGAGCGTGCACTGTTTCGCGAACTGATTAAAGTGAATGGCGTCGGACCCAAGCTGGCACTGGCGATCCTCTCCGGCATGTCGGCGCAGCAGTTTGTTACTGCGGTAGAAAAAGAAGAGATCGCGTCACTGGTGAAACTGCCAGGCGTAGGCAAGAAGACCGCTGAGCGTCTGGTCGTCGAGATGAAGGACCGCTTCAAAGGGATGCACGGCGACCTGTTTGGCGGCGATTCGGCCTTTACGCTCACCACGCCGAGCGCCGAGCCGGAAACCAACGATGCGGAATCCGAAGCGGTTGCAGCGCTGGTATCGCTGGGGTATAAACCGCAGGAAGCGAGCCGTATGATCAGTAAAGTCGGTCGACCGGATGCGGATTGTGAAACCCTGATCCGCGAAGCGCTCCGCGCCGCCATTTGAGGTAAGTCATGATAGAAGCCGACCGCCTGGTCTCTGCTGCCAGCATTAACGAAGAAGAGATAATCGATCGTGCCATTCGCCCGAAGATGCTTACCGAGTATGTCGGTCAGCCGCAGGTGCGTGAGCAGATGGAGATATTCATCAAGGCCGCACAGCTGCGTGGCGATGCGCTGGATCATCTGCTGATCTTCGGTCCGCCAGGCCTGGGGAAAACCACGCTGGCGAACATCGTGGCCAACGAGATGGGCGTTAACCTGCGTACCACCTCGGGTCCGGTGCTGGAGAAGGCAGGCGATCTGGCGGCGATGCTGACCAACCTTGAACCCCATGACGTGCTGTTTATCGATGAGATCCATCGCCTGTCACCGGTGGTGGAAGAGGTGCTCTATCCGGCAATGGAAGACTATCAGCTGGATATCATGATCGGTGAAGGCCCGGCGGCACGTTCGATTAAGCTCGATCTGCCGCCGTTTACCCTGATTGGTGCCACCACTCGTGCAGGCTCGCTGACCTCGCCGCTGCGCGATCGCTTTGGCATTGTGCAGCGTCTGGAGTTCTATCAGGTTAAAGATCTGCAGCACATCGTAGGACGCAGTGCCGCCTGTCTGGGCCTGGCGCTGAGTGATGAAGGGGCGTTAGAGATCGCCCGTCGTGCGCGCGGCACACCGCGTATCGCCAACCGCCTGCTGCGCCGGGTACGTGACTTCGCTGAAGTACGGGCTAATGGTGATATGAGCGGTGAGGTCTCCTGCAGCGCACTGGATATGCTTAACGTCGACAGCGAAGGGTTCGATTATATGGACCGTAAACTGCTGCTGGCGATTATCGACAAGTTTATGGGTGGGCCGGTAGGGCTGGATAACCTGGCTGCCGCGATTGGTGAAGAGCGTGAGACCATCGAAGATGTGATTGAACCCTTCCTGATTCAGCAAGGCTTCATTCAGCGCACGCCGCGTGGCCGTCTGGCCACGCAGCATGCTTATCGCCACTTCGGCATTGCGCGCGAAGAGTAATTACATAGCCGGTCTGCGCACCATGCTGAAGATAAACAGGATGGCGGCGCAGAGCACCACGGACGGCCCGGCAGGTGTGTCGTAAAACGCAGAGAAGGTGAGACCGCCGGTGACGGCGATCACCCCGATGACCACGGCGACGGCCGCCATGCCCTCCGGCGAGCGCACAAAACGACGTGCGGTGGCAGCCGGAATGATCAGCAGTGAGGTGATGATCAGCGCACCCACAAACTTCATCGCCACCCCAATCGTCAGCGCCGTGACCAGCATCAGAATCAGCCGGGTTCGCTGGATATTTACGCCATCCACCTGCGCCAGTTCCGGGCTGATGGTCATCGACAGCAGCGAGCGCCACTGCCACGCCATCACCAGCAGCACAATCACCACGCCGGCACCCATCACCCAGAGGTCATCTGGCGTGACCGCCAGCAGGTCGCCAAACAGATACGCCATAAGATCGACGCGCACGTTCTTCATCAGGCTGACGACGACCAGGCCCAGCGACAGCGCGCTGTGCGCCATGATGCCCAGCAGGGTATCGATAGCCAGATGCGGACGACGCTCCAGCCAGACCAGTCCCAGTGCCAGGCAGACCGTGACCAGAATCACTGCGTAGTAGGGGTTCACGTTCAGCAGCAGGCCAAAGGCTACGCCGAGCAGAGACGCGTGCGCCAGGGTATCGCCAAAGTAGGACATCTTACGCCAGACCACAAACGAACCCAGCGGTCCGGCAGCCAGCGCTAACATCACACCACCTATCCAGCCCGGTAATAACAACTCAATCATGATGAACTCTGTCCTTTGCGTAAAACGATGCGTCCCTGAAGGTCGTGACGATGATTATGATGATGACGGTAAATAGCCAGCTCCTGCGCGCCACGCGGGCCAAACATCGCGATGAATTCGGGATGCTGGGAGACCGCTTCCGGCGTGCCCGAACAGCAGATGTGATGATTGAGACACAACACTTCATCCGTTTTCGCCATCACCAGATGGAGATCGTGGGAAACCATCAGCACGCCGCAGTTCAATTCCACGCGTAACTGATTGATCAGGTCATACAGGGCAACCTGACCGTTCACATCTACTCCCTGCGTCGGTTCATCCAGCACCAGCAACTGAGGCTGATTAAGCAGGGCGCGCGCCAGCAGCACACGCTGAGTTTCACCGCCGGAGAGCTTCTGCAACGGGGAGTTGAGCAGATGGCCTGCCTGCACGCGTTTCAGGGCCGGCATAATCTCCGCGTGTTTGCTGCCACGGGTCAGACGCATAAAGCGTTCAACTGTCACCGGCAGGGTGGGATCGATGTGCAGCTTCTGTGGCACGTAGCCGATACGCAGAGCAGGATCACGCTGAACGGAACCGCTCGCAGGGGCGAGCAGGCCGAGCACCACACGCACCAGAGTAGATTTTCCGGCACCGTTGGGACCCAGCAGGGTGAGAATGCGGCCAGGCTGCAACGCCAGGCTGACGCCTGATAACACATTGCGCTGGTTAAACTTTATCGAAACGTTATCGAGTGTGACAAGTGAGGTCATAGTATTTACAGGTTGCACAGAATTTCGAATGTTATAATATCACATTCCACCTCATGGTCACGATGGAATGACGCAATATGTTACATAATAAAAAGGGCACAATTTTCGCCCTGACGGCTTTATCTGTTTCAGCTTTATTAACCCTTCCTGCTCAGGCAAATGTCGTGGCTTCACTCAAACCGGTAGGTTTTATCGCCGCGGCCATTGCTGATGGCGTTACACCGGTTGAGGTGCTGCTGCCGGACGGCGCGTCCGAACACGATTACGCCCTGCGACCATCTGATGCAAAACGCTTAAAAAACGCGGACTTAGTTGTCTGGGTCGGGCCAGAAATGGAAGCCTTTATGGCGAAGTCTGCGGCTGAACTTCCGGCTCAAAAAAACCTCGCGATGGTGAACATCGACGGGGTGAAACCGTTATTGATTAGCGGTGGTGAAGATGAAGATGAACACGCAGCGGAAAAATCCGAAGATCAGGATGCTGAAGCTCATCATCACCATCACGGCGAGTTTAATATGCACCTGTGGTTGTCGCCAGAGATTGCGCACAAAACCGCGGTTGCAATCCATAGAAAATTATTGGAACTTATGCCGCAAGATAAAGCCAAACTTGACGCCAACCTCCAGCAGTTTGAGGTAGCTTTGGCAGACACGGACAAACGCGTCAGCGCACAACTTGCTCCGGTCAGAAATAAAGGATATTTCGTTTTTCACGACGCTTACACGTACTTTGAAAAACACTACGGTCTTTCGCCCACCGGGCACTTTACCGTCAATCCTGAAATTCAACCGGGCGCTCAGCGTTTACACCAGATACGAACACAGTTGGTTGAGCAAAAGGCGGTCTGCGTCTTTGCTGAGCCACAATTCAGACCAGCAGTCATCGATGCTGTCTCCCGCGGAACACAGGTGCGTAAAGGCACACTCGATCCCCTGGGCACAGACATCAGCTTAGCCAAAGACAGCTATGTGAAATTCCTCTCACAACTGTCGAGCCAGTATGAAAGTTGCCTGAATGGAGCATGAGGAATAGGTAAAAGTGCAGCAGATAGCCCGCTCTGTCGCCCTCGCATTTAATAATTTGCCGCGCCCCCACCGCGTAATGCTGGGTTCTTTAACTGTAGTGACTCTGGCCGTCGCAGTCTGGCGGCCCTACGTTTATCATCCCACCGATGATGTCACGCCCATCGTTAAGAACATTGAACTGGATAAGAACACGCTTCGCACGCTGTTGCCGGAAGCCAGTGAGCCGATCGATCAGAGCACACCGGAACCGGACGAAGAGCTGCCTGCGGATGATGTCGATACCGACGTGCCGGATACGGCAGGGGTGCACGACTACACCGTTTCATCCGGCGATACCCTGAGCAGTGCCCTGAATCAGTATGGCATCGACATCGGTGACATCAATGCGCTGGTGATGAGCGACCGCGATCTGCGTAATCTGCAGGTTGGTCAGCAGCTGAGCTGGACGCTGGATGATGATGGCGGCCTGAAAACCCTGAGCTGGGAAATTTCCCGCCGTGAAACCCGCACCTATGAGCGCACCCCAGCGGGTGGTTTTAAGATGGATGCGGAGATGCAGAAGGGCGAATGGCGCAACAGCGTGATGCAGGGTGAAGTGCGCGGCAGTTTTGCCGCCAGCGCCACGCGTGCAGGGCTGAGCAGTACCGAAGCCCGCGCGGTGATCAAAGCAATGCAGTGGCAGATGGACTTCCGTAAGCTGCGTGCCGGTGACCAGTTCAGCGTTCTGATGTCCCGCGAAATGCTGGATGGTAAGAGTGCGCAGAGTCAGTTACTGGGTGTGCGCCTGCGCAGCGGTGGCAAAGACTATTACGCTTTCCGCGCCGAAGATGGCAAGTTCTACGATCGCAGTGGCTCTGGTCTGGCTCGTGGCTTTATGCGCTTCCCGACGGTTAAGCAGTATCGTGTCTCCTCCAACTTTAATCCGCGTCGTCTTAACCCGGTAACCGGCCGCATTGCGCCGCACAAAGGCGTCGACTTTGCGCTGCCAGTCGGAACGCCAGTGCTGGCGGTAGGTGATGGTGAGATTGTCGTGGCGAAGAACGGCGGAGCCGCGGGTAACTATGTTGCTATCCGCCATGGCCGTCAGTATATGACGCGCTATATGCACATGAAAAAAGTGCTGGTGAAACCAGGTCAGAAAGTGAAACGTGGCGACCGTATTGGACTGTCCGGCAACACCGGGCGCTCTACCGGGCCGCATCTGCATTTCGAAATCTGGATCAATAACCAGGCGGTTAACCCATTAACGGCGAAGCTGCCGCGCATGGAAGGTCTGACCGGCAAAGATCGCAGCGATTATATGGCACAGGTGAAATCCTGGCTGCCTCAGCTGGGTCTGAAGTAAGCGAATTTCGTCAAATCGCGCAAAAACCGACGGCTTCTCCGTCGGTTTTTTGCTATCTGGCGCAGGATGATTGCAAATTTTCAGGTCGTCACTATCATAAGCCGGTCATTGCTTGAGGCGAGTGCATGGAAACCCGTAAAAAAAATAACACTGAATTTATTCCCGTTTTTGAACGTTCTTTTCTCAAACCTAAGTACTGGGGCAGCTGGCTGGCAATCGGTGCGCTGGCGGGTCTGGCTTATTTACCGCCAAAATTACGCGATCCGCTGCTGGGCCGGTTAGGTCGGTTTGCCGGTAAGCTGGCAAAGGGCGCACGCCGCCGCGCGCTGATTAATCTCTATTATTGCCTGCCGGAACTCAGCGAAGAGCAGCGCGCCACGCTGGTCGATGAGATGTTTGCGACAGCGCCGCAGGCGATGACAATGATGACCGAGCTGGTATTACGCGATCCTGCACGCATCCGACAGCGCGTTGAGTGGCATGGTCGTGAAATCATCGATCAGATGAAAGCTGAGCAGCAGAATGTGATTTTCCTGGTGCCACACGGCTGGGCGGTAGATATTCCTGCCATGCTGCTGGCGTCAGAAGGCCAGAAGATGGCGGCCATGTTCCACAATCAGAGCGACCCGCTGCTGGACTATGCCTGGAACACTGCCCGTCGCCGCTATGGTGGCCGGATGCATGCCCGCAACGACGGCATTAAGCCGTTTATCAGTTCAGTACGTCAGGGCTACTGGGGCTACTATCTGCCCGATCAGGATCACGGTGCCGAGCACAGCGAATTTGTCGATTTCTTCGCGACCTACAAGGCGACATTGCCAGCGGTAGGCCGGCTGATGAAGGTGTGTCGTGCCCGCGTGGTGCCGCTGTTTCCGGTTTATAACAGCGTAACGCATAAGCTTGAGATTTATGTGCGTCCGCCGATGGACGATTTGCGTGAGGCCGACGATCACCAGCTGGCTCGCCGGATGAATGAAGAGGTGGAAGTGTTCGTTCGCCCGCATCCCGAGCAGTACACGTGGATTCTTAAGCTGCTTAAGACCCGCAAAGAGGGTGACATCGAACCCTATTCGCGCAAAGAGCTTTATCCACGCAAATAGCAGAAAGGCCGCGAAAGCGGCCTTTTTATTATCACTTAATCGCTGGATCTGGGTGAATCTGAAAGCGGCGAATAAACTTAAAGCGCAGGGAACACGGGCAGAGGAGGAAAGCGTCCCGCGCCCCGGATGGCGCGGGACGAGCGGCCAGGGATGGCTTAAGCGCCTTTCCGATCTGACCGTGTTCCCTAAGCATTTTCGAACATACCGCTAACCAAACCCGACGTACCAAAAAGGCCGCTTTCGCAGCCTTTTATGATGCGAATAAAAGAGCTGGCTCAGGAAGCATATCCCCTGCGCAAAGACGCAAACCGCCATCCGTGGCATGCTCAGCGCAGACGATTACGCAGCTTTGTTATAACGCCTCCAGCCTGCTGCGACGTTTGCGCTCACGCATAAACAGGGTCACGAGACCAAACCACAGCACGCCGCTGATAAAGTTAATCAGACAGAACCACAACGTGCCGCCGCTGAAGTAGCCACTTTTCGCCAGTTCAATTCCCACCGCCAGCGTCAGAATACTGATCATCCCCAGCATTGCCGCCACGCTGCCTTTGCCTTCGTCGCTGGCGTAAAGCGTCAGGCGATAGAGTCCGGCATTCACCATCCCCGCGCCAAAGGCGTAAAGGCTCAGGCCAGCCGTGATGAGCAGATAACCGTGGCTGTTGAGCAGGCTTGCCAGCAGCGCCAGGCTCAGGCCAATCAGAATCGGCCAGGCGGCGAACTTCACCGGCTGTTCAATCGGCACCCGTCCGGCCAGCTTACTCAGCGTCAGGTTACCGGCAATCATCGCCAGAAACACCGGCAACTGCAGCAGGGCATACTGCATGCGAGACAGACCTTCGTCATGCATCAGGATCACCGGTGACAGAGCGACCCAGGTGAGGATGGGGATAAACACCAGCCCGATAGCAAATGATCCGAACATCACCAGCCGGTCTTTCATCAGTCGGCCATAGTTACGCGCCAGATTCGGCAGGGCAATGGAGTGACTGCGATCGCCTGCAGTTTCGGGCATTACACGCCACAGCACCACCAAAGCCACCAGGCTGCAGGCGGCAAACAGCCAGAACATACTGCGCCAGCTGGCCACGGTGAGCCAGGCGGCACCGGCCAGTGGGCCTGCCAGCGGAGCCAGCAGCGCTACGTTGGCCATCAGCGCCATCATGCGCACCGCCAGCGCCTCATCAAAGGCTTCCTGAATCGCGGCATAGCCGACCGCGCCAATAAAGCAGAGACTGATGCCCTGAATAAAGCGCAGGCTGACAAATTCTTCAATCGAACTGACCCAGTGGGTCAGTATGCAGGCGACGGCAAAAAACAGGATGCCGGAAAGCATCACGGGTCGCCGGCCAAACTTATCGGAGAGTGGACCCAGCAGCCATTGCAGCACCACGCCACCAATCAGGTAAGCGGTCAGTGACGTAGATACCCATTCCGGGCCAACAGAGAACTCGCTGGTGACGATCAGCATGCCGGGCTGAATCATGTCGTGAGCGATATAGGTCGCAAACTCGAACAGCACTAACGCCAGAGGAAAAAGTAAAATTCGGCCGGTAAGCTGGCTGATGGGCTGGAAACGGGGCATCTTGCCTCCTTGTCAGAAAAGAAAACGCGACTGGCAGGCAGTCGCGTTGTTAATTCTACACCGACAATGTAGACGGGGGCGCAATTAATCCACGCGCAACACTCGAGTCGTGTTGGTGGTGCCGGTGGCACCCATCACATCACCCTGCGTCACGATGACCAGGTCGCCAGATACCAGGAAACCTTTATCACGCAGCAGGTTAACCGCGTCGTGTGCGGCCGCGACACCGTCATTGTTACTGTCGAAGAACACCGGCGTCACACCGCGATAGAGCGCGGTAAGATTGAGCGTGCGTTCATGGCGAGACATCGCAAAGATCGGCAGGCCCGACGTGATACGTGAGGTCATCAGCGGAGTACGGCCCGACTCAGTCATGGTGATGATCGCAGTAACGCCCTGCAGATGGTTTGCAGCGTACATGGAAGACATGGCGATCGCTTCTTCAACATTGTCGAACTGCACATCCAGACGGTGCTTGGAGACGTTGACGCTTGGGATTTTCTCTGCGCCCAGGCAGACCTTCGCCATCGCCGAAACGGTTTCTGCCGGATACTGACCCGCTGCGGTTTCCGCAGAGAGCATCACGGCATCGGTACCATCCAGCACGGCGTTCGCCACGTCCATGACTTCTGCGCGGGTTGGCATCGGGTTCGTGATCATCGACTCCATCATCTGCGTCGCCGTAATGATGGTGCGGTTAAGCTGACGTGCACGACGAATTAATGCTTTCTGAATGCCGACCAGTTCCGGATCGCCAATCTCTACGCCCAGGTCGCCACGCGCAACCATCACCACGTCTGATGCCAGAATGATGTCATCCATCGCTTCCTGGCTGGCAACCGCTTCGGCACGTTCCACTTTAGCGACCAGCTTAGCGTCACAACCCGCTTCACGCGCCAGACGACGCGCCAGATTCATATCTTCGCCACAGCGTGGGAAGGAGACGGCCAGATAATCGACGCGGATCTTAGCGGCCGTGATGATGTCTGCCTTGTCTTTTTCGGTCAGCGCTTCAGCTGACAGGCCGCCGCCCAGCTTGTTGATGCCTTTGTTGTTCGACAGCGGGCCGCCCACGGTGACCTCGGTGAAGACTTTCGTATCCTGAACTTCCAGCACCTTCAGCTGTACGCGGCCATCATCCAGCAGCAGGATATCGCCCGGCACCACATCTTCAGGCAGACCTTTGTAGTCGATACCGACGCGCTCTTTATCGCCTTCGCCTTTGCCCAGGCTGGCATCCAGCAGAAAACGGTCGCCGATATTCAGGAAAACTTTGCCTTCTTTAAATGTCGAAACACGAATTTTTGGACCCTGAAGGTCACCGAGGATAGCCACGTGGCGGCCCAGTTTTGCGGCAATCTCACGCACTTTATCGGCACGTAGCTGATGGTCTTCTGGCGTGCCGTGAGAGAAGTTGAGTCGTACAACGTTCGCACCGGCAGCGATGATTTTTTCGAGGTTATTATCACGATCGGTGGCCGGGCCGAGGGTTGTTACGATTTTGGTTCTTCTGAGACGTCTTGACATCGAGGACTCCGTAAACATTTAAGCGTGTCCGGGTCTGTGGACACAGCATGGTTATCTATTCTATACGATCGACGGGTTGTGATACGACTCACATTGTAAATGTGATGTTAATTTTTTTGCTGATCACTCTCTTCCCGAATGGTGTTCTTTTCGTAACGCGACGCTTTCAACGCCTCTTTCACGCGTTTCAGGTTTTCCCGGAAGGGGGCACCCCGTTCCAGGGTAAAACCGGTCGCCAGCACATCGATCACGGTTAACTGCGCCAGGCGCGACACCATCGGCAAATAGACATCCGTATCTTCCGGTACATCAAGCACTAAAGCTATCGCTGCTTCATGGGCAAGGGGTGAATCGGGAGAGGTGATGGCAATAACGGTGGAACCGTTTACACGGGCCAGGCGAGCCAGTTCTACCATATTTTTTGTGCGTCCAGTATGCGAAATGAGAACAAAAACGTCACCGGCTCGACTATTTATGCAACTCATGCGCTGGATCACAATATCGTCCGACCAGATAACCGGCAGGTTAAAGCGCAGGAATTTGGTAAAGGCGTCATGCGCCACGACCGCGGATGCCCCCAGCCCGAAAAAGGCGAGTTTGTCGGCCTGCGCAAGCAGGGTGACGGCCTGTTGCAACTGCGTGCTGTTTAGCTGATCGCGCACCCGCTGCAGTCCAGCCAACGCCGAGTCGAAGATCTTGTGGCTGTAGTCCTCCACACTGTCGTCATCCTCCACACCCCGGCTGACCCAGCTGCTGCTTTTCACCAGGCTCTGCGCCAGCTGCAGTTTAAAGTCAGGAAAGCCGCGGGTACCCAGGCGATGGCAGAAGCGGTTTACGGTGGGTTCACTTACGCCGGCAACACCTGCCAGCGTCGCAATACTGGAGTGCATCGCCGTCTGGGGGGCAGCCAGAATCTGCCGGGCGACTTTCTGTTCCGCTTTGCTCAGCGCAGCGAACTGCGCCTCAATTTTTTCCAGCATATTCATAAGCCGATGACCATTATCGCTTTTATCAATTTCAATTATCACTGTCGCAGGAGCCGATTAACAGCGACTATATCGCGTCAGCACCCGGCAAGCGCAACGGCTGGCAAGTCTGACACCCCTTTTTTCGGGATACTTTGACCGGTGCCAGATTTTTCTGACACCCGCAGACACAGAAAAAACCGGCAATCCGCACGTGTCATCACACGCGTTTAGCGCATCCGGTACAGAGTTAATGCGGTAGACCCGGCGAGTCGGTTTACCTGGCGCGGGGAAAAAAGTACATTGTGCTGAAAGAAAATAATAACCTGGACCCGGTGGCAGAGGATGCATCACCACCGGACTATCCTGCAACGAGGAGAGGAAAATGGCGGTAACACAAACAGCCCAGGCATGCGATCTGGTGATTTTCGGTGCCAAAGGCGATCTTGCACGCCGTAAACTGTTGCCTTCACTGTATCAGTTAGAGAAAGCGGGTCAGATCCACGAGGAAACCCGCATTATTGGTGTCGGCCGTGCCGAGTGGGATAAAGCGGAATACACCAAAGTGGTACGTGAAGCGCTGGAAACCTTCATGAAGGAGAAGATTGACGAAGCGCTGTGGGACAAACTCAGCAATCGTCTCGACTTCTGCAACCTCGATGTTAATGACACCACGCATTTCCCGAAACTGGGCAAGATGCTGGATCAGAAAAACCGCACCACCATTAACTACTTTGCGATGCCGCCGAGCACCTTTGGCGCGATCTGTCAGGGACTGGGCACCGCGAAGCTGAATGCGAAACCGGCGCGCGTCGTGATGGAGAAGCCGCTGGGTACCTCACTGGAAACCTCTCAGGAGATCAACGATAGCGTTGGCGAATATTTTGATGAGAGCCAGGTATTCCGTATCGACCACTATCTCGGCAAAGAGACCGTGCTTAACCTGCTGGCGCTGCGCTTTGCAAACTCTATCTTCGTAAATAACTGGGATAACCGCACCATCGACCACGTACAGATTACTGTGGCCGAAGAAGTGGGAATCGAGGGCCGCTGGGGTTACTTCGATAAAGCGGGTCAGATGCGTGACATGATTCAGAACCACCTGTTGCAGATTCTGACCATGATCGCCATGTCACCGCCGTCCGATCTCAGCGCCGACAGCATCCGTGACGAAAAAGTTAAAGTGTTGCGCTCGCTGCGCCGCATCGACCAGACCAACGTGCGTGAGAAAACCGTACGCGGTCAGTACACTGCGGGCTTTGTTCAGGGTAAAAAAGTGCCGGGCTACCTGGAAGAAGAGGGAGCCAATAAAACGAGCGCTACGGAGACTTTCGTCGCGATTCGTGTTGATATCGACAACTGGCGCTGGGCAGGCGTGCCGTTCTACCTGCGTACCGGTAAGCGTTTACCGACCAAGTGTTCTGAAGTGGTGGTCTACTTTAAAAACCCTGAGATGAACCTGTTCAAAGATTCTTACTCAGAGCTGCCGCAGAATAAGCTGACCATTCGTCTGCAGCCGGACGAGGGCGTGGATATCGAGATCCTCAACAAAGTGCCAGGCCTCGATCACAAGCACAAGCTGCAGACTACCAAGCTGGATCTGAGTTACTCCGAGACGTTCAACCAGTCGCACCTTGCCGATGCTTACGAGCGTCTGCTGCTGGAGAGCATGCGCGGTATTCAGGCGCTATTTGTGCGTCGCGATGAAGTTGAAGCCGCATGGACCTATGTCGATTCCATTATCGAAGCCTGGGCAGCGGATGGCGACTCTTCCAAGCCGTATCAGGCTGGCACCTGGGGCCCGGTGGCCTCGGTAGCGATGATCACCCGCGATGGCCGCTCGTGGAACGAGTTTGAATAATAGCAGTGATGATGAAGCCCGCAACGCGGGCTTTTTTTTTGCCTTTGCACCGGGCCAGCGGATACGAATAAAACTGAACTGCTGTTTCAAAATCGGCGCAGGAGGATAGACGCTCAGGAAGCGGATCATGTATGGTAGTGACGCAAATTACAGGGCAGGAGCCGATGCTCCATGACCGGGCCACAATCCCGGTGTTATCAAGCAAGGGGAACTGATGAAAAACTGGAAAACGAGTGCTGAACAGATTCTGACCACCGGACCTGTCGTGCCGGTCATCGTGGTGAATAAACTGGAACACGCTGTGCCGATGGCGAAAGCGCTGGTGGCAGGCGGTGTCAGAGTGCTGGAAGTGACGCTGCGCACGCCCGTCGCGATGGATGCATTACGTGCGATGATCAAAGAAGTGCCGGATGCGATAGTCGGGGCAGGAACGGTGATTAACCCACAGCAGTTGCAGGAAGTGACCGATGCCGGTGCGCAGTTTGTTATCAGCCCTGGCGTCACAGAATCGCTGCTGAAAGCGGCGGTTGAAGGGCCGGTTCCGTTGATTCCGGGCATCAGCACCGTTTCAGAGTTAATGACCGGTATGGACTATGGTCTGCGCGAGTTTAAGTTTTTCCCGGCAGAAGCGAATGGCGGCGTGAAAGCGCTTCAGGCGATTGGCGGACCTTTCCCGCAGGTGCGTTTCTGTCCGACTGGCGGCATTTCTCCCGCCAACTACCGCGATTATCTGGCGCTGAAAAGCGTTCTCTGCATCGGCGGTTCCTGGCTGGTGCCCAACGACGCGCTGGAAGCGGGCGACTGGGATCGCATCACCCGTCTGGCTCGTGAAGCTATCGAAGGCGCGAAGTAAGTCATGGCGGTGAGCGTCTGCTCACCGCACACCGCATACCTTTATCCCTGAACCGCAACCGCCGCTGCGCTTGCTACTGCACGCGCAATCGCCTGCGTGGTGCTGTCACCGCTGGCCAGCGCCACGCCCAGGCGACGCTGTCCGCTGATCTCCGGCTTCCCGAACAGCCGAAGTTGCAGACCGGCCCCCAGTGCTGCTTCGACATTCACAAACTGCACATTCTGGCTGGTCAGTTGCGGCAGGATAACGGCAGATGCCGATGGACCATACTGACGAATCCCGCCAATCGGCAGACCCAGGAATGCCCGCACGTGCAGCGCAAACTCTGATAAATCCTGTGAAATCAGCGTCACCATGCCGGTGTCGTGAGGACGGGGTGATACTTCACTAAACACCACCTCATCACCGCAGACAAACAGCTCAACGCCAAACAGGCCATAGCCGCCCAGCGCCTTCACCACCTGCGCGGCAACATCCTGCGCCCGCTGCAGCGCCAGGTCACTCATCTGCTGTGGCTGCCAGGATTCACGGTAATCGCCATCCTCCTGACGGTGACCAATCGGCGCACAGAAGTGAATGCCATCAACGGCGCTGATGGTCAGCAGGGTAATCTCAAAATCGAAGTTAACAACGCCTTCGACGATGACGCGACCGGCACCGGCACGGCCACCCTGTTGAGCATAATCCCAGGCTTTCTCCAGCTGGCTGGCGTCGCGGATAAAGCTCTGACCTTTGCCGGATGAACTCATCACCGGCTTTACAATGCACGGGAAGCCGATCTCTGCGGCGGCTTCATCGAAGCGCGCCTTGCTGTCAGCAAAGCGATAGCCAGAGGTCGGCAACGACAGCTCTTCAGCCGCCAGGCGACGAATGCCTTCACGATTCATGGTCAGCTTTGCGGCGCGGGCGGTCGGAACCACGCGCTGGCCCTGCTGCTCCAGCTCAACCAGCGTATCTGTGGCGATGGCTTCAATTTCCGGCACCACAAAGTCTGGCTTCTCTTCGGCAATCAGCGCAGCCAGCGCTGCGCCATCCAGCATATTAATCACATGACTGCGATGGGCGACATGCATCGCCGGGGCATCGGCGTAACGATCAACTGCGATGACTTCCACACCCAGACGCTGACACTCCAGCGCCACCTCTTTACCCAGTTCACCTGAACCTAATAACATTACACGCGTCGCCGCCGGACGCAGCGCTGTTCCGAGAGTCGTCATACATTCCCCTAAGCAGTCAAAATTCGCGCGCCAGTATAAACGAAAACGTTTGCGTTCTCATCTTTCGTCCATCTGACACTGCTTTTTGCCGTACTTTTCCCGCTCTGACGTTTCCTGACATCCTTTTGGTCAGGATATCGGGCTGACATCTCAAAAAGGAGTGGATGATGAACAACTGGTTGCAACAGATTCAGTCGGTGCTGACAAAGAAGGGCGGTGAAGGCAAATCGGGCGGCGGCTTAAGTGACATGCTGGCACCGGGTGCGTTGGGCGGTCTGGCCGCCATGCTGGTCTCCAGTAAGTCTTCACGCAAACTGCTGACAAAATATGGCGGTAAGGCGCTGATTATTGGTGGTGGTGCGGCCGCAGGTGCGGTGCTGTGGAACAAATACAAGCAGCGGATCAGCGAAGCGCACCAGAATGAACCTGACTTTGGCGTGGCCCGGACGCCAGTCGATCAGCGCGCTGAACGTCTGGTTACGGCGCTGGTGTTTGCCGCCAAAAGCGACGGACACATCGACGATCAGGAACGTGCCGCTATTGAGCAGAATATTCATCAGTCCGGTTATGGCCAGGATGCAGAACAGCTGATTCAGAAAGCGATGAACCGCCCGCTGGATCCGCAGTGGCTGGCCGCCGATGTAAAAAATGAGGAAGAGGCGCTGGAGCTTTATTTCCTGAGCTGTGCCGCTATCGACGTCGATCACTTTATGGAACGCAGCTATCTCTCCGCGCTGGGTGACGCGCTGAAAATTCCGCAGGACGTCCGCGACGGCATCCAGCAGGATCTTGAGGCTGAAAAAGCCCGTCTGACGGCCGGTTAATCCTTTCTAAAGTCCGCTGACAGATCACAGGACGTGACTCGTCAGCGGCAGCTTCTCTCGTCATACCTGGCTTCCGGCTGCTGAAGTGTTACGCTTACAGATCATTACGTTCACGGAGACGGATGGATGAAAGCACCCATCGCAAAAAAAATTCCCCATGAGATGACGCTGCATGGTGAGACGCGCGTTGACGACTACTACTGGCTGCGCGACGACAAACGTGAAAACAGCGAGGTTCTTGATTACCTGCGTGCCGAAAACAATTACGGCAAAAAAATCATGTCATCGCAGCAGCCGCTGCAGGACCGGGTTTTAAAAGAGATTATCGATCGACTGCCTCCGGAAGATCACTCAGTGCCCTATGTGAAAAACGGTTACCGCTATCAGAGCCGCTATCAAAGCGGTAATGAGTATCCGGCTTATTACCGCCAGCCTGCGTCGAGTGAGGAGTCTGGCGAGTGGATCCTGCTGCTGGATGCCAACCAGCGCGCCTCGCACAGCGATTTTTACACGATGGGCGCGCTGCACATCAGTCCCGATAATCGGGTGATGGCGCTGGCTGAAGATTTCCTGTCGCGACGCCAGTACGGCATCCGGTTCCGCAACCTGGAGAGTGGCAGCTGGTATCCTGAAGTGCTGAGTAACGTCTCATCGAGCTTCGCCTGGGGCAACGACTCCCGCACCCTCTACTATGTGCGGAAACATCCGCAGACGCTGCTCTCTTATCAGGTGTGGCGACATGAACTGGGTATGCCGCAGTCGGAGGACAAGCTCGTCTACGAAGAGCAGGATGACACCTATCATCTCAGCGTGCACAAGAGCACCTCCAAGCAGTTCATCATGATTGCGCTTTACAGCACCAACACCAGCGAAATTCAGCTGATCGATGCGAACTTCCCCGATGCGCAGCCACATGTCTTTCTGCCGCGCCGTCGCGATCATGAATACAGCATCGACCATTACGAACATCAGTTCTTCATTCGTTCCAACCGCGAAGGCAAAAACTTCGGTCTCTACCGCAGTCGCTATCTGGATGAGTCACGCTGGGAAACGCTTATCCCGGCACGGGAACAGGTGGTGATGGAAGATTTCCAGCTGTTCCGTGACTGGCTGGTAGTCGAAGAGCGGCAGCGCGGCTTAACCAGCCTGCGTCAGATTAACTGGGCCAGTGGCGAGACCAGCGGCATTGCCTTTGACGATCCGACCTATGTAACCTGGCTGGCCTACAATCCGACGCCGCGCACCAGCAAACTGCGCTACGGCTATTCGTCGATGACCACGCCGACCACGCTGTTTGAACTGGATATGGATACCGGCGAACGCCGTATCCTGAAGCAGAGCCAGGTTAAAGGTTTTAACGCGGAAGATTACAAAAGCGAGCACCACTGGATCAAAGTCAGCGATGGCACTGAAGTGCCGGTGTCGCTGGTCTATCACCGTAAACATTATCAGCCCGGTCAGAACCCGATGCTGGTCTATGGCTACGGCGCTTATGGTAGCAGCATGGATGCTGATTTCAGCGTCAGCCGTCTGAGTTTACTTGATCGCGGCTTTGTCTATGCGCTGATACAGGTGCGCGGCGGCGGTGAGCTGGGGCAGCAATGGTATGACGGCGGTCGCCTGCTGAACAAAATGAACAGCTTTACCGACTTTATTGAAGTCACGGATGCGCTGGTGACTCGCGGCATCGGCCACCCGGAACGGCTCTATGCGATGGGGGGCAGTGCAGGCGGTCTGCTCATGGGCGGAGTGATTAATCTGGCCCCTCAACGGTTCCACGGCGTCGTGGCGCAGGTGCCGTTTGTGGATGTGGTCACCACCATGCTGGATGAGTCGATTCCGCTGACGACCGGTGAGTATGACGAGTGGGGCAACCCCAACGATCCTGAGTACTACCACTACATCCGCCAGTACAGCCCCTATGACAACATTGAGGCGAAAGCTTATCCCCACCTGCTGGTCACCACCGGCCTGCACGACTCACAGGTGCAGTACTGGGAACCGGCCAAGTGGGTGGCGAAGCTGAGATCGATGAAAACGGATAACAACCTGCTGCTGCTTTGTACCGATATGGATTCCGGTCATGGCGGCAAGTCGGGACGTTACAAAGCCTACGAGGGCATCGCGATGGAGTATACTTTCCTGCTCGGACTGGCGCAGGGCACCCTGCCGCCCGCTCAGGACTACTGAGACTCCGACAGGTATTTATTCAGCGCCTGCCGCAATGGCGGGCGCAGATCGCTGACATTATTCAGTACCCACTTCAGGTAGCCCGGATCCTTTCTCGCAATCACCGCAATCGCCTGGCCGCGGTATTTGCCGAACGGCAGAATGTCGTCGCGCTGGGCCGCCGGTTGTGAACGCACAATCATCTCAGAAGCACCCCAGCCAGAGACCTCCATAATGCGAATCAGGAGCGCCGCTGTGACATAGCAATCATAGAGCGCCCGGTGGGCATGCAGGTCAGCGGGCGGCGTGACATCCAGCTTCAGCGAATGACGGAGTGCCTGGTTGCCATATTTAATGCCTGGCCAGAGCTGGCGCGCCAGCTGCATGGTGCAGATCCATTCACCGTACATTTCCGGCAGCATCCGGCGATCAAAGCTGGCGTTATGGGCCACGTAGAAAGCACTGCCGTAATAGCGCGGGATCGCCTCTTCAATGGTTGGTTTACCGGCGACCATCGCTTCGGTGATGCGATGCACCGCCATCGCCTGACGGCTGATAGGGCGGTCGGGCAGGGTGAGATCGCTCATTGGATTCACAATCTGACCGTTGACCACATCGACGGACGCGACTTCCACCACGCCGCCCTGCAGACCGCAGGTTTCGGTATCGATAACGCGGAACATCATTGCTTCATCTTCGGTTCATAAGGAAGGCGCGACAGGCTGAGTGACGCCTGGCGGTATTGCATCAGACGCTGGCGAAACCAGTCACGCAGCGCTTCGGGTTGCTCCTGCGCCACCATTTCGGCGACGACCGGCATGTTATAGCGCTCTTTGAACGCCACGCCCGCTGCCGCTAAATCGACATTGATCTTGTCTTTCTCTTCCTGGGACAGCACGGCAAGGTTATGGCTCATAATATTCTCCTGACGATAGCCGGCAAAAGTAATGTTTTCGACGGTATGAATCAAGGATAAGGATCGCATCGCTGGCCTCGACAGTGCCAATACAGCAGCGTATCCTTTTGCCACGTTTATCGCCCTGGCGGCGGTTAAAAGGATGATATTATGAAGAAAAAACCCATTTCCCGCAGGGTTATTGCGCTGGCGGCAACCGGACTGATGGCATTCAGCTCGCTGGCGGCAGCGCATGCTCATCTCCAGTCTTCCGCACCCGCAGCTAAAGCGCAGGTGACGACATCTCCCGATGCGCTGACGCTGAACTTCAGTGAAGATATTGAAGCGGCCTTCAGCGGCGTTACGCTGCTGGATAGTGCACAGAAGCCTGTTGCGACCGCCAAAGCCCGCGTTGAAGCTGACCAGAAAAATCGCCTGATTGTCGGCCTGTCTCACCCGCTGAAAGCGGGCAGTTATCAGGTCAACTGGCACGTGTTGTCGGTGGATGGACATAAAACCGCAGGAAGCTATCGCTTTAGCGTGAAGTAAGTCTGTGGCCACCCTCTGGATCCTGCTGCGCGGACTGCATTTCGCCGCCGTGATGCTGCTGACAGGCAGCGCCTGTTACAGCGCACTACTGGCACCCAAACGTTATCGACCCCTGCTGGCGCGACGATTAAATCCGCTGGTGAAGGGGAGCGCCTGGCTGTCGCTGCTGAGTGCGCTATTGATGCTGGCCTGCCAGAATGTGCTGATGAGCGGTGACAGTACTAATCTTGCCGATTTAGACATCTGGCTGGCGGTGCTCGACACACATTTTGGTGCGGTGTGGCAGTGGGAAATACTCTTTAGTGTTGTGGCTCTTGTCGCATTATTACTGACCGGAAAGCTGCGTCAGCAGGTGTTACTGCTGGCAGGCGTGTTGCAACTGGCCTGCATGGCCCTGATTGGTCATGCCGCGATGCGCGATGGAGTGCCCGGTCTGCTTCAGCAGATCAACCAGGGGATGCATCTGATTGCAGCGGCGTTCTGGGTGGGTGGATTACTGCCGCTGCTGCTGTTGATGCGCGAGGCGCGCCAGATTGATCGCCGTACTGACGCGATTCGTACCATGATGCGTTTTTCGCGCTATGGTCACCTGGCGGTAGCGTTAACGCTACTGAGCGGTGTGATAAATAGCGTGATGATCGCAGGCTGGCCACTGATGTGGCACGATTCACGCTACATTGTATTGTTACTGTGCAAAGTACTGCTGGTGGCCCTGATGGTGCTTGTGGCGCTGATCAATCGATACTGGCTGGTGCCGCGCTTCCGCCTGGCGGGTAGCGGGACGCAGCAAAAATTTATCCGCATGACGCAGCTTGAACTGCTGCTGGCGTGTGGCGTGGTTGGGCTGGTGAGCGTATTTGCCACGCTGTCGCCAGCCTGAATGTAGTTTAAGAGAGAAAAGGGTAGTTATGTTGCTGAAGAAAGTGATCCCCGCAATCCTGTTGTTATCCGTATGCGGCCAGGCGCTGGCGGCACAAATCATTACCGTCAGCCGCTTTGAGATCGGTAAAGAGAAGTGGCCGTTTAACCGTGAAGAAGTGATGCTGACCTGCGAGAAAGACGGTGCGATGTTCGCCATCAACCCGAGCACACTGATGCAATATCCGCTGAACGACATCGCCGACCAGCTGTTCAAAAACAAGCAGGTGAAAGCGCAGCCGATCAGTGTGATTCAGGCCGAAGACAAAGCGCATCCGGGCCAGATGATGAGTCTGCAGCCGATTGTTGAGCGCACTCAGGCGCTGTGCGGTAAATAAACCTCCCGGGTGCAGCCTCGCGCTGCGCCCAATCCACGATTTTTTGCCGTTGCGATCACAAACTGATCCGGTTTATGGCCCTGATCCCTGCGTTTGCTGGCATTTCCACCGCGCTGTTCTAACCTTAAATTGCAAGGCGACACTGCCTTGATAAATGCCAACTTTTAGCGCACGGCTCCCTGAGAGCCATTTCCCTGGACCGAATATAGGAATCGTATTCGGTCTTTTTTTATTTCCATTATTTATCAATAAGTTAAAATCCATTTCACGAAATTACACGAAAAATCCACGAAATTCCGTATCCGGTCTTTTTAAATCAACGTATATTTCCTCTCTCGCGTATCTAAATATTTTTCCGTCATCCGCTCTGATTTATGCCCCAACAGTTTCTGTGCAAACTGTTTGCCATACTCAGTTTCAAATAAACGGCCAGACAGACTCCGGATCTCATGAAATGTCGGTGGATTGTCTCTGAGTTCAATATCAGCGTTATTGCGTGCTGTGACAAAACCCTTTGTCAGGCTATCGGGGTGAACAGAGCCATCAGGACTATTCTTACGAATACCTGCACTGATCATATAATCACATCGACTCACCAAGCGGCAGCGGTCAATGACTGCATTCAGTTTTAGGCCAGCGCTCTGGAGTGACAGTGATAACGGAATAGCGAGCATCGCGCCGGTTTTAATCTGAACGATATGCAACCGGTCATCGGTAATGTCGCTGAATTTCATACTTGCGATATCCTCCCGACGCTGCCCGGTGATTAAAGCCAGGTCAATCGCCAATGAGAACCATGCTGGCTGAGATTCAGCAGAGCGACGAATGGCCTGATATTGCTCGAACGTCAGTCGCTGGCGCGAGACCTCAATTCGTGGTGCTCTGGTAGGCTCGACAGGATTGGCGGTAATGCGCCCATCCACTATAGCCTCCCTGAAAACATCTGACAGTACCGAACGTAGTGCCCCTGTCATAGTATTCTTGCCCTCCAAAATCCAGGGCTCAAGAAATTCCGCTATATGGCGTGTTGTAATGCTGGACAGCACCATATCTCCCATTTTCTCGCTGATAGTCTTTATCTGTCCGGCTCTGACCTTGTAGGTATTTGCAGCCAACCCCCGCCTTTGAAGGATCCCCTCATAACATTCAAGCCATTCTGCCAGCGTAAATTCATGCTCGCCCGTTAGCTTTTCAAGCAGTGCAACCGGTGAGTATCTTTGTTCTATAAAATTATTAGCTTCAATGGCCTGAGCTACCGCATCACGCCGGGATATCTGACCGAGCGTGATTTCTTTTTTTGTTAAAGGATTCCGCCAGTAATACGTTTTATACTTTTCCCGGTATGTAAGATTTCGCGGCAGATTAGCGTTGTAATTTTTTCTCTGATTCATTAATCAACTTCTCTAATAGCGGGCTTCTTCTTCCAGTGCGGCCGTTCGGATGATGCTGTACCAGCTTCATCCCACATTTATTAGGCTTGATATAAAAAGCGTCTGGGGAAACCCTGTATTCACGACCATGGATTTCTGGTGGCGGAAAAATGTTACCGTTACGCGCCCAGCGGCGCAGAGTTCCGGGGGTTGGTGGATCATCATAATATTCATCAGCCCAGGTAGTCAGTGAAATGTATTTCGACATTACAGCCTCACGACCGGCCAGCATTATTTCAGACTGGCCGGATAAATATTGAATCTTGAAAATCAGTTTGCAGAGCCATTGGCCAGCTCAACGTTGTGCAGGATGGCAGCGCGGCAGGCGTTAAAACCGTTGGCAAATCCCACATCGAAAACATCCTCATTGCCGCGAGTCACTTCACCCGGCACCAGCTCCGCCAGGTTGATAGCGGGCGCGGGGCGGGTGAATAGCGGTATCCATTGCGGGTCCGATTTATAGGAATCGTGCGGGGTGAACATGTCCGCATACGTCCCCTGTTCCATTACTTTCAACTCTTCTGCATCCGTGTAAGCAACAGGCTCCTGCTTCTCCAGCTCTGCCAGCTTCGCCTCTGCTACTGCCAGCTTATGAGAGAGCATCATCATGCCGTTGTGGTGCGGTTGCGCGGTCAGGGTAGCTAGCGTTGCATGCATAGCCTGCAGCAGCAGTGCATCGTCCGCATCAAGCCCGAAAGGTATTTCATCGCATGCTGTTTCCAGCCTATGAATCTGCAGCGTTAGCCACTCAATCATCGCCTGCTTCTGTTCTGCGTTCATGATGTCCCCTTGAATGGCCCGGCATTTCACCGGGCTGCTGGATTATTTAACCTGGATAAATGGTGTGCTGGTGCCGCTGGTCATGTACTGGGGCAGGGTGCCGTTCCATTTGTTGATGGCTTCCAGCTGCATAACCTCCGGGTTCTGGCGCAGGGCATCGCCACGGATTTTGATAGACTCAGCTTCTGCTTTGGCCAGCTTCATTTTTGCGTCTGCCTGACCGTCGGCTTCCGCCCGGAGCATGTTGGCCTCAGCCTCGCGCTGCTTTACTTCCTGCTCGCGCTGCAGCGTTTTCTGGTTGGCCGTCACTTTGGCATTGATGCTGGCGATCACCGTTGGCGGATATTCTGGTTTACCGACCCAGGACAGGCTGATTACCTGGATACCGATCGGACCCATCTCCTGCTGAATCTCAGACAGCGCGGCGGTGAGCAAATCGGCTTTGCCGCCATCAATGAACTTATCCGTGCTCATCCGGCTGGCCAGACGGTTCAGGCTGTCGGCAATTTTCTGGCGCAGGTCAGTGTCGGTGATGTCATCGACGCCTTTGCGGTAGGTCTGGAACACCGTGGTAACCTTGATGGGATCCACACGGTAGGCCACGCCGATGTGGTAGCCGATGGTGGTGCCGTCGCTCATCTGGAAGTTGAACGCATCTTCGTAGGTCTTCATCTGCTTAAAGGTCGGAAAGATGTAGATCTCGGTGTTCCAGCCAGTCCAGTAACGGCCAACGCCGACCACCTCACCTACGCCTTTATCATCGCCCAGCTTGTTGACCTTGATGCCCACATTGCCAGGCTCTACGCGATCGCAGCCCGTTACGCACAGCGCGGCGACGGCCATCAGTGCAGCGAAAATTACCTTCTTCATTTTTTATCCTTAGTGACTTTCAGACCCTTCAGAATGATGCAGAGGCATGGCGGGGTCAGGATCGCCAGTGCCAGTCCGGACAGAACGGTTAATGTCTCTTTCGCCGATACAAGGAACGGCACGATCAGGCCGTACACGCCCGCAGCAATAACCAGCGCAACGACGATTTGTAGGTAGGTTTTCATCACACACCCTTCTTACCGGCGCGGCGTTGGGCGGCCACTGTCAGTGCATGGGTGGCTATATTTCGGCGATCAATAGCGCGATCCTGATAACCTGCTGCTTCTTTGTTTGCCGAGAGGTGCAACATTCCAGCAAACTTCTCGAGCTCATCAGCTCGCACAGAGTCAAGGAACGCATCAGTCAGTGGGCATGGGTTCCCCCCATTGACGTCACGCCCCACAAAGTCATTGATTGCTGAAACGTATTCCAGTGGGATAATTGCGTGAATCTGGTCGTCGTGGGAGCATTCTTCGTGATAGCGACAGATATCATTAAGCAGGCCCGCCATCATTCCGTTCTCATGGCCCATCGCAACCAGCTTTTGCTTTGTGTCCAGATTTTGTCGGCCCCGCAATTCAGCTAGGTGTTCAGCCGCCTGCAATTGATCGCTCAGCTCACTAATCAACCGCGCAGCGTCGGCGGCAAGCTCGGTAATGTCGATGTATGCGCAGGTCTCGCGGCCAGCCTCATCCTCTCCATAGATTTCAAACTCGCCTGAGTCGATATCACTCATTTCAACAGCGGCAATGTCGTTCAAAAACCATTCAACGTTTGCGCCGTAGCGTAATTCCCGTTTCATCTCAGATCTCTCCATCTTCGGTGGATTTAAGGGCGCGGCGGAGCACGTCCTGGTACTTAGGAACGCCGCGCTTATAACGCCATGCGCCCTCATCGGCGCAAATCAACATCCAGAGGTCTGGCGCGATGGCAAACTCTATGGCCTCACGCATCCGGGCGTTCTGCTGGAGAACGTCGTCATAGTCCGACGCGAGAACATATTTACCCTGGGCTGCTGGCAACATCGCTGCAGCGGCAAGTGCGTTAAATCTTTGTACGGTCATAATGATTACCTGTGGGCGGCCAGGTAGGCCGCCGTTAATCAGCCTTGATATTCCGGTCGCAGATCGTTAAGAGTGATCGTGAATCGTTCATGCAGTTCTTCGCCAAGATGGCGACGTGCGGCATTAAGCTTTCTCTCTGCGGCTTCAAATGCCACTGCAGCCTCAGGACTGCCACCTGCTGGTAATGCGTTGATAGCTTCGTGCAGGCTTGTGACAGCATTTAACTGATGATGCCGGGCAACTGTTTTGTTCTTAAGCTCGGTGTAATCCGTACCGAGAGCACTTTTGTGCTCCTCAAGGTCAGCCCTGATTGCAGTGGTTTCTTCGATAGTTCCCGCATCCAGGATGCGCTGGCGGAATTCGTCAGGCAGCGACTTGACGGCCGCAGATTCGATCACGTTTTCACCGATGGTGCCAGCCCTCTTGCTGGTGTTGACGGATTCAGGCAGGTCGCTAAGGCTGATATGTCGAGCTGGCACCGGATTGATGACTTTTTCTTTTCGGGCGTCAAGATCATCTCTATCCTGGAATCCCAACACAGCAGCCGGGCAATAAATGCGCGACCAGTATTTAGTGGCTAAATACGCGATCTGCTGTTTTGGGTTTGTTGACCATAGCGGGGAATTACGGGTCACTACGCCGGAAAGATAGACAGGTTCGCCCCAGGTTATTTCTGACTCGCCCCGGAGAACTGCACCACACCGGACACACAATCCATTTTCATCCTGATCGCTCCATGCCCGAACGCGTTCGGTGACGTTATATTTCCCATTTTTGCCGGTTTTTTCTTTAGTGACCTCCTGGCTGCGCGTGCAGCGCGACCAGTCGCCGTCATATTCATAATGAAATCGGCCTGTGATGGCTCCAGTGCTGCTAAGAATGGCGCTCAATAGTTGTGCTTCATAGCCGATTTTTCCGCCCACAAAAAATGTTTTCTGAGCGACACCATAAGGATTCATGCCCCACTGCATGGACTGCATAACGATGGCCATACAGTCAGCGGGCTTACCTGACAGATGATCCGGAATAGCAATTGAGGCATCAGCCATAAGGTTTGCAAAGGCTGTAAGTTGACTCAGCGCCTGCACGTTGAAAATTGAACTGCTGGCCGAGATGGTGTTAGGTGCCTGATCTTCGGCAGTGATGATATTTTTGTTTTCCATAATTTCTCCTTACCTAGGCTGGGCGCAACATTTCAAGGCGGCGCAGATCAAAGTCGTTAAGTTCGTCGGCGTAATCTTCTGTCAGCGGGGCTGGCCAGATGCCCGTTTCTGAAGCGACCAGAATATTTCTCAGCGTCCGGTGATATTCGAGCGAGCCAAGTTCCAGCAGGTCAGGCGAAGCCTCAATAACGGCCACCCAGTGATAGCCGGGGTCTTTGTTGACGAAAATCCAGAAGAACTGGTCAAATTCAGCCACTTCCGAATACATTGCGGCGCTAAGGTGGTAGTCGCGTTCGGTGATTTCCCGGTGCAGCCGGGCGCGCAGATAATCCTGTTTGATCCGTCCCATACTGGTTGTTTTCAGATCAGCGGCTATGCGAATGCCATCTATTTCCAGTTCAATATCCGGGCGCACGCGAACTTCAAGACCGGTATCCTCATCCATCGCGAAATAGCTGGTTTCGGTCACGCGTGAAGGGTGCGCAAGCAATCGGCAGGCCGAAGGGTGAGCGAGTAGCGCCTCACGGATTGCCACAGCCGTATCGTGCTGGTGCTGGTCAATGAGGGTTTTCCCTTCATTATCTTTTTCCCACTGTGCGCGCAGCTCGTCGGCAAACACACTCTCCGGAGCAATTTCACGGACGATTGCTGACAACTCTTCTTTGCTGCCGCTGGTGTTAAATGGCTGAGGTTTTTCACGTTCTGCAGTAGCAACGTCCGGGGCAATCTTTTCCAGTTCCGCCAGTAACGCGTCGCGGCTTCCGCTGGTTTTAAGGGGAGCGGGCAGCGTAGCGTTGTACTCTTTGATGCAGGCGCGCATGGCTGTCGCAGTAGGTTTCTGGCCATCGGCGATGCGCTGAAATTCCTCCGGGAGGCTGTTATAGAGAAAGCCGGCCTCCTCGATGCTGCTGCCCATGGTGAACGGTTTAGGCAATGTGACGTTATGCTCCTCGAGCAATGCCTTAATCTCATCGCTGCCCATCATCGGCGGCAGTGAAGCGTTATATTTTTCGATGATGGCTTTCATCTCCGCCGTGGTGCTGACAGCGTCTTCTGGCAGCGCAAACGGGCGGGCGAACTCTTCTGACAGTTTTTCAGGTTCGAGCGCCATCGTGTGGACAAGGGTGCCGAATGTTAGCGCATCGCTGGTTTCGCGCCCGATTTGCTTGGTGACGTGGCGACCGTAGTAATACATCAGCGAAATCCGGGCATCTTTCACCATACTGCTACTGATACCGTTGGCGGCGTGGTAAACCTCGTTCGGAACGCCTTCAAACCGACCAAAGTCGAACACTGCAGGAAAGACTGCCGCCGGCGTGCTGGTTTCCGCTGGCTCCGGTAATACCGCTTCCGCTTTTTCCCCCTCAGATGAGGCGTCTGGCGTCAGAAAGGCTTCGAGGCCGAATTTACCGGGCGCAGCTTCGACGATCTGCACATTGTTAATGTTGGCCGCCAGCGCCTCTTCATGCGCAGTGCTGGTTGACGAATCTGCATTTTCCCGAAGAGATTCGGTTGACGATTCCGGGTTCTCCCGAAAAGCCGGGTCGGCTGCAGGCGGGTTTTTCAGATTCTGGTATTCATCTTTCGTTATTTCGGCATAGCCCTGGCTCAGCAAATCCTTAAGGCCTTTTTCCTTATTTGCGCGCTTAACATCGCCAGCCTCATTGCGGGCATAAAACGGGCCTGTGCGCTCGGTTACAGATGGTTGTTCCGCCACGCCCGGCGCTGCGCCATCCTGCTGTCCTGAATCCGTCTCCACTGATTCAACTGGTTGCGCTGCATCAGCCAGTACGTGTTCTTTGCCAGTCTGATCCTGTTGGGTTTCATCATTATTATCTTCTCCTTTATCAGCCGACAGACGGCCGCACGCGATGGCCACAATTTCCGGATCAGGATTGGCGTGGTCGGTTTCAGTCAGGGTTTTGTTGATGTAGGACTGCAGGGCACCAGGTGTAATGTGGATATCATCCGGTGCGGTTTTGACGATGTAGATAATCATGGCGCGTGAATAATCCAGAATGCCGGGCGTTGCGCACATTGCTGCGCTCCAGGCGGGAAAGGGCTTCTCTTTTAGTTTGATAATTTCACGCGCCCGATTAGTCTGCGCAGTGCGCAGATCGTAGATGTTGAAATCAGCAGCGCGGGCATGCAATCCCAGTGCAATTTCGAGTCTCAGGCTGTCGAAATCATGCTGATGGCCTGTGCCCCGATCGGTAAGATTACCGCCGCCTGCTTTTACACCTGATGCCGTACGCAGGGTGGTAATGTCTTTACTGCTTTCTTTGCGTGCTGCCTGGCGGTCTTTGAGCCATTTTTCGTTGAATTCCTTCATCTGCGGCCAGTTGTCAGCCCCGTCAAAGTGATTACCCAGCTCATTGATCAGCTCGAGCACTGCTTCCGGGTACATGGCGGCAACACCTTTCGTCCGGAGAAGCGATTCAACGATGTGGCCTTCAGGCGAATTGCGCTCTTCGTTGAGCAGCCGCAAAGCATCCCTGAACTGGTCACTATCAATGTCGGTGGCACCATGGCGCACCAGCACCGCCATTTTCTGATCGGCAGAGAG
The DNA here is from genome assembly GCF_008631595.1 of Pantoea sp. F_5. NCBI lineage: Bacteria > Pseudomonadati > Pseudomonadota > Gammaproteobacteria > Enterobacterales > Erwiniaceae > Pantoea > Pantoea sp. F_5. Next base: position 244,935 of record NZ_VWUO01000007.1, read on the forward strand.
GGCGTCGAAATTCACCGGCTTACTGTCTGCATGTGGACGCTCAGCGAAAACCTGATTTTCTTCGTCCCAGGCATAATCTTTCAGAAAGTCGGTGCTGAGCACATTTATTGCCGGGCGGGGCAGGCCGGGGCGATCTTCACACACCAGCGGCTCTGCATATTGATGAGCAGTGTCTGGCGTAAGCTCATCAAGCATGGTCATAGCCTGGGACTTAGCGAGCCATGCCGCGCGCGCTTCCAGGCTGGTAGCGTATTCGGGAAGCCCGGACGCCGGATCCTCCGGTCGTAAATAGATAGAAAATGTCTGCATAACGTCTCCTTATTAAACTTTGTAAAAGGCACCCGCGGTACACTTTAAAAAGCCCCGCTATACCGGCGGGGAAGGACTACACACAGCTAAATGGATGATGTCGTGATGACCGGATTCGAACCGGCGACCTCCCGTACCCTGTGCCAAAGCCGGGGCTGCTTCCGCTGAGCTACACCACAACCGCCTGAACACTGAATAATGCGCACGCGGTTGCAGTGCCCCGCGAACGGGGCAGCTGTGAATCAGTGTCTGACGTTAGGAAGTTCAATTCCGATGATGGTGACTGAAGATGTACGCCGGGCTTTGCGGCATTCACCAGACCTGCATTCTGAATAATGAATCTCTTCGCAGAGATCATGTATTGCGTCAGTCGCCGCAAACTGATTTTTATAAACGCCCAGAATATATGCGTTATTTAAAAGAACGGTGGTGGCACCGCTTCTTTCGTCAACATGGCAGAGGCCTGTAATACCATTGCCGGTTTCAAAATGCGCGAATTGATTACCGATGTATTTAACGCGAATAGAATTAATCATGGAGATTTCCTTTATTAAGATTGAGTGTGGTCCTGCCGGATTAGCGGCATAGTTTTCCCTAGTGTGGCTTAAATTAAATTATGTCTGGCAATCCACGGCGGCTTAAAGCGACTTCCACCCTGCAATTATTTATTCTGATTGCTTCTGACAGGCTGCGAAGATAAAGCCACTTTTCATTATTGGCTGAAGCACGCCAGTATTTTTCATTGTGTTTAATCAGCATTCCGGGCACGACAGCAGTGCGCGGAAGAATCGCGGTACCGTACATCGTAATCTCCTTATTGATAATGCCCGGATTCAGATCAAATCTCCGCTCCGGGCGGCGGGATATCCTTACGGGGAGTTCAAACCTTGTAAGGAAATAAAATGATTTATAATACCTGTCCTGTTTGTTCAAGCGAGGCTGAGTTTCATATCCTCAGTAAGGGCACAAACACGGTGGCATTTATATACAGCTGCAATACTCACGGTTTATTTGGCGTGTCGGAAAATTTTGACGCCCAACTTCGATATTTGAATAGCTCGCAAAATTCGAACGATAATTTTCTACTTGATCAGTTTGGGGAGAAACTGATGCAGCGAGTGCATTCCAGGGAGATGGCTGAAATTCCCATGTTTGAACGCCTCCCGGCCTGAGATGGCTTTCAATTTCGAGCGCAAGGATGCGCTTGTCAAATGTGCCAACCCTATAAAGAGCACGACCATCAGGCATTCTCGCAATAATTCTCGGCTCTTCCATCATTCTCTCCTCATCATGCCCTCACGCCGGGCCAGCGGAACGTTTTTGAGTAATCACTGTGTGGTTGATGAAGATGATATTAGCTATGGCTAACATAATAGGCAAGCTAAATTTGGTAGCCAAGGCTAACAAATTTGCTTTTTTGGGATATGTAATTGTTTTGGCGAGTTATTTTTTTGACGTGCGCTGACGGGCCTTCAATAGTTCCTCGAAGAGTTTGTTGAAGTTCTGTACGCGAGCACGCATTTCGGATAACTGAGCATCCTGTTCGGATTCGGGTAAAGCATCGAAAAGCTCCAGTAATTCTTTCTGCCGCTCGTCGAGTACTTGTTCTGTTTCGCGCGGTTCATCGGGCTGCTGGCTATCGTCTCCAAAGAGTATCCAGGTAGGCGAACACTGCAAAACTTTTGCTAAGGCGAAGAGATTCTTCCCGGTGGGATCGCTATCGTCGCGCTCCCATTGAGATACTGATACATGCGATATTTTCAGGGCTTTGGCGAGCGAGCGCTGGGTAAAATCCAGCTCTTTTCTTCTTGCCCTTATTCTTTCGCCAATTGTTAGTTTTTTCATGTCCATAGTTAGCTAATGCTAAATCCAATTGACTCTGCTATTGTTAACATATAGGTTGTTAGCCATGGCTAACCTTATCGAGGGTTTTATGTACACAAAGGATGCCCTGAATTATTTCGGGGGAAGTAAAAGTCGTCTGGCAGCAGCAGCCGGAGTCAAAACTCCATCGGTCTATAAGTGGGGGACATTAGTTCCTGAAGGTCGCGCCGCCAGGCTTCAGTCTGCGTCGAATGGCGTCCTGATCTATGACACCAGCATTTATGACGCTCATAGTAAGTTCAAACGGAACGGAGATCCGATTTATGAAAATCAGACACGAGCACATCCGTGATGCGCTGTTTGCCTGGGCGCGTGCAGCTGACGGGCGCAAGGTTCCGGCGAACGCCATAGCGGATGCGTATTTTGCGCTGGGGATGTCGGGCTTGCTCTACAGCAGCGATCACCCTAATGCGCAGGGCAACAACGTTCAGAAAATTTTTCGCTGGGCTGAAAGTGACTCACTGGCCAGCCAGCAAAAGATCCAGGCACTGCTGCCCGCAATCGAAAAGGCTATGCCGGTTTTCCTGCTGGCCAGAATGCGCAGCCACTCATCTGAGACCTGCAGGGATCTGGTCATTCGCAAAGAGCGTATTGACCGTGAAATGGAGGCCATGATCGGTGCCATTATCGCCCTGTCAGATCGCGTGGACGGCAGCGGGCCTGCCGGTAATGCATTAATTCATTAGTGGGAATTTTTATCGTGAAGTATTCACCAGAAGTCAAAGCCTATAACGATGCGCTTATCAGGAAGGAACGGACAATACGCAGGCGCATTGCCCGTAATGTTGCCTTTTATTTACTTAAGTGGCTCATGCCAGAACTTTTTGCACCCCCTGGAGTTGTGTCATTAGTTCAGATAATGAATCTCGATCGATCAGAAACTCGACGTCTGCAAGAGCAGCACTTCCAGGCTTACCTTGAAGGCCATTATCGAGATGTGTGCCTGTTAGACGAAGGGCAAATCTACCGCTTTTAATATCAGATCTGACTGAAGTTACAGACCCCCAGTAAGTTATGGGGCGTGTCATGTCGAACCTCCTTTGGTTCTTGGGTGTGGGAGCCATAAGAATATCCGGAGGAAGGTTCGGCACCATTCAGGATGCTGTATTGATTGACGTAAATCAAAAAGGGAAGGAAAGGGCAGAGTGAGCGATATAGCTGGCCTTCTGGTCACAATGTTTTTAATGGTGCTGGGCGTTGCGTTTATTGGCGGTTGCCTGTTTGTTCTGCTCGACGTGGTACTTCAGTCAACAGACCGTGACGATTCAGAGCGCCGGTTTTAAGAGGTTTTTATGAGTCTCGACGCAATGCGGTGGGCAAAAAAAGTGAAAACTGGCAGATCGTCTGCTAAGGCCGTTCTCACCTGGCTGGCGGACATGTGCGGTTCAGATCTGACCACATACCCCTCAATCACCGCACTGGCAGAAGCGACAGAACTGGATAAAAAAACGGTTCAGTCATGCCTTCAATATCTCATTGCGCAGGGCTTTATCGAAGATACCGGTGAGCGTCGGGGGCGAACAAAGCAGATCCCCGTCTATCGACTTTTGGGTGTGGAAGAAAGTATTGCTGACGCTGAACATACCCAAAAACGGGATAGTTTAAACGCACCCAAAAACGGGAAGGTTAAACCAAACGCCCCCAAAACCGGGTGTGTTAAAAATAACCAAACGATCCCGTTTTTTCCGTTAAACGATCCCAAAAACGGGATCCGGAATCCCCCAGAGGAACCTAAAGATCTAAACCCCATACATAGCGAGGGCAAAATTTCGCCAGTCGAAATCGCACCTGCCAGAGAACTACCTGACTACCCTGGCCAGCCCGGTGTTTTATTTTCCGCTTCGCCGCCGACCGGTAAATTTTCGATGCATCCGGGCTGGGAACTTTCGCCCGACTTCGAACGGTATGCCGCGCTCTGGGGCAGAGCTGTGCCTGATGGCATGAACCGCCAGAACTGGCAGCCGGTCCTGAACAACTTCATCGCCTACTGGCAGGCCGAGGGTAAATTTTTTCATCAGGTCCAGTGGGAACAGAAATTCGCAACACAGCTGCAGCGTGCGGCTGCAGAAAATCTCAAAACACGAGGTAACAGGCATGCAGAACCAGATTCAACATCAACCGCAAACGTCGCCGTTCAGCAGATCCGCGCAGCCCGTCAGCAGCAGCAGCGAACTCGAGGACAGGGCATGGACATTCTGGGAAACCATGGGGGAGATTTACTCCAGCCGGTGGACAATCAAAAACGGCTCGGCACCTTCAGATCTCTGGATTGCTCAGGTCGGGAATTTATCCAGCGCCCAGATGACGGGGATCTGTAACGTGATGGTTGCACGTTGCGCGACGGGTAACTCCTGGCCCCCAGATCTTGCCGAATTTGTGGCGCTCGTGGCTGAAAATAGCCAGACGGCGCTGGGGCTGAAAACCAGCGACGTAATGAGCGAGTACTGGCGGTGGCGCAATGAAACTTACCGCTACGGCTCGGCAGAACACTTCCCCTGGCGGCACGATGTTTTATATCAGATTTGCACAGAGATGCGCCGCACGGGAACGGAGCGCCAGATGACCGAACGCGAACTCGAAGGACTTGCAGGCAGGCTTTTGGCGAAGTGGGAAAAGCACGTCAATAGCGGTTTTTCGATCCCGCCAGTACGCAGGCAGCTTGAGAGACCCCGGCACCCGGCTGGTCCAACACCGGCACAGCTTCTTCTCGAGCAATACAGGCGACAAAAAGCCGCCACTGAAAATGCCGGCGGCGCAGGCAACTCAAAATCAGGGAGGCACTGAACGTGAAATCCTCACACAAAATCACCGGCGCAGAGCTGGCAAAACTTATCCTCGGCAAAACGCTGACGGTGCCGGATATGCACGTGCTGCTGCGCAAAGCCCGTCCTGGCTACGATCCGGAAAGTCTCTGGGTGGCGCTCAAAGTGCTTAAAGGGTCACCCAATTGCCGTATGGAAACATCACTCCGTGGCCGGCACCGTGCTTACTGTCTGCACAGTATCAGCGATCGTTTTTATGAGCGATCTGTAGCGGTGAACAGGCGCACGGTGTCCGGAAAATCACGGATGCCGATCCGCTTCAGCGAAGCCGAACTGGCATACATCACGCAGTATAACGAATTCGACTGGCTGCTGCGTGCAGCGCGGGCACACTGATCTGAGGGAAAATACACATGGAAAAACTGACTGATATTTTGGGAAGAACCGGCAAAGCCAGCACGCGCGAGCTGGCCGCTATCCTGAAAATTGATACCACCGACGCCCTGAAGATGCTGCGGGAACTGCAGGATGAGGGCGCTGTTTGCCGGGACGGGTCGCACTGGTGCTTACCAGTGGAGCAGGGATCCTTACCATCCGAACCGGAATCTTTACCAGTACAGCCGGAAAAGTTACCAGTTGAGCCAGAAAATTTACCAGTTAAGCAGGAAATCTTACCAGGTGCAGCCGTGGCCGATGAAGTGGCATCAGCACCGCTTAAGGTAATCTGGTCTGCTCCGGAAGATTTTCAGCCATTCCCGACCCCGGCATGGGTATGTCAGCAGCGCAGGGCATTACAGCAGGAAGAGCGGGAGTTTAATCGCATTATGAAAAATAAAAAACGCACGTTGGCGCAGATTGAAAATCTGGTGCGCCGTGTTGCGCGGATGCAAGGTGGTGTGGCGCAGTTATCTTCAGCAATAAAGTGAGGTATAATCGCTGCGGGTGCTTGAGGCTTTCTGCCTTAAGCATTAGCCGACGGCAGAAAGAGAAAAGCCCCAAGTGACTTTAAATCAACTTGAGGCCCCTCTTATGTCTCGACAACATAAAGGTAGCCTCTTACGCGCCGAAAGGCAAGGAGAAGCAACCATGAAGCAGCAAACGGCGATCCTGATCGCCACCATCGTTATAGGAGCGGCGCTGGCCGCGATACTGGTGATGAGAAAAGACCTCTGTGAGGTCCGAATCCGAACCGGCCACACGGAGGTTGCTGTATTCATGGATTACGAACCTAAGTAAGAGCAACCGGCGGGGAGCAATCCCCGCCACCTCTTTAAGTTGTAGTGGCTGGTCTCATGCACCCAATCCTTTCACTGGTCCGATATGGGAATTCTCATATCGCTTAGTCGCATTATTTACTTTATCAGAGAGAGCTTCAGGGTCCTGCAGAACTCAGTCAGTAACTTTCGCATCCCTTCAGGCATCCAGCTCAGATCCAGATAGTCATTACTTTCCGCCAGGTCACCCCGCCGGATAACAATATTAACTGGCGATACGCCAATTGCTGAGCAGATCAGATCCCGCTCCTCGAGCGATACCGGAGTTCGGCCAGTCAGCATGTTACGTAACCTGTTGAGAGGAATCCCTGATTTATCTGCGATTTTTCCGTATGGCATCTGGATGCGATGAATTTCGTCTTTAATAATTGCGATGGCTGGGTGCATGGTGAGTCTCCGGTGTTATAACTTATCTGGTCTGACCAGATTTTATGCTTGTAATGGGTTACACACGTTTAACCCTTGTTTAGCAAAAGTACTGCGATTTTTACAACGGTTATCGTTACTTGATGCAGGTCAATTTACAAATTCAGAGAAAGCGCTTAAAAAATGACCCTACCTCTATTGGGGTAGGTGTGATTTCGCGGGATTTTCATTTTTGCAGGGATGCTGGTCTGAGGAAGTCAGGACGATTATCCTCAGAGCGTAACTCTGAGGTAATAATGAATTTTGCATCGGCTGTTAAAATATCTGGCGAGGTGAGCTGTGTTTATTCCTGATCACCTGATCCCTGAAATCAACGAAAGTACCCGGCCAGTTATCATTTATCGAAATGACGATGGTAGCTTTGCCTGGGGATTCGTACTGAGAAATGATGAGTTCGTTGCCAGCATGAAAATGATCAAGGAGACATCAGAAAGAGCTGGTATTCAGGTCCTGGACGCAGGCGAATAGCCCCTTTATAATATTCATCGGGTCTGAACAGCCCGAGTAACCACTGTGCCACCGGAGAGATTGATGGCACAGTTACACCTTGTAAAATCCGCACCACAAACACTGACTCCGGCCACGCCCGAAGCCAGCGAATTTGTGCGTCGCCTCAAACCCGGCGTTCTGCTTAACTGCGACGTCCGCCAGGCGCGCAATTACCGCTTCCACAAACTCTTCTTCTCCCTGCTCAATCTGGGCTTTCAGTACTGGACGCCGATCGCGGGTGCTGTCAGTGAGTCAGAGAAACTGCTCCTGCGTGGCTACGTTGATTTTCTGATATCGATGACCGGCCAACAGAATATTCTCGATGAAACGCTGGATGTCTGGCTTACGCGCACAGGACACCAGCGCGCTGAAGGGGTGGTGCTGGTTAAATCGTTTGAGGCGTATCGTAAATGGGCGGTCATGACCGCGGGCTTTTATGATGAATTTATTCTGCCGGACGGCACCGTTCGCCGTGAGGCTCGCTCAATTTCATTCGCCAGCATGAGTGAAGACGAATTCCGCCAGGTTTATAAAGCCGTTCTTAATGTGCTCTGGCTGCACATCCTCAATCGTCCGTTCAGTACGCCTCAGGAGGCAGAAAACGCTGCGGCTCAGCTATGTGAGTATGCGGCATGAAGAAAGCCGAACGTAATCACCTGCAGCGCGTGGCTGACCTTGGCTGCATTGTTTGTCAGCAGCATTTTGGCGTGTTCAGTCCGGCAGAGGTGCATCATCTTCGTGCAGGCTGCGGAGCAGGGCAGCGCGCCAGCCACTACAGAACAATTCCTCTATGTCCTCCCCATCACCGGACCGGCGGTTATGGCGTGGCCATTCATGCCGGGCAGAAGATTTGGGAAGAAATTTACGGTACTGAAGAAAGCCTGCTGGTGCAGGTAAATGATTTATTGGATGGGAACGACAAATGAACCTTGAAAGTGCAGTTAAATTTTTTGCGCCTAAAACACCCGCACTCAGCGATGCGCCTGGAGCAACCGGCGAACGGCTGGCCATATCAGATGTGATGGCGTCGTTCGGGCTGACTGAGGCACAGGCGCGATTTGGGTTTGAGCTGTTCCTCTCCAAACATGGGATCACCACCAGCGACCGTGCTGTTTCCATGCTCACTGATTACGGGATGGGGCAGGCGGCACGTTACCGGGCGATTGCCTCACTGAGCGAGCCTGTGAGGAGCAGTCTGATTCAACTCCTGGCGACGTTCGCCTATCAGGATTACACACGTAGCGCAGCCAGTACCCGGCCATGCAGCTGCTGCAGCGGTACCGGATTTATCGAGGCGGAGGTGTTCAGTACTAAGGCGCACACCCCTCCCGCAGCGCAGGAGATCTTGAGAACTTCACTTAAATGGGGAGTGAAGATTATTCCGTCTGAATATGAGGTAAAGCGGGAGGTCAGAGAGATTCAGCGTGTCCTCTGCAAATCATGCGGGGGCAAAGGGGTAATCAGCAATGCGTGCCGCTGTCACGGTAAAGGGGTTGTTCTGGACGAGGAACAAAGCAAACTGCAGGGCGTGCCGGTAACTAAAACCTGTCCGAAATGCTCCGGGCGTGGCTATGCTCGCCTGCCTGGTGAGGCGGTTCGCCGGGCTATATGTCTGACAGTTATGCGCCTAAGCGAGCCAGGGTGGAGGCGTCATTTTAAACCACTCTATGAAGCATTAATCATGCAGTGCCATAAAGAGGAAGCTTTAGCCGACTCTATGCTCAGGAAGGTGACACGTTGACATTTTGACGAAAAAGGCCCATCATTCTCGCAATGATGGGGAGGCTTTGCGATTTTCATTACCAAATCACAAAACCCCAGTTCTATAAAAACCTCGCTTCGGCGGGTTTTTTGCGTTTTATGGCCCGCAACACCGATCCATAGCTTGCTGTCACTTTTAACCAGAGTTATCTGTATGTCACGTCGATAATGCAGGGGGGTAAAATGAAAAAACAGCCATATATGACGGAAGAGGCAAGGGCAATTTTTAACGATCTGAATGCAACTCCAGCTACTGCCAGTCAAATTGCCGAACATACTCATATTAGTACGGCACGCTGTCAGTTCATACTCACACAATTAGTAATGGCCGGGCTTGCTATTTATCAGTTCGGTTATTATAAGCACTGCCAGTGATGGCAGTTTTTTTCTGTGAAATGGGCGACTGGGGGGTGTAGGAGCACCCGCCCAGCCACTTGCCCGTTGTCATACTCACGGGCAAACCAAGGCCCACCGCTTTAGTGCACAAAGCGTTATAAGCCTGACAAATTTAGGCACACAAAACAATGCGCAAAAACAAAGCGCAGCTGGTTAATGACGACGCGCTGCACTTTTTGAAAACACTTCCTGACGACTCTGTCGATTTGATTGTTACTGATCCTCCCTATTTCAAAGTTAAGCCCAATGGCTGGGATAACCAGTGGAATGGGGATGCGGATTATTTACAGTGGCTGGACAACTGTCTTGCTGAGTTCTGGCGAGTACTAAAGCCCAATGGCAGCATTTATCTTTTCTCTGGCCATCGATTGGCATCGGATATTGAGATAATGATGCGTAACAGATTTAAAATTCTTAACCACATCATCTGGGCTAAGCCTAGCGGTCGCTGGAACGGGTGTAACAAAGAAAGCCTTAGGGCTTATTTTCCTGCCACCGAGCGCATACTCTTTGCCGAACATTACCAAGGGCCATACAAGCCGGACCTCTTTACTGTAAATAGCACTGAACTTAAACGGCATGTGCTGGCTCCGCTGATTGATTATTTTCGTGATGCCCGCTCAGAACTGGGCGTGACAGCTGCTCAAATAGCTGAAGCGACCGGTAAGAAAAGCATGGTGTCGCACTGGTTCGGCGGCAGTCAGTGGCAGCTACCCAGCGAGGCTGATTACCTCAAGCTTCAGGCACTGTTCTCTGAGATAGCCATCGCACGGTATCAATCAGGTGCTTTAGCCACACCTCACCACCAGCTGGTGGACACGTATCACTCACTGAACCGTAAATATCTGGAGCTGCAGGATGAGTACAAATCCCTGCGCAGATATTTCGGCGTCACGGCAGCGGTCCCTTATACAGACGTATGGACACATAAGCCGGTTCAGTTTTACCCCGGCAAACATCCCTGTGAAAAACCTGCCGACATGCTGGAGCAGATCATCAATGCCAGCAGCAGGCCGGGTGATTTAGTGGCTGACTTTTTCATGGGGTCAGGGTCAACGATAAAAGCGGCCCTGAAATTGGGCCGCTTTGCGATTGGTGTAGAGCTGGAGGGGGATAGGTTCAATCAGACAGCGGGTGAGGTTCAGCGCATAATCGATAATCAATAGGGACGCACATATATCCATTCCCGACCATGATTATCGTGGTAATGGTCAGTCATCCGCTGGGATTTATGGCCCAGTAACGTCCTGGTATCAATACCCTGTGAGTAATAGAGGCGTTCTGCCAGTGAGCGTTGCTCATGAAACGTTGGCGGAGTGCCATCCCACGCGTTATCAGGAAACGCGATGCGCCTGGCCCTCAAAAATCCGTACGACAGGGATGAGGGTGTTACAGCGGAGCCATTCTCAAATCTGAGTAGTGGACCACGTGATGGTAGTCGCCTGATAACGTCCCCTAACGTTAAACCGATAGCATCCAGCCTCAGTGAGAGTGGTATTGCTAAACGGGCATTACTTTTCTGTTGCGTCACATATAGATATTCGTTCCTGACATTCTCGGCTGTCAGCGCGGCTATATCACCTCTGCGCTGGCCGGTAATGAGTGCCAGCAGCATGGACTGATGCGTAAATTTTCTGTCATGACAATGGGCGGCATTAAATATGCTGCGCCACTCATTGATAATCAGCCGGGAACGAGTAGGAGATGAGCGGGGTGCGAGTAACGGTGCTGCAGGGTTGGCTTTAATTATCCCGAACGAATATGCTTCGCTAAACAAATCACGAATGACTGAGTGTGCAGTTTTGGCTGCTGCACTGTAACCGCGCAGTGTTACTACTCGGATGGTCCGGTGCAGGTCGGCGGTTTCAATCTCATGCAAACGCAGCCGCCCGAATCTATCATTCAGTCTGTCTAGCCAGACCTGCTTATTTTGAATTGTTTTAAGCGAGAGACCTCTCTCAGCAAGAAGCATCTGATATTCAGATATCCATTCTGATAAGAACATTTTTACCCTTAGATCCAGAAGATAGTGTAAAGGGTGAGGATTGTAATTTTTTAAAATCAGTTTTTTAAGGATCGCCTCTGCGGTCCTTTTCCGTTTCTGCGCCACAGAAAAGCGCATTCCCTATTGCTACCTGAAAGGCTGACCAATATCGCTCAGGCGTGCGGGATGGTATGACTTGGTGCCTCATGCCGGAGATCAGCAGCGGCCATCACACATATTCAACTCTCCTCAGTAAACATTAATGTTGACTTGGTAAGCATAAATGATTACTATAGTTCCATGTTCAACAGACAGGGGGAGTAGTGAAGCAGAGCGAGTTCAGGCGGTGGCTTGAATCTCAGGGAGTCGAAGTTTCAAACGGTACTAACCATCTGAAGCTGAGATACAACGGGAAGCGAAGTGTAATGCCGAGGCATCCCGGCGCTGAGTTAAAAGAACCACTGCGAAAGGCCATAATGAAGCAGCTAGGCCTGAAATAATCAACCAGCCCTCCGGGGCTGGTTCTCGCGAAGTTTCACTAAGACGATATGCGATACCCGATTAATCTTGAGCCGTGCGACGGCGGATATGTGGTTTCGTTCCCGGATATACCGGAGGCGCTTACTCAGGGCGATACGCGTGAGGAAGCGCTGGTGATGGGGCTGGATGCGCTGGTTGCTTCATTTGATTTCTATTTTGAAGATAACCAGCCAGTCCCGGCACCAGGTCCGATTACCGGCGATTTTGTAGAGGTTCCGGCGAGTGTGTCGGCAAAGGTGCTATTGCTGAATGCTTTCCTTGCTTCCGGCTTAACTCAGGTTGAGCTGGCTTCACGCATGGGAGTTAAAAAGCAGGAGATAACGCGCATCTTCGATCTGCATCACTCGACCAAAATAGATACTGTTCAGAAGGCGCTCTCTGCGCTGGGCAAGCGGCTTGAATTAGTCGCCGCATGACATCTTTAAGCATCCAATTTAAAGGCTCACTTCGGTGAGCTTTTTTTTGTGTCTGAATTCGCCGGTTTAGCTCAGATGGAAGAGCGCCTGACCTGTAATCAGGATGTCGTGGGTTCGAAGCCTGCAACCGGCACCATATAACACGCTAACGCAGCGGGGTAGCGCCCGCACCCATATTCACAGCCCTGCAGGTTTCTGGCAGGGCTTTTTATTACTGGGGTTCAGAATGGAAATCAAAAAAGAAGTAGTAACATCTGTTTCAGCGGATTTCCGCCTTATTGAAGAAAAGATAAATCACTTACTTGAAGTGTTTCCCGAACATTTCTCTGACGAGTTTTTCAGCGTGATCTCGGGCTTGCTTAACAATGTCATCTTTGTGAATCACTCGCTTACAGTTTGTGCAGGTGGTTCCTTCGATGTCGTCTGTATTTTTGATTTCGACACTACTGCTTACGACGAGGTCATGGCTGCAGCCAGGGCACTTAAAGTTAACCTTACTCATAAATAATTCCCTCAGTTATCATGTGGTTTTAGGTGAGCACACGATAGCAGATTAAGGAATGCGCAGCCAGACGCTATCTGGCCCCATAACCAAAGCCACGACCAGCATCTTATCGCGCACCCTGCGCACGGCTGGCGCGTGGCTTTTTTCTTTTCATCTGCCGCCATGCGGGCGGAGGCAATATGAATGACAACCACCTGCCCGATATAGCGAATCAGACCTTGAAATGGATTGCGACCTATCTGCCTTCGGTTTATGCGGCTGGCGCTGCACTGACTATATCGGCCCTCAACGACATCCGCGCGGGTAAGCCGCGTCTTTACACCATTACGGGCGCGCTGATTTGCGGTCTCTTCGCGCTGTCACTTTCCGCCATGCTGGAATATTTCGGCTTACCACCCAATGCGGGTGCGTTTGTCGGCGGCTTGGTTGGATTCGTGGGTGCTGATCGCCTTCGCGACATTGCCCTGGCGCTGGTTTACCGACGCACAGGCATGGATGAGCAAAAGGAAAAAGAAGATGAAGACAAGTCAAACTGGCCTCGACCTGATTAAGCAGTTCGAAACGCTGAAAACCAACGCTTACCTCTGTCCAGCAGGCATTCCGACCATTGGCTACGGCCATACGCACGGTGTCAGCATGGGCGACAAATGCACCACGCAGCAGGCTGACGCATGGCTGCAGGAGGATTGCCTGGTTGCTGAACTGACCATCGGTGCGAACGTTAAAGTGCCACTCAGTCAGAGTCAGTTCGATGCGCTGGTATCGTTCATTTTCAATCTGGGTTCAGGAAACTTCGCAGGCTCAACGCTACTGAAGAAGCTGAATGTGGGCGATTATGCCGGTGCGGCTGAAGAGTTCGGCAAGTGGGTTAATGCTGGTGGCCGTAAGCTGGGCGGGCTGGTGAAGCGGCGAGCAGCAGAGAAAGCGCTGTTTCTGTCATGAGAAAATTTCTCATCGCCGCACTGGTGGTCATTGTTCTGTCGCTCGGGTGGGCTGCTGATCACTATCACGATAAAGCCATAGCCTGGCGCACCACCGCACAGCAGTCTCAGCGGGTAGCCAGACAGCAGGCTGCCACCATCACCGATATCAATCAGCGCCAGCAGCAGCTGGCCGCGCTCGACAAAACCCACACGGAGGCGCTCAGTGCTGCCGAATCTGAAAACGATGCTCTTCGCCGCCAGCTTGCCGCTGGTGCTCGCCGCATGTACGTCCACGCAAAATGTCCCGTGTCCGGTACCGGCACAGCGACAGGCACCGGCGGCCTGGGCGATGGAGCCGCCGTCGAACTCGCTGCAGATTCTCGACGAAACGTTCTCGACATCCGCGCCGGCATCATCCGCGACCGGGAAAAGCTGAAGTATCTGCAGGAATATGTGGTTACACAGTGTCTCAGGTACTAGCTGTTATGACGCTGAGCAAAACTGGAAATAGCATAATCTGATAAACCTCATTTTCCCGAATAATGAGGTAATGAACATGTCTGAGCATTCAGTTTTAATCGAAACCCACGCCTTCTCTTTGGAATCAAAAATCCGGGTTGAATACCAGGTTTTTGATACGCAGACCTGTAAGGTTTATGCAAAGGTGACGGTCTTTAATCCAGAGCCTGATTTCAATATTGAGTCACGCGAAATTGTACAGCTCTACACCGGTTCTTTTGACAGCAAGCTGACGCTTGAGAGGATCAATCAGGATTTGTCACGAAGGAATTTATAACTTTAGTCAAAAGAAGTTCGCTATCTAAAACCTCGCAACTGCGGGGTTTTTTATTGGAGAAAATATGGAATTTGAACACTGGGTGGCGGCCTGTTTCGCTGCAGTGATTTTGGGGCTGTTTGGAATGATTGCCTATATGAACCACGATGATAACGCAACTATGGCACGGATGGTGGCCAATGGGGCAAACCCGATTACGGCGCAGTGCGCTGTGAAAGCCATCAGGACAGAAAACCGCGAAGTGTGCGAAGCCGCACTGCATTGAAAGTTCTATATCAGGCAGCAATGCCTTAACTGAATCTGGAATAAATCATGAATAAGAAGGTTAAATACTGGCGGATAAGTTTATTCAGCGCCGAAAGCACAACGCCATTCAATTGCTCCGGGGTATCTGGCCTAATCTACATGCCAGACTCACGCCCATTTTTCACGGGCTACTCCACTTCCAAACCCGTACTGACTGGCTCCCATGAGTTTCTGGAGCTGCGCACATCTGAGACCGGTAGCGAAACGCGACATATTCGCATGGATCAGATTGTGTCTGTTGATTGCACCCCGGTTTATGCCACCGAAGAAAAAATGGAGAGCTTCGCAGCCGCTGCAGCACCGCTGGCTAAGTGGTTGCGTGAAAATGGCAATCCCCATTCAACTGCCATGGTGACGCAGGTCCGGGCAGATTTGATGTCTGACGAGATTGGCGTGCCGCTGGTGGATGAAAAAAAGCAGTAAGCCGGTGGATAGCACATTTATATGTATCGCCAGCGGCCCGTCGCTGACCGCCAGTGACTGCCGCCTGGCGACAGCATCCGGACATCCTGTCATTGCCGTTAACTCCAGCATCGGACTGATCCCTGAATGTCAGTATCTTTTTGCCGCCGACTGCAGCTGGTGGGATAAATATCACAGCACGCTGAAGACCCGGGCTCAGTGCTGGACGGTCAGCGGCAGGGCGCACCTGCGCTACGGCGTGAACCTGTTCCGGCCGCCCGATAACGACTCCTTCAACTCTGGCCAGCGTGCCATACAGCTGGCGGCACATCTCGGTGCTGAGCGGATCATTCTGCTGGGCTACGACTGCTCGCTGGCAAACGGCACCCACTGGCACGGTGAACACCCGGACGGTCTGAAGAATCCAGACGGCGAAAGCATCCGGCGCTGGCAAAGTGAATTTCAGCGTCTGGCCGACAGTCTGCCATCTTTCAGCATCATCAACTGTTCGCGCCACACGTCGCTGACCTGCTTCCCTCGCGCGGCACCCGAAGAGGTTTTATGACGCAGTATTATTTTCAGGGAATGTATGGGCTGGGCGATTCCATCTACCAGCGCCCGTTTTTGCGACATTTTCCCGGCGCTTACGTCCGCACCTGCTGGCCGGAGCTGTATCGGGGCCTCGATATAAAGTGCGTGCGCAGCGGCACACACCTCCGCACACAGGCAAAAAACGAGCTCCGCACCCGGTACGCATATCACCCGGCCCCACGCGGCGGCGTAATAAAGCGCATCGGCTACGGTCCGGACGACCTTGCCAGTGGTGGCATAATCCCGGCGTTCCGGCGTCAGTTTGGCGTCAGCGGCCCGCTGCTGTTCGACCTGCCGCAGTTTAATGACCTGCATCCGCGCGTACCGGTTGATAAACCCGTCGCCATTATCCGGCCGGCCACCCTGCGCACGGAGT
>NZ_VWUO01000008.1:0-232417 GCF_008631595.1 Pantoea sp. F_5
AACCCGGCCGGAAGATGTTGCTCAGGCAGGGAGGATGGTGGCAGAGTCAGTAGAAATCTATAACAGTCAGCGGCCACATCTGTCGCTGAAATACAAAACGCCTGATGCAGTGCATCAGGCGTTTTAACGGCATAACGTGTCAACCTATGCCAGGACTAGTCAGACACTAAATCGTTATGCATCACGGCGACGTGGAGCGGCTGCGCCATCTTCACGACGTGGACCACGGCTGCCTTCACGGTTAAAGCTGCGTCCGCCGCCTTCACGACCACCTTCACGACGCTCTGAAGAGAAGCGACGACCACCTTCACGGTTGGCTGCGCCAGGACCGCTACGACGCTCACCGCCCGCTGGACGACGATCGCCACGGCCTTCGTTTGGCTGTGCATCACCCAGTAGCTGCATATTCATCGGTTTGTTCAGAATACGTGTACGGGTAAAGTGCTGCAGCACATCGCCTGGCATGCCTTTCGGCAGCTCGATAGTCGAGTGGTTACCGAACAGCTTGATATTACCGATGTAACGGCTGCTGATGTCGCCTTCGTTAGCGATAGCGCCAACGATGTGACGAACTTCAACACCATCATCACGGCCCACTTCGATGCGGTACAGCTGCATTTCGCCAACATCACGACGTTCACGACGTGGACGATCGCCATCACGGCTTTCACGTGGACCACGATCGCCACGCGCTTCACGGCTGTCACGACGGCCATCACGATCGTCACGATCGCGATATTCGCGACGTGCCGGACGCGGTGCTTCTGGTGGCAGAATCAGAGGACGTTCACCCTGTGCCATTTTCAGCAGTGCGGCTGCCAGTGTTTCCAGATCCAGTTCATCTTCCGGCTGCATTTTAGTCAGCAGAGCACGGTACTGATCCAGATCGCTGCTTTCCAGCTGCTGCTGAACTTTAGCAGCAAACTTAGCCAGACGACGCTCACCCAGCAGTTCTGCGTTAGGCAGTTCGACTTCAGGGATAGTCAGCTTCATCGTACGTTCGATATTGCGCAGCAGACGACGCTCGCGGTTCTCAACGAACAGCAGCGCACGGCCAGCACGACCTGCACGACCGGTACGACCAATACGGTGAACGTAAGATTCTGCATCCATCGGGATGTCATAGTTCACAACCAGGCTGATACGCTCAACGTCCAGACCACGGGCCGCCACGTCGGTGGCAATCAGGATGTCCAGACGACCATCTTTCAGGCGCTCCAGCGTCTGCTCACGCAGTGCCTGGTTCATATCACCGTTCAACGCGGCGCTGTTGTAGCCACTACGCTCCAGCGCTTCTGCCACTTCCAGCGTTGCGTTTTTGGTACGCACGAAGATGATGGCAGCATCAAAGTCTTCTGCTTCCAGGAAGCGAACCAATGCGTCTGTTTTACGACCGTAAGCGGTCCAGTAGCTCTGGCTGATGTCAGGACGCGTCGTCATGCTTGACTGAATACGCACTTCCTGTGGATCTTTCATGAAGCGTTTAGTAATACGACGAATCGCTTCCGGCATGGTTGCAGAGAACAGCGCAGTCTGATGACCAGCTGGGATCTGAGCCATGATGGTTTCAACGTCTTCGATGAAGCCCATACGCAGCATTTCATCTGCTTCGTCCAGCACCAGACCGCGCAGGTTAGAAAGGTCTAACGTGCCGCGTTTCAGGTGGTCAAGCAGACGACCAGGCGTACCCACAACAACCTGTGGTCCCTGACGCAGAGCACGCAGCTGCACGTCATAACGCTGGCCGCCGTAAAGGGCAACCACGTTCAGGCCGCGCATATGTTTAGAGAATTCAGTGACTGCTTCAGCAACCTGTACCGCCAGTTCGCGGGTCGGTGCCAGCACCAGGATCTGAGGTGCTTTAACAGTCGGGTCAATGTTGTTTAACAGCGGCAGTGAGAACGCCGCAGTTTTACCACTCCCGGTCTGCGCCATGCCTAACACGTCACGGCCCGCCAGCAGGTGAGGAATACACTCAGCCTGGATTGGGGATGGCTTTACGTAGCCCATGCCATTCAGTGATTCAAGGATGTCGGCGTTCAGGCCAAGGTCAGCAAAAGTGGTTTGAATATCAGTCATGTAGTACACGTGCCTCTTAGATTGCGGCGGCCAGTCTACATAACTCGTCGTGAAAACTTTCAGTCATTTTCATCAAAAAGTGTGAACCGGCTCAAATTAGAAGTTTTGACGAACAGAAAAGCCTTCATCCCTTAAGATGATGACTTAACAGGTTTTACAGGCAAATTAAGTTCGTCAGCTATTGCTGGTCAGATTCTGATAAATCGTCTTGTGCCTGGCCGAGTTGCGCCAGTTCCAACAATGCGTATCGGTGTTCAACAAAGTTGTTAACGTTGTTGGCCACCGCCAGTTTGAACAACGCTTTCGCGTCGTCCTTCTCCCCCAGACTTAGGTAGTACTTACCTAAATAGAAGTTGGTTTCACTGAGATGTTCAGCGAGCGAGGTGTTATCCGTTGCGTCCGCCCTGAGACTTTCCATCAACGTTTTCTCGTTGATATCTCCAAGGTAGAACTCGACAATATTCCATCCCCATTGGTCTCTGACCGCTTTGTCGTGACGCTGTTGAAGCGCAACTTTTGCCTTGTCGACATCCATCTCGCGTTCAACGAGATAGAGCCACAGACTGCGGAAAGGATCGTTAGGATCGTCTTGATAAAACGCCAGCAGATCATCTTGCGCTAACTTGTATCGACCGCCGTAATAGAGGGCGATACCACGGTTTAAATGCGCATAGTTGTAAGTTGGATCAAGCTCAAGTACAGAATCAAACGCTTCATAGGCGGCATCAAAGTTGCCCGCCTGCGTTAAATATATGCCTAAGTAGTTAAACACTTCGGGCATATCTGGTCTTATAGACAGCGCTTGCGAAAAATCGTTCCGCGCTAATGCCCGCAGACCTAAACTATCATACAACACTCCGCGCTCATATAACAGCTGTGCGCGTTCATCATCGGTGAGAGCGCGACTGGCAAGAATTTGTTCCATGCGCGCCAGTATCACTTCCTGCTGCAGTGTGGGCTGTAGAGGCACTGCAAGAACTTCGTTCTTACGCCAATTGGAGTTGCTGCATCCTGCCAGCGTCAAAGCTGTCGCAACAAAACACCAGCGCAGAAAAGGCTTCATTTCCCACTCCCGAATACAAACATTGGGATAACTATCCTGTCATCCGCCTGCTGTGCACAAGGATTCCCGCCCTCGCGATGATACAAACGCCCCTCTCTGCCAGGCAAAGAGGGGCAAATCAGCAATGACTTATTCAGCGTCAGGCGTGGTCACCGCTGCAGCTTCTTCAGTCTGCGGCTTAGATTCTGTCGCTTCTTTGATGCTCAGACGTACGCGGCCCTGGCGATCAACTTCCATCACCTTAACCGGCACTTCCTGACCCATCTGCAGGTAGTCAGTCACTTTCTCAACGCGCTTATCAGCGATTTGTGAAATGTGAACCAGACCTTCTTTACCGCCGCCGATAGCAACAAAGGCACCGAAGTCAACGATACGGGTCACTTTACCACTGTAAATGCGGCCCACTTCGATTTCTGCAGTGATCTCTTCGATACGACGAATGGCTTCTTTCGCTTTCAGACCATCCGTCGCAGCGATTTTCACGGTGCCGTCATCTTCGATTTCAATCGTCGTGCCGGTCTCTTCGGTCAGTGCACGAATCACTGAGCCGCCTTTACCGATCACATCTTTGATCTTGTCAGAGCTGATTTTGATGGTGTAGATGCGTGGAGCAAATTCAGAAATCTCGGTACGCGGGGTGCTGATAGCCTGTTCCATAACGCCCAGAATGTGCAGACGCGCACCCTTGGCCTGGTTCAGGGCTTCCTGCATGATTTCACGCGTGATGCCTTCGATTTTGATGTCCATCTGCAGCGCGGTGATACCTTCACGGCTACCGGCTACCTTGAAGTCCATGTCGCCCAGGTGATCTTCGTCGCCCAGGATGTCAGACAGAACCACAAACTTCTCATCTTCTTTCACCAGACCCATTGCGATACCGGCAACGGCGGCTTTGATTGGCACACCTGCATCCATCAGGGCCAGCGAGGCACCACAGACAGAGGCCATCGAAGAAGAGCCGTTAGATTCGGTGATTTCAGACACCACACGCACGGTGTAAGGGAAATCTTCCGCTTTAGGCATTACCGCTAACACACCACGCTTCGCCAGACGACCGTGACCAATCTCACGACGCTTCGGCGAACCGACCATGCCGGTTTCACCGACAGAGTATGGAGGGAAGTTGTAATGGAACAGGAAGCTGTCGGTACGTTCGCCCATCAGCTCATCCAGATTCTGTGCATCGCGGGTAGTACCCAGCGTTGCCGTAACCAGTGCCTGCGTCTCACCACGGGTGAACAGTGATGAACCGTGAGTACGTGGCAACACGCCGGTACGGACATCCAGACCGCGGATCATATCTTTTTCACGACCATCGATGCGTGGCTCGCCATTCAGGATGCGGGTACGAACGACGTTCTTCTCAAGACTATGTACGATATCGCCAATTTCGGCGCTATCCAGTGTTTCATCTTCAGCCAGCAGCGTAGCGATAGTTTCGTCTTTGATGACGCCAACCTGTGTGTAACGCTCCTGCTTGTCAGTGATGCGGTAAGCATCGCTGATGCGCGCTTCTGCCAGAGCAGCAACGCGAGAAATCAGCGGGGTATTAGCCGCTTCAGGCTGCCAGTCCCAGCGTGGTTTACCGGCTTCAGCAACCAGCGCATTGATATTTTCGATAACGATCTGCTGTTGATCGTGGCCAAAGACCACGGCTCCCAGCATCTGCTCTTCTGACAGGATCTCAGCTTCAGATTCAACCATCAGTACGGCATTCTGCGTACCGGCAACGACCAGATCCAGACGAGACTGTTTCAGCTCATCTGCAGTTGGGTTCAGAACATACTGATCGTTGATGTAACCTACGCGTGCAGAGCCAATCGGGCCATTGAACGGCAGACCTGAGAGTGACAGGGCCGCAGAGGCACCGATCATGGCAACAATGTCAGGGTGAACCTGTGGGTTTACAGACACCACGGTGGCAATAACCTGAACTTCGTTAACAAAACCTTCCGGGAACAGGGGGCGAATCGGGCGGTCAATCAGACGCGCAATCAGGGTTTCGCCTTCGCTTGGACGGCCTTCACGACGGAAGAAGCTGCCTGGGATACGACCAGCAGCGTAGGTACGCTCCTGATAGTTCACGGTCAGTGGGAAGAAGTCCTGACCTGGTTTAGATTTTTTCTGACCTACGACAGTGACGAACACTGCAGTATCGTCCATGCTCACCATCACAGCGGCTGTCGCCTGGCGAGCCATCATGCCGGTTTCCAGCGTGACGGTATGTTGACCATATTGGAATTTGCGTACGATCGGATTCAGCAAAATCAAAGTCCTTAACTTCGGGGCATGGCTATCTGTAGCCTGCCATTGATTACCAATCTTCAGCTGCATCCTCGCGACTAATGACAACCCTCGACCGCCCCTGCGGTAAAGCCTCTCATTAGCCGCGCGAAATTCTGCAAACTAAAGATCACACTAAGCAACAATACATCAGTTTGGACCGGATTGCTGCCGATTGCTCGAAAAAAGGGGCCATAAAGGCCCCCTCTTCACGAAACTCGCACAAATCTGATCGTAAGCTGCACACAGTGCAAAAGCCCGCATAATGCCCCGACGATCAGATTCTTCAGACTTAGCGACGCAGACCGAGACTTTCGATCAGGCTGCTGTAGCGTGCAACGTCTTTACGCTTCAGGTAGTCCAGCAGCTTACGACGCTGAGATACCATGCGCAGCAGACCGCGGCGGCTGTGATGGTCTTTTTTGTGCTCAGAGAAGTGACCCTGCAGATGGGTAATCTGCGCGGTCAACAGGGCAACCTGAACTTCAGTTGAACCGCTGTCGTTAGCACCACGGCCATATTTAGCAACGATCTCTGCTTTAGCTTCTACGCTTAGAGACATAATAAACTCCAGTAATAAATGAATGTATGGGTGCCGATCTCTAATTCAGCATCCCGCTTTAAAGCCGCGCTATTCTACTCTGCGCCTGATAGCAACGCAAATGCCCCATCAGCGAAAAGTAAATGCCTGGCTTAATCCTGATACTCAACCACTAAACGACGTGGCGCAAGACGGCCATCATCGGCAATTTCTGCCATACCGATAAACTTACGCGCTTCGCCTTCCGATACCCTGACCAGCCCATGCGCAGGCGCATTGCTGGCCTGCACCGGCTGTCCCTGGCGGAAAAAATCTGCCACGGCGGGCGGGATATTCACTTCAGGGAAATCAGAGGCGGGGCTGTCCATCGGTAACAACAGCGGATCGAGCTGCGTTTCCAGTGAAATACCCGCTTCTGTGGCTTCCGCCAGCAGCGTGTTGAGCTGTTCCAGCGTCACCATCCGTTCATACGGATAACGGGCAACCTGTACACGTCGCAGCATGATCACATGTGCACCGCATCCCAGCTTTTCACCCAGATCATCGATGATGGTACGGATATAGGTGCCTTTGGAGCAGTGGATTTCCAGCTCCAGCTCATTATCCTGCCAGCGAATAAACTGCAGCTCATAGACTGTGATCGGGCGCGGTTCACGCTCAATCACAATGCCCTGACGCGCATATTCATACAGCGGACGACCCTGATGCTTCAGCGCCGAAAACATTGATGGCACCTGCAGCGTGTCGCCGCGAAAGCTCTCAAGGACGCTATCCAGATCGGCCTGACTGAAGCTGACCGGACGCGTCTGCACGATGTTGCCATCGGCATCTGACGTGTCAGTGCGCTCGCCCAGTCGGGCAATCACACGATAGCGTTTATCGGAATCGAGCAGATACTGTGAAAACTTGGTCGCTTCACCCAGGCAGATCGGCAGCATGCCGGTTGCCAGCGGGTCAAGCGCGCCGGTATGGCCTGCGCGATTGGCGTTAAAGATACGCTTCACTTTCTGCAGGACATCATTCGACGAAACGCCTTGTGGCTTATCCAGCAACAACACGCCATGGACGTCGCGACCGCGACGACGCGGACGACTCATTACGCCTCCTCGTCATCGCCGGTGGCATCCGGACCACGGCGCTCTGCATCGTTCTTCACGACGCTGGTAACGAGGTTAGACATGCGCATCCCTTCAACTAACGAGTTATCGTAGAAGAACGTCAGCTCAGGCACGATACGCAGGCGCATCGCTTTGCCGAGCAGAATGCGAATGTAACCTGACGCTTCTTTCAGCGCTTTCAGGCCATGCTTAATCGCATCTTCATCTTTGTCGTTGAGGAACGTCACGAACACTTTTGCGTAAGCAAGATCGCGTGACACTTCAACGCCGGATACGGTGACCATCATGCCAAGGCGTGGATCTTTAATCTCACGCTGCAGGATCATCGCAATCTCTTTTTGCAGCTCTTGTGACACGCGCTGCGGGCGACCAAATTCTTTCGCCATCATTATTTCTCCCAAATAATTCGGGAGGCCAGAGGCCTCCCAAATTGCAACACATCAGCAGTCTATTACTCGATGGTGCGTTTAATTTCGATGATTTCAAACACTTCGATCATGTCGCCAACGCGAACGTCGTTGTAGTTCTTCACGCCGATACCGCACTCCATGCCGTTACGCACTTCGTTGACGTCATCTTTAAAGCGACGCAGAGATTCCAGCTCGCCTTCGTAAATCACCACGTTGTCACGCAGGACACGGATTGGATTGTGACGTTTGATGTTACCTTCGGTCACCATACAACCGGCAATCGCGCCAAACTTCGGTGATTTGAACACATCGCGCACTGCAGCCAGACCAATAATCTGCTGTTTGTACTCTGGTGCCAGCATGCCGCTCATCGCTGCTTTAACTTCGTCAATCAGGTTATAGATGACTGAGTAGTAGCGCAGATCCAGGCTTTCTGCGTCAATGACGCGACGCGCAGAGGCATCGGCACGCACGTTGAAGCCCAGGATAATGGCGTTAGAAGCCGCCGCCAGGGTTGCATCGGTCTCGGTAATCCCGCCTACGCCTGAACCCACAATCTTCACCTTCACTTCGTCGGTGGAGAGTTTCTGCAGGGAATCAGAGATGGCTTCCACAGAACCCTGAACGTCAGCTTTCAGAACGATGTTCAGTTCAGACACTTCGCCTTCAGTCATGTTAGCAAACATGTTCTCAAGCTTAGATTTCTGCTGGCGAGCCAGTTTAACTTCGCGGAATTTGCCCTGACGATAAAGCGCCACTTCACGTGCTTTCTTCTCGTCACGTACCACGGTCGCTTCATCACCCGCAGCCGGCACGCCGGACAGACCCAGAATCTCAACCGGAATAGACGGACCCGCTTCCATGACCTCACGACCCAGTTCATCGCGCATTGCACGAACACGGCCATATTCGAAGCCACACAGGACGATGTCGCCTTTGTTCAGCGTACCTTCACGCACCAGCACGGTTGCAACCGGACCACGACCTTTGTCGAGGAACGATTCGATAACCACACCGCTCGCCATACCGGCACGGATAGCTGTCAGCTCCAGGACTTCCGCCTGCAGCAGGATAGCGTTAAGCAGGTCATCAATGCCGGTACCCGCTTTCGCAGAGACATTAACGAACATGTTTTCGCCGCCCCACTCTTCCGGAATGATTCCGTACTGGGTGAGTTCGTTTTTAACGCGATCCGGATCCGCTTCTGGCTTATCGCACTTGTTCACCGCAACCACAACCGGCACTTTAGCGGCTTTGGCGTGCTGAATAGCTTCGATAGTCTGCGGCATCACGCCATCGTCTGCGGCAACGACCAGGATAACGATATCTGTCGCCTGTGCACCACGTGCACGCATTGCGGTAAACGCGGCGTGGCCCGGGGTATCCAGGAAGGTGACCATACCGTTGTCGGTTTCGACGTGGTAAGCACCGATGTGCTGTGTAATACCGCCCGCTTCGCCAGAGGCGATTTTAGTGGAGCGGATATAGTCCAGCAGAGAGGTTTTACCGTGGTCGACGTGGCCCATGATGGTCACAACCGGCGCACGAGACTCCTGTGCCGCATCGGTATCGCGATCGTCCATTACCGCTTCTTCCAGCTCGTTCTCACGACGCAGGGTCACTTTGTGGCCCATCTCTTCGGCTACGAGCTGTGCAGTTTCCTGATCGATGACCTGGTTGATAGTCGCCATAGCGCCCATCTTCATCATCGCTTTGATGACCAGTGAACCTTTCACCGCCATTTTGTTCGCCAGTTCGGCTACGGTAATGGTTTCGCCAATCACAACATCGCGGTTAACAGCCTGCGCTGGCTTGTTGAAACCCTGCTGCAGTGCGCTAGGTTTGCGATGCTTACCGCCTTTACCGCCACGAACCTGCGCACGCGCTTCTTCACGGTCAGTTTTAGCTTCGGAATGTTTGTTGCCTTTTTTCGCAGGACGCGCAGCTTTAGCAGTCGTACGCGCACGCGCACGGCCTGCTTCAACCTGGCGGTCGTTTTCGTCTTCTGCCTGACGGGCGTGTGTCGAAGTGGTGACGTGATAGTCGCCTTTATCCTCTTCTTCCGGTTTTTCCCACTCAGCTGATTTCTCTTCAGCCAGACGGCGGGCTTCTTCGGCTACGAGGCGGGCCGCCTCTTCGAGCTTACGGCGAGCTTCTTCTTCCGCTTTACGCTTCAGTTCAGCTGCTTCAGCTTCGCGACGGGCTTTGTCAGACTGCGCAGCCCTGGTCACTTCGTCGGTAGGTTGATTTGTCACTTTGTCATTTTCCGCTGCTGCACGTTTGGCCTTCTCAGCGGCTTCGCGCCTGGCTTTATCTTCGGCTTCACGTTGCGCTTTCTGTTCAGCTTCGCGACGGGCTTTCTCTTCAGCCTCGCGTTGCGCCTGCTCTTCCGCTTCACGCTGCGCCTCGGCTTCAGCTTCTGCCTGAGCTTGCTCAGCCTCTGCATCACCCTTCACATAGGTACGCTTTTTGCGGACTTCAATTTGCACCGACTTACTTTTACCCCCGGTGCCTGGAATATTCAAGGTGCTGCGCGTTTTACGCTGCAGCGTCAGCTTAGCTGAACCGACCTGACCGTGTTCACGGTTCAGATGAGATAGTAAGGTTTCTTTCTCTTGCTGGGTCACCGCGTCGTTTTCAGACTTGGGGATCCCCGCATCAGCAAATTGCTGTACCAGGCGATCGACCGGAGTCTGAATTTCTGCGGCCAGCGATTTTACGGTTACATCTGTCATGCTGTTCCTTCCTGTTATTACGCGTCATCGCCGAACCAGCAGATATTACGTGCGGCCATAATCAGCGCGCCGGCTTGCTCATCAGACAGGCCTTCAATATCCGTCAGATCGTCAACACCTTGCTCAGCGAGATCTTCCAGCGTGCAAACGCCTTTTGACGCCAGGCGGAACGCCAGCGCACGATCGAGGCCTTCAAGATTCAGAAGATCCGGAGCGGGCTCCTGATTTCCAAGACTCTCTTCTTTCGCCAGTGCCAGGGTGGTTAACGCATTTTTTGCTCGTTCACGCAGGGCTTCAATGGTCTCTTCGTCAAGGCCGTCGACTTCCAGCAGCTCGTTGATTGGCACGTATGCCAGCTCTTCCAGCGAGGAGAAGCCCTCTTCCACCAGTACGGTGGCGAACTCTTCGTCGATGTCGAGATGTTTAGTGAACATATCGATCGCTGCATGCGCTTCAGCCTGATGCTTAGCCTGCAGATCATCGACGGTCATCACGTTCAGCTCCCAGCCACTCAGCTGCGAAGCGAGACGCACGTTTTGGCCGTTACGGCCGATCGCCTGAGCCAGATTGCCAGCTTCTACGGCGATATCCATGGTGTGATTATCTTCATCAACCACGATTGACGCCACATCAGCCGGAGCCATGGCGTTAATAACAAACTGTGCCGGGTTGTCGTCCCACAGCACGATATCGATACGCTCGCCGCCCAGTTCACTGGAAACTGCCTGAACACGCGCGCCGCGCATGCCCACACAGGCACCCACCGGATCGATACGTTTGTCGTTGGTTTTGACTGCAATTTTAGCGCGGGAACCCGGATCACGGGCAGCGGCTTTAATTTCAATCAGTTCTTCGCCAATTTCTGGCACCTCAATGCGGAACAGTTCAATCAGCATTTCCGGTTTGGAACGCGTCACAAACAGCTGCGCGCCACGCGCTTCCGGACGTACAGAATAGAGTACGCCACGAATACGGTCGCCTGGACGGAAGTTTTCACGCGGCAGCATGTCTTCGCGC
Source organism: Pantoea sp. F_5 (assembly GCF_008631595.1). Taxonomy (NCBI): domain Bacteria; kingdom Pseudomonadati; phylum Pseudomonadota; class Gammaproteobacteria; order Enterobacterales; family Erwiniaceae; genus Pantoea; species Pantoea sp. F_5. The sequence goes on from NZ_VWUO01000008.1 coordinate 11,247, forward strand.
AGAATGACCGCTTCAGCATTGTTGCCTAAGTCGAGGGAGATGTTGTCGCGGTTAACTTTCTTCACCACGCCCGTGATGATTTCGCCTTCCTGCTCACGGAACTGATCAACCACCATTGCGCGCTCAGCTTCGCGCACTTTCTGCACGATGACCTGCTTCGCAGTCTGGGTGGTGATACGGTCAAAGGTGACCGATTCAATCTGATCTTCGACATAATCGCCCAGATTGAATGCTTCATCTTCGAAGCGGGCCGCATCCAGCGTGATCTCGCGCGTCGGCTGAGTCACCTCTTCTACGATTTCCCAGCGGCGGAAAGTATCGAAATCGCCACTGCGGCGATCAATGCTGACGCGTACTTCAATTTCCTGTTCGTACTTTTTCTTGGTCGCAGTCGCCAGCGCGCTCTCCAGCGCTTCGAAGATTTTCTCACGCGGCAGGGCTTTTTCGTTAGAAACGGCTTCTACAACAGCTAAGATCTCTTTGTTCATCCTGGTTAGCCTCAATCCGGACTTTTAAAAGTGGGGGACCAGGTTCGCTTTCTGAATATTACTCAGTGCGAACACTTCATCGCTACCCTCAACGTGCACCGTGATCATCTCGCCATCAACTGACTTAATGGTTCCCTGCCATTTACGGCGGTTCTGAACGGCCATACGCAACACCAGACTCACTTCTTCCCCCATAAAACGGGTGTAGTGTTCTGCGGTGAACAGAGGACGATCGAGTCCCGGTGAAGAGACTTCAAGGTTGTAAGGTACCGTAATCGGATCTTCAACATCCATTACCGCACTTACCTGGTGGCTGACATCGGCGCAATCATCGACATTGATGCCATCTTCACTATCAATATAGATGCGCAGGATAGATGTGCGACTACGAACGAATTCAATGCCAACCAGTTCGTAACCCAGCGCTTCTACGGGAGCCGATACCAACTCTGTCAATTTTTGCTCTAATGTGGACAAGCCCACCCCCAAGACATAAAAAAAGGGCCTATAGCCCAGTATTACGATTCGCTAATAACAAAAAACCCCGAATATTCGGGGCTTTTAATCACTGGACCCTGTATGCCGCAACGCGGCCCGGACTCCATCCTAAGAATTTTCTTTCAAAAAATAGCCGTGAATGCGTCCGTCGATGCATACAGTATATTTGAAAAAGAACTCAAAGGGAAAGTGGTTGCGGGGGCCGGATTTGAACCGACGACCTTCGGGTTATGAGCCCGACGAGCTACCAGGCTGCTCCACCCCGCGTCCGAAAACGTGGCGAATAATACGCCAGACCTGCATAAAATGCAAGCGATACTACGATTTGGTACCGAGGACGGGACTTGAACCCGTAAGCCCAATCGGGCACTACCACCTCAAGGTAGCGTGTCTACCAATTCCACCACCACGGCACTGCACTGACCACAACGATTCGTTGTGCTGACGACCTTACTTAGGAATATCGCTGCCCGGTGTAACCGGTTGAGCTGGCTTTTCAGTCTGTTGAGAAGACTGCGCCGGCGCAGAGAGATTTTCCCACTCACTTCCTTTCGAGGCTTTATTGCTGTTCAGATTACCCAGAACCAGGCTGATGATGAAGAACAGTGCCGCTAAGATGCCAGTCGTACGGGTCATGAAATTACCTGAACCCGAAGAACCAAACACCGTACCGGATGCGCCTGCACCGAATGAGGCTCCCATATCAGCGCCTTTGCCTTGCTGCAGCATGATCATACCCACGAGGGCGATAGCTACAATAAGGAAAACAACTAAAAGAGCTTCGTACATATTCAACCTGTTCCTTGCACGATAATCGTACAGTTAAAGCTTCAACCAGTATTGATGGGGCGTCTCGTCATCACCCATCAGAAGCGGGTGTGAATACTAACCAAAGGCGCATATCTCTGCAAGTGCAATTTCTCTTACGCAAACTGATTGCAGAAAAAAGCGCCATCCCGGTGATTTTACAGGCGGTTCAGTATTCTGAGAACCGCCTTTAAGACGGTTAAACCGCCTTGACCTGATCGGCAATACGATTAGCCAGTTCGGTGACCTGCGCCTCATTTTCGCCTTCGACCATCACACGAATCAGTGGCTCAGTGCCTGACTTACGCAACAGAACGCGTCCGCGACCCGCCAGGGCTTTTTCCGCCTCTGCCGTTGCGGCTTTAACCGCCTCGCTTTGCAGCGGATCGTGCTCACCGGCAAAGCGTACGTTGACCAGCACCTGTGGCAGCATCTTCATGCCACTGCAGAGATCGTGCAGGCTCATATGGTTACGCACCATAGCAGTGAGCACTTGCAAACTTGCCACGATACCGTCACCAGTGGTGGTTTTATCCAGCAGGATCACATGACCGGAGTTCTCAGCGCCAAGACGCCAGCCCTTCTCCTGCATCTTCTCCAGCACATAGCGGTCACCGACTTTGGCACGGGTGAACGGGATGCCGAGCTGTTTCAGCGCTAATTCCAGGCCCATGTTGCTCATCAGCGTACCCACTACACCGCCGCGCAACTGCCCCTGACGCAGCGCTTCACGTGCAATGATATAGAGGATCTGGTCGCCATCTACTTTGTCGCCCAGATGGTCAATCATCATGATGCGGTCGCCGTCGCCATCGTAGGCCAGACCAATATCCGCCTTCTCCGCCAGTACACGCTGCTGCAGCAGTTTGAGATCGGTGGCACCGCACTCTTTGTTGATGTTCATGCCGTCTGGCTGGACACCGATTGCGATGACGGTCGCGCCCAGCTCGCGCAGGACATTCGGCGCAATGTGGTAAGTCGCACCATTGGCACAGTCGACCACAATTTTCAGGCCATTCAGATTGAGTTCGCTGGGGAAAGTCCCCTTACAGAACTCGATGTAACGTCCCGCGGCATCGACAATGCGGCTGGCGCGGCCTAACTGGGCTGATTCCACGCAGGTGATCGGCTTTTCCATCTCCAGCTCAATCGCTTCCTCGACATCATCCGGCAGCTTTGTCCCTTCGGACGAGAAGAACTTAATGCCGTTGTCATCAAACGGGTTGTGCGAGGCAGAGATTACAATGCCCGCCTCGGCGCGGAAGGTGCGGGTCAGGTAGGCAATGGCAGGGGTTGGCATCGGGCCGGTAAAGGCCGCCGTCAGCCCCGCCGCCGCGAGACCCGCTTCCAGCGCTGATTCCAGCATGTAGCCTGAGATACGCGTATCTTTTCCGATGATGATCTTCTTTGAACCGTGGCGCGCCAGCACTTTCCCGGCGGCCCAGCCTAGCTTCAGGACGAAATCGGGGGTAATAGGGGCTTCACCGACTTTGCCGCGAATGCCATCTGTACCGAAATATTTGCGATTACTCATGTTTATCCTTTTGCTCTTCGGGTCGCTTCGACCACGCGCATTGCTTCAGCCGTCTCTTTCACATCATGCACGCGAATTATCTGCGCGCCCTGCATGGCTGCAATCACCGCGCAACTCAGGCTGCCGGTTAAACGCTGTGACGGGCCGACATTTAACAGCTGACCAATCATTGATTTACGGGACATTCCCACCAGCAGCGGCAGACCGAAGTGGTGAAAATCGCCCAGATGGGCCAGCAGTTCATAATTGTGGCTGAGATTCTTACCGAAACCGAAGCCCGGGTCGAGTATCAGACGTTCTTTTTTGATACCCGCCGCTTCACAGCGCGCAATCTGCTGAGCGAAGTAAGTGTCCACTTCGCTTAAGATATTGTCGTAAGCGGGAGCCTGCTGCATGGTGCGGGGTTCACCCTGCATATGCATCAGACAGACGGGCAGATCGGTCGCCGCGGCCGCCTCCAGCGCGCCGGGTTCAGAGAGCGAACGCACGTCATTAATAATGTGAGCACCCACTCGCGCGGCTTCGCGGATGACCTCTGCTTTAGAGGTGTCCACGGAAATCCAGACTTCGAAACGCTGGGCAATGGCATCGATCACCGGAATGACCCGCTCCAGCTCCTCCTCCACACTGACCTCATCAGCGCCAGGACGGGTTGATTCGCCGCCTACATCGATAATGGTTGCGCCGGCATTCACCATCTCATTGGTATGCGTCAGCGCATCGACCAGCGCATTATGTTTACCACCATCTGAAAAGGAGTCCGGCGTGACATTCAGAATGCCCATCACATGAGGAAAAGATAAATCGAGATGGGAATCACGGGCAAACAACTTCATGGTGAAAACTCCTTGCTGATCAATATCTGGATGTAAAAAACCCCGGACCAGCCGGGGTTTTGTCTGACGGTGATGCGTCTTATTTGTTGTACTGCTCTGACATAGTATTGCCTGGATTCGGCGTACGCGGTTCATCAACCGGACGTGGCGCTTTTGGCGTACCATTGCTGTCTGAGTTGCTGCCTGGATCTTCCCAGCCCGCTGGCGGACGCACTTCACGGCGTGCCATCAGGTCGTCGATCTGGGGGGCATCAATGGTTTCATACTTCATCAGCGCGTCTTTCATCGCGTGAAGAATGTCCATGTTCTCACCCAGGATGCGGCGGGCACGCTGGTAATTGCTGTCGATCAGGTGTTTAACTTCCTGGTCAATGATGCGGGCTGTTTCATCAGACATATGTTTCGCTTTCGCGACAGAACGTCCAAGGAATACTTCACCCTCTTCTTCTGCATACAGCAACGGACCCAGTTTTTCAGAGAAGCCCCACTGCGTCACCATGTTACGTGCCAGATTCGTCGCGACTTTAATATCGTTCGACGCACCGGTAGAAACATGTTCTGCACCGTAGATGATCTCTTCTGCCAGACGACCACCGTACAGGGTCGAAATCTGGCTTTCCAGTTTCTGACGGCTGGCGCTGATTGCGTCGCCTTCAGGCAGGAAGAAGGTTACACCCAGCGCACGGCCGCGCGGAATAATCGTGACTTTATGCACCGGATCATGCTCTGGTACCAGGCGGCCAATAATGGCGTGGCCCGCTTCGTGGTAGGCAGTTGACTCTTTCTGCGATTCCGTCATTACCATGGAGCGACGTTCCGCACCCATCATAATTTTGTCTTTCGCTTTCTCGAACTCAACCATCGACACCACGCGCTTGTTTGAACGAGCGGCGAACAACGCGGCTTCGTTTACCAGGTTGGCCAGATCGGCACCTGAGAAGCCTGGCGTACCACGTGCAATGATGGCGGCATCAATGTCGGTTGCCAGTGGCACACGACGCATATGCACTTTCAGGATCTGCTCACGACCACGTACGTCTGGCAGACCGACCACAACCTGACGGTCAAAGCGGCCTGGACGCAGCAGCGCAGGGTCCAGTACGTCAGGACGGTTAGTTGCGGCGATAACGATAATACCTTCGTTACCTTCGAAACCATCCATCTCAACCAGCATCTGGTTCAGCGTCTGCTCACGTTCATCATGACCACCGCCTAAACCCGCCCCACGCTGACGACCCACGGCATCAATCTCATCGATAAAGATGATGCACGGTGCGGCTTTCTTGGCCTGTTCGAACATGTCGCGCACACGGGATGCACCGACACCGACAAACATTTCCACAAAGTCAGAACCGGAGATAGTGAAGAAAGGTACTTTGGCTTCACCGGCAATCGCTTTTGCCAGCAGGGTTTTACCGGTACCCGGTGGCCCCACCATCAGAACACCTTTTGGAATTTTACCGCCCAGCTTCTGGAAACGGCTCGGCTCGCGCAGATATTCCACCAGCTCAGCCACTTCATCTTTCGCTTCGTCACAACCCGCTACATCGGCGAAAGTGGTTTTAATCTGGTCTTCCGTCAGCATGCGGGCTTTGCTTTTGCCGAAGGACATCGCGCCCTTACCGCCGCCGCCCTGCATCTGACGCATAAAGAAGATCCACACACCGATCAGCAGCAGCATCGGGAACCACGAAATGAAGATGGAAGCCAACAGGCTTGGCTCTTCCGGCGGTTCGCCAACCACTTTGACGTTTTTGGTCAAGAGGTTATCAAGCAACTTGGGATCGTTGACAGGAATGTAGGTCGTGTATTTATTGCTGTCTTTTTTAATGACGTTAATTTCACGCCCGTTAATACGTGCCTCGCGGACCTGATCCTGGTTCACTTCCGACAGGAAGGTTGAATAATCAACCCGACGGCCATTTGACTCGCTGGGCCCAAAGCTCTGGAATACTGACATCAGCACGACCGCGATGACTAACCAGAGAATCAGGTTTTTCGCCATGTCACTCAAGGGATTAACCTCATATTACATCGGTGTTAACAGATAGCGTAGGGTACTATAGATCCTGCATACATGGAATCGCAGCAAAGCTGCGGACGTCTCCAGCAATTTGGTTATAGTTTGCGCCCAGTCGCCACAATGTACACTTCACGTGAACGTGAACGCGAAGCGTCCGGCTTACGAATTTTTACTTTCGTAAACAGGGAGCGAATTTCCCGCAGGTATTCATCGAAGCCATCTCCCTGAAACACTTTCACTACAAAACTGCCGCCAGGTGCCAGGATATCCCGACACATCTCCAGCGCCAGTTCCACTAAATACATCGACCGGGGAATATCTACGGCAGGTGTACCACTCATATTCGGTGCCATATCGGACATGACAACCTGAACTTTCTGATCGCCAACGCGCTCAAGCAGCGCATTGATCACCGATTCTTCACGAAAATCGCCCTGAAGGAAATCGACACCGACTATCGGATCCATTGGCAGGATATCACAGGCAATGATGCGCCCTTTGTTCCCGATTTGCTGTACAACATACTGCGACCAGCCACCGGGTGCAGCACCCAGATCTACCACGGTCATACCGGGTTTGAAAAGCTTGTCACCCTGTTGTATTTCATCAAGTTTAAACCAGGCGCGCGAACGCAACCCTTTTTTCTGCGCCTGAAGTACATATTTATCGCTAAAGTGTTCCTGAAGCCAGCGGCTCGAGCTGGCCGAACGCTTTTTACCCGTCATAATATTTCCAGTTGAATCGTCATCGTAGCGATAAACCTGCACGCAGTGGGTTGCGCCGATTTGGTGATATACCCGAGATGGCGGTAGAATGAACCGTTTTCAATCCCTGAGTAAGTAAAAAACTACGATGAATCTAAGTACCAAACAAAAACAGCACCTCAAGGGCCTCGCCCATCCGCTCAAGCCAGTGGTTATGCTGGGTGGCAATGGCCTGACTGAAGGCGTGCTGGCCGAAATCGAGCAGGCTCTGTCGCATCACGAACTGATCAAGGTGAAAATCGCCTCTGAAGATCGTGAAACGAAACAGCTGATCGTCGAGGCTATCGTGCGTGAGACCGGTGCCAGCAACGTACAGGTGATCGGCAAAACGCTGGTGCTGTATCGCCCCTCTAAAGAGAGCAAAATTTCTCTGCCACGCTAAGTGGGCAAAGAAAGTGACATGCTCTTACCTCAGATAAAAGGCCGCAATGCGGCCTTTTTCCTTTCTTTACATTGTGCTTTAACGCTTTTCAAAGCGTAGCAACACTTTAAAGGTATTCCACCTTCAGGATCTCATACTCAACGTCGCCGCCAGGGGTTTTAATGATGGCAACATCATCCGCCTCTTTGCCCACCAGACCCCGCGCCATTGGCGAATTGACCGAAATCAGATTTTGCTTAAAGTCCGCCTCGTCATCGCCGACGATGCGATAAGTCGCCTCTTCGTCGGTATCGATATTCAGCACGGTTACCGTGGCACCGAAGATCACGCGGCCGGTTTTAGGCATCTGCGTAACATCGATAACCTGTGCATTGGAGAGTTTGGCTTCAATCTCCTGAATGCGGCCTTCGCAGAAACCCTGCTCTTCACGCGCAGCGTGATATTCCGCGTTCTCTTTTAAATCGCCATGTTCGCGTGCTTCAGCGATAGAGGCGATAATGCGCGGGCGCTTCACGGTTTTCAGCTCGTTCAGCTCTTCGCGCAATCTTTCAGCGCCTCTTAACGTCATCGGAATCTGATTCATTTAAGCTCCTCGCCCTCTTTCCTGTTTAACGATGTCATCCTGACCGGTGACCGCAGAAAAAGCGCTCTGCGGCGCATTAGCCCGTTTTTGCAAATAAAAGAATCCTGACCCGGAGATGCTTCCAGGCCAGAAAAGAGTTTTGCAATTTGATACGTATTTTACCCCAGAGTTCCCTGCGGGTCATCGTTTACTTTGCACCGCCCAGCGACGTAGTATTGACGCCCTCACCTGCCAGTTACCGCGAGATTATGCGATTTTCACGACTTGTTACCGGATTAAGCTGCGCATTTATGCTGCAGGCACACGCAGCGCCAGTTGATGAATACATGCAGTACCTGCCAGATGGTGCCAATCTGGCGCTGATGGTTCAGAAAGTGGGTGCATCAACACCGATCATTGATTACCACGGCAAACAGATGGCCCTGCCCGCCAGTACCATGAAAGTGGTAACAGCGCTGGCGGCGTTACTGGAACTGGGTGGCGACTTTCGTTTTCAGACCACTTTTGAGACCCGGGGTGCCATTATAGATGGCACCCTGAACGGCGATTTAGTCGCCCGTTTCGGCGGTGATCCGACGTTAAGCCGTCAGGATCTGCGCAACATGGTCGCGGCAATAAAGAAGCAGGGCATTAACCATATCAAAGGTAATCTGGTTATCGACACCTCGGTTTTTGCCAGCCATGACATGGCACCAGGCTGGCCGTGGAATGATATGACCCAGTGCTTCAGCGCCCCGCCGGGTGCCGCGATCGTGGATAAAAACTGCTTCTCGGTGTCGCTCTACAGCGCTAATACGCCGGGTGAAAATGCGTTTGTGCGCATCGCCTCCTATTATCCGGCGCATATGTACAGCCAGGTCCGCACCCTCGGCCGTAACAGCGGTGAAGGTCAATATTGTGAACTGGATGTGGTTCCGGGGGAGCTGAACCGCTACACCCTGACAGGCTGTATGCGCCAGCGTGCCGAACCTCTGCCGCTGGCCTTTGCTGTGCAGGATGGCGCGGCCTGGGCGGGTGAAATCCTTAAGGCAGAGCTGCGGTCGTCAGAGATTGACTACAGTGGCCATCTGGTGCGCCAGACGCAGGTCACGGAGCCAGGTACCGTACTGGCATCGACCCAGTCTGCGCCGCTGCACACGCTGCTGCACACCATGCTGAAGAAGTCAGACAACATGATAGCCGACACGGTCTTCCGCACCATTGGTCATCACTACTTCAACGTGCCCGGCACATTCCGCGCCGGACAGGATGCTGTCCGCCGTATCCTGAAAGCCAAAGCCAATGTCGATATGGGTAATAGCATTCAGGTCGATGGTTCCGGCCTGTCACGACATGACCTCATTTCGCCACAAACCATGATGCAGGTGTTGCAGTTCATTGCGAAGAATGACGACACGCTGGATTATATTTCGATGCTGCCGCTGGCGGGTTATGACGGCACGCTGCAGTATCGCGGCGGGCTGCATGAAGCGGGACTGGATGGCAAGGTCTCGGCGAAAACCGGTTCCCTGCAGGGGGTCTATAACCTGGCGGGCTTTATCACCACCTCCAGCGGTGCGCGGGTTGCTTTTGTGCAGTTCCTCTCCGGCTATGCGGTTCCGCCGGAGGATCAGCGTACCCGCCGTATTCCGCTGGTGCGTTTTGAGAGCCGACTCTACCGCGATATCAACCAGAACAACTGATAAAGCAGAGATAAAAACGCAGCAGGCGATCAACCTGCTGCGTTTTTTTATGGCTGAACCGATCAGAAGCGGGTGTTCACGCTCATATAAAATGTGCGGCCCGATTCATTAAAGGTATTGGCTCCCGCGCCGTAAAGATAAGCGCCGGTGGTGGCATTGCCGGTAGTCTGCGCATTGCCCTGACGGAAATGACGCTTGTCGAAGAGGTTGTCGATACCGACCGTAACGCTGGCATACTGATTAACATCATAGGTGCCGCTCATCCCCATCACCGAATAGGGACTGACCTGATCGGTCGCGCTGCCGGTGACGGCGTTACCCTTATAGTCATACTTCTTCGGCACCTGTTTACCGTACCAGGTCAGGGTTGTCTGGAGTGAGAGATCCGGCATCGCCTGCCAGCTCAGCGTAGAATTGAGCGTATACGCCGGAATAATCGACAGGCGATCGCCGGTCTCTTTATTTTTGCTTTGCAGCATATACGTGAAGTTGTTGTTCCACGTTACGCTATCAGAGAACGGGACATTAACCGTACCTTCAAGCCCCTCAACCACCGCTTTTGGCACATTTTCCCATTTGTAGATATCGGTTTTGCCGTTAGACGCCGTGCCGGTGGGGGCCGTGCCTGCCTCTATTTTGTTCCGATAGTCGTTGCGGAACCAGGTCAGGCCCGCCTGATAGCCGTCGCGCTTCCATTCCAGTCCAATCTCTTTGTTGATGCTGTTTTCCGCTTTCAGGTCATCATTACCCATCAGATAACAGGCACCGGCACTGGCCGCGCAGCCCTGACCATTGCTGTAAAGCAGATAGTTCGGGTTAGTCTGGTAGAGGCTCGGCGCTTTATAAGCGCGCGCAATGCCCATTTTCAGGGTGAACTCATCGCCTAATCCCTGTGAGAGGTTGAGCGACGGGCTCCAGTTATCGCCGACAATCGAATGGTGATCGAAGCGCAGGCCAGGCGTCAGCATGGTACTGTCGGTCAGCTCAATATTGTCTTCCGCAAACAGTGAGAAGATTTCCGCCTGCGAATAGGGAGAGCGTCCGGTGGTGGCAATACCAGGAATCGAACCGTAGCTGGCGGCCTGCGTCGTCGAGGAAGGATCCTTCATCCGCTGCTGATTCCATTCCGTGCCAAAGGTTGCGGTCTGATTCACCAGCCACTCAAACGGCACGCTGATCTCGCTGTGCAGCAACACATCGTCCAGCTGGATGGTATTGAAGTTGCTGTTGGAAAATATACCTTCAGTGCCGCCCGCCAGCCCTTCATTCAGACGCGAGTTGCGGGTGTTTTCATACTGCGCATAGGTAGTGGTGCTGATGCCATTATCCCAGGCACCGGTCCACTTAACAGAAAAGTTCTGCCGATAAAGCCGGTTGGTTTCGTCACCATATTTGCTTTTCACAAGCGCGTTGGTATTAGTGTTCTGGGTGTCGCCAGCATAGAGGTTGCCCTGACGGCTGTAACCGGCCCCCACTTCGAGCGCCTGCATCGGTGCAAACGCCCAGCGCAGCAGGCCATGAATATCTTTATTGACTGAACCTTCGCGGCCCGCCGGGTAGGATCCCGCGTAACTGCCGGTGCGGTCTGCGGCGTGACCTTCATTGATGTCGTAAGCATCGGCCTGCGTTTTTGCCAGACCGCCATAGAGCCGGAAACTGACATCATCGCCCAGCGGTCCTTCAAGACTGAAGTTGGTACGCCGCGTTGCGCCCTCATCCTTGTGTTGCGGCACGTTATAATAGGCGCTCCACGAGCCGTGCCACTGATTATCCATCTCTTTTTTGGTGATGATATTGACCACACCACCCGCCGCGCCATTGCCGTAGCGGGCCGCTGCCGGACCGCGGATGACGTCAATCCGGTCAATGATCTCTGGCGGTACCCAGTTAGTGTCGCCGCGTGTGTCACGCTCGCCACGCCAGCCCAGCCGCACCGCATTGCGGCTGGTCACCGGCAGGCCATCGATCAGGATCAGGGTATTTTCCGGCCCCATACCACGGATATCGATCTGACGGTTGTTACCGCGCTGGCCGCTGGTGGAGTTACCGGTCAGGTTGACACCGGGCATGGTGCGGATGATTTCGGCGACGTCGCGCGCAGGGGGATGTTTTTTGATTTCGTCGGCGGTAATGGTCGACACGCCAGGGGCCTGCAGCGTCTGCTCAGCGGCGGTGACCATCATGGTACCGTCGTGGATCGTATCTGACGTGTTGCTGATTGCCGGGTCGCTGTGGGCTTCGGCAGCCACTGCGCCAGCAGAAATGAGAGAGGCCGCGAAACCCAGTTCAATCATAATGGCTAACGAAAGCCGGGATAACTTTTTCATTTTTCTGTTCCTGGAGTGCCAGCGAGCGTGCCACTGCCGGCGAACCGGTAAAAAGGTCATAACCTTGCCTGCAACGCATTACCCCCTCCCGCTACACCTGCTTCAGAACCGCGTTACGTCCGTCTGAAATCCAATGCGGCAGAGAAAATGCGCGCGCTCCCTGTTGAGCGGAAACACACTATTGCAAATGCAAATAATTATCAATACTATTATCTGTAACATGCATGACCCCAGGCAAGTGTGATTGAATCATGGCGCGAATGGCGTGGTTAAACGAAGAGACCGGCAGCGAACGCTGGTGGCAGCAGCGGCAGCAGCAGGGCATTCCCCTGATTGAACCCGGCGAAAAGGGCACCTGTCAGGTCACTTTTTTCTGGCGTGACCCCCAGGGTGACCCGCTGCACTCTGATACCCGGCGCGTCTGGATCAACATTACCGGCGTAACCGATCATCATCACACAGCCTCACCGTCCTCCTTAACACCTGTTCCTGATACCGATGTCTGGTGGTGGCAAACCACCCTGCCTGCTGACTGGCGCGGCAGCTACTGCCTGATCCCTGACAACCAGACAGAGACGTTTGCCGGGCAGGCTGATATGCAGGCGCTGCGCCAGTGGTGGGGTCAGAAATTCCGGCAGGCACAAAGCGATCCGCTCAATCCGCTGCGAAGCTGGTCGGCCGGGCGCGGCATGAGCGTCTCGCCGCTGCATCTGCCGCACGCGCCTGAGCAGCAGGTATGGCGTGCAGTTGATGAAGGTCACGCCACCCCTATTCCGCTGCAGCAATATCTCTGGCGCAGCCAGCGACTGGGCAATCAGCGTCAGGTCTGGCTTTGTGTCACCGGTGAGGCAGATGCTGCCGATCGTCCGCTGGCACTACTGCTGGATGGTCAGTTCTGGACACTCAGCATGCCCGTTGCCGGTCCGCTTGAGCAACTCACTGAGGCAGGCGAACTGCCTCCTGCGGTCTATGTCATGATCGACATTATTGACCGCGAACACCGCACGCGTGAGCTGACCTGTAATCCCGATTTCTGGCTGGCGATTCAGCATGAGCTGTTACCACAAATTCAGCAGTGGGCACCGTTTCGGGCCAACAGCACGCTGGTGGCCGGACAGAGTTTTGGCGGCCTTTCGGCCGCTTACGCTACCCTGACCTGGCCTGAAACCTTTGCGGGTGCCATCAGTCTTTCCGGTTCGTTCTGGTGGCCCGCGCGCGACGACCCGAATGGCTGGCTGCCGCAGCAGTTACAGCAGGGTTTGCTGCAGGCACCCTCCCGGCGCTTTTATCTGGAGGCGGGACGGCGCGAACGGCTGATTCTGGCGGCAAACGAGCTGTTTCAGCGCGATCTCACCGCGGCAGGACATCAGGTCAGCTATCACCCGGTTGAAGGGGGTCACGATGCGCTATGCTGGCGCGGCGGGCTGCTGGCAGGCCTTAAAGCTCTATGGCAATCGCCATAACCTACTGATATCCCGCCGCCTGTGCGCCATTAAAAGAAAAAGGATACGCAGCAGAGCGCCGCTAACGCGCCCGGCGACTTCGGACAGGAGACTAACATGCAACAACTCAATCCTTTCGACGATCCACAGCAGGATTGTCAGGTGCTGAAAAACGATCAGCAGCAGTACAGCTTATGGCCCGCCTTTTGTACGGTTCCGCCAGGGTGGCAGCCTGTTTATGGGCCCGAACCACAGGCCCGTTGCCTGAGCTGGCTGAATGAAAACTGGCACGATATCCGTCCGGTCATGACGCAGGACAGCGGGAGCCGCAATGTCTGAGACCACTCTGAACCCGCTGACAGAACAAAAAACGTTGCCGCTGGTGGCCGCGCAGCCCGGCATCTGGATCGCTGAGCAGTTATCCCCCTATTCCAATGCCTACGCCGTGGCGCATTTCGTTGAACTGCGTGGTGCGCTGAACAGCGCGCTGCTGTCTCGCGCCATCGTTGCCGGCATGCAGGAAGCGGACACGCTGAATATGGCCTTTGGCGAGCAGGAGGGTGAACCGCTGCAGTGGCTTACCCCCCAGCATTTTCGCGCGCCTGAAATGATCGATCTGCGCGATGCCGCCGATCCGGAGGCCGCCGCACGGGCGCTGATGCAGCAGGATATGTCTGGCGATCTGCGGGTGCTGAGCGGTGCGCCGCTCTATCATCACAGCCTGCTTCGGCTGGGCGAGGATCACTGGTACTGGTATCAGCGCTACCATCATCTGGTGATCGATGGTTTCAGCTTCACCGCCCTGACCCGCCGTATCGCCCATCTCTACAGCGCCTGGCAGCACGGCGACACGCCGGAGCCGAGCCCCTTTGTCCCGTTCAGCGAGGTCGTCGACGAGTATCAGCGCTATCACAACTCTTCAGCCTGGCAGCGCGATCGCCAGTTCTGGCTGGAAAAAGGTGCGCAGTTGCCTGCGCCCGCCTCGCTGTCTGCGCTGCCGCTGGCAGGTCAGAGCGCCAGCACCGATCTGCTACGACACACATTTGCCCTGGAGCGACACACCTTTCAGGCGTTGCTGGCGCATACCCAGCAGCAGAATCTCAGCGCGGCGGACACCGCCTTTGCGCTGGTGGCGCTGTGGCTGGCGCGCCTCACCGGTCAGAACGACTTTGCCGCTGGTTTCATCTTTATGCGCCGCATCGGCTCGGCCGCGCTCTGCGCCACCGGTCCGGTGATCAACGTATTGCCTGTGGCCATCCATTACGATCCGGCACAGCCGCTGGCGGCACTGGCCGCGCAGCTGGCGGGCGAGGTCAGAAAAATGCGCCGTCATCAGCGTTACGACGCTGAACAGGTGCAGCGCGATCTGGGGCGATTGGGTGACAGCGCTCCGCTCTATGGGCCGGTGATTAACCTGAAGATGTTCGACTATCAGCTCGATTTCGCCGGCATTGAAGGCATCACTCATCAGCTGGCGTCAGGCCCGGTCCGCGATCTGGAGATTGCTATCTATCTCAGCGAACAGGGCGACCTGACGCTGGAACTACTGGCCAATGCAGAGCGCTACAGCGAAACCGTGCTGAAGCAACATGCCAGCCGCTTTGGTCTGCTGCTTCAGCAGCTTGCCGTCCGGCCAGCGTGCGCCTGTGGCGAGCTGGATATGCTGATGCCGGAAGAACATCAGCAGCTGGCAGCGGTCAATCAGACTGCCGTGATGCTGCCTGCAGAGACGCTAAGCAGCCTGCTGCTGCTGCAGGCGCAGCGTACGCCGCGCGCCATGGCGCTGACGGATGAGGCGCATGAGCTTACTTATCAGCAGATGCAGCAGCAGGTCGCCGCGCTGGGACAACAGCTGATTGCGCAGGGTGTGACGCGGGGTGACATCGTCGCCGTGGCGCTGCCGCGCTCAGTCTTTTTATCGCTGGCGCTACAGGCGATTGTCAGCGTGGGTGCAACCTGGCTGCCGCTTGATACCGGCTACCCGGATGATCGGCTGAAGATGATGCTGGAAGATGCCGCGCCGAAAATGCTGATCACCTGCCGCGAACTGGCAGACAGGCTGGCGGCTCTCTCACCGGTCGCGCCGCTGTTTTATGAGGCTCTATTATCCCCCATTGATAGCGTGCGGACACAGGACCCCCGTCCGCATGATGGTGCCTACATCATCTATACCTCCGGCTCGACCGGTCGGCCAAAAGGCGTGCTGGTCAGTCATGAGGCGATCGTCAACCGGCTGCTGTGGATGCAGGATCGTTATCCGCTCGGCGGTGATGATGTGGTGCTGCAGAAAACGCCGAGCAGCTTTGATGTCTCGGTGTGGGAGTTCTTCTGGCCATTGATCGCTGGCGCACAGCTGGTGATGGCACCGCCTGATGCCCACCGCGACCCGGAAGCGCTGCAGCAGCTGTTTGCCCGCTACCGCGTGACCACCACCCATTTTGTTCCCTCGATGCTGGCGGCTTTTGTTGCCTCGCTGCACGATGACAACGCGATAGCAAGGTGCACCACCCTGCGCCAGGTGTTCTGCAGCGGCGAAGCGCTGCCCACTGAGCTGTCCCGCCAGTGGCAGACGCTGACCCGGGTACCCTTGCATAACCTGTATGGCCCGACCGAAGCGGCAGTGGATGTCAGCTTCTGCCCGGCTTTCGGACCCGCGCTGGCGGCCGTCGACGGTGCCAGCGTGCCGATTGGCTTCCCGGTCTGGAACACCGGCTTACGGATTCTGGATGCGCGCCTGCAGCCGGTGCCGCCTGGGGTGGCGGGTGATCTCTGGCTGACCGGCGTGCAGCTGGCACAGGGTTATCTGGATCGTCCTGACCTCACGGCCAGCCGGTTTGTGGCCGATCCGTGGGGTAACGGCTCCCGCATGTACCGCACCGGCGATGTGGCGCGCTGGCTGCCGGATGGTGCAGTGGAGTATCTGGGCCGCAGCGACGATCAGCTTAAAATCCGCGGACAACGTATCGAGCTGAATGAGATCGATCATGCCATGGCTGCGCTGCCTGGCATTGTGCAGGCCGTGACGCATGCGGTGGTACTGGGCAGCAGTAGTGACCAGCAGGGTGATGCCCGCCAGCTGGTCGGCTATGTGGTCGCAGATGGCCCGATTGATGCCGACGTCATGCGCCAGACCCTGGCGATACAGTTGCCCGCGCATATGGTACCAGTGGCGATTGTTCAGCTGGCGGCACTACCGCTCAGCAGCAACGGCAAGCTGGATCGTAAAGCGCTGCCGCTGCCACAAACCCGGCCTGCGGCTGCCGGGCGTGCGCCGCACCCTGGTCTGGAAACCACGCTGGCGCAGGCGTTCGCCACGCTGCTGGAACGTGAGTCCGTCAGCGCACAGGATGATTTTTTTGTGCTGGGTGGCCATTCGCTGCTGGCGATGCGGCTGGCGGCGCAGCTGCGACGGACGTTGAATCAGTCGGTGTCGGTGGGTCAGATTATGGTAGCCGCCACGGTAGAAAAGCTGGCCGTCCTGCTTAGCAGCGAATCCGCGGAGACTGCCCGCGCCGGATTTGAAGCGGTCTTGCCACTGCGGCGCACTACCGGCCCGACGCTGTTCTGCTTCCATCCCGCCTCAGGTTTTGCCTGGCAGTTCAGCGTGTTGCAGCGCTATCTGGATGCGCGCTGGTCGCTGCTCGGCATTCAGTCACCTGACATCACCAGCCCGCTGAATCAGGCGCAGCACCTTGATGCGGTGTGTGACGCACATCTGGCGACGGTGCGCCAGCAGCAGCCAGAGGGGCCCTACTATTTCCTGGGCTATTCGCTGGGCGGCACGCTGGCACAGGGTATCGCCGCGCGGCTGGAGGCCGAAGGTGAAACGGTCGCCTTCCTCGGGCTGCTGGATACCTGGCCGCCAGAGACGCAGAACTGGGATGAACGGCGCGGTGAACACGTGCTGGACCCGGCGGTGCTGGCAGAGGTCAATCGTGAGCGCGAGCAATTTATTGCGGCACAGCGCGAGCAGGCCGGTGAAGGGATGGCGGCGCTGTTTGCCACCATTGAAGCCAACTACGCCAGTTCGGTGCGCCTGCTGGCCACGGCGCGCAGTGCTCGCTTTGGTGGACACGCCACGCTGTTCCTGGCGCAACAGACCCAGCAGCCCGGTCAGGATGCACGCCGCGCCTGGGCACCCTGGGTTGGCGGACTGACTATCTGGCCGCTGGACTGTGCGCACGTCGAAATCATCTCACCGCGCATGTTCAGGCAGATCGGCCCACGACTGCAGCAGTGTCTGGCGGCGCTGATTCCCTGAGCCGTCCTGACCTGCGCTTTTTTCGCCGGAGAGGGCGCGGGTCAGCCTCTGCCCAGCGGTACAATCATCGGCGTACCGGCCACCGGATCGCTGATGATAATGCAGCGCAGGCCATAGATCGTTTCTATCAGTTCCGGCGTTACAATCTCCGCCGGTTTCCCTTCGGCAACGATTTTCCCGTCGCGCATCGCTATCAGGTGGCTGGCGTAGCGGCACGCCTGATTAAGATCGTGCAGCACCACCACCAGCGTTCGTCCATGCTGCTGATTGAGATCCTGCATTAATTCCAGCAGTTCAATCTGATGGGCAATATCCAGCCAGGTGGTCGGTTCATCCAGCAGCAATAGCGGTGTCTGCTGAGCCAGCACCATCGCAATCCACACCCGCTGCCGCTGACCGCCAGAGAGCGTATCAACCTGCTGCTGCGCTAAATCGGCCACGCCAGTGGCCTGCATGGCCTGCTGCACCGCCGCCTCATCTTCCTGTCGCCAGCGCCCAAACAACGACTGGTGCGGATAACGCCCGCGCGACACCAGTTCGCTGACGCTGATACCTGCAGGCGCGTTCGAGCTTTGCGGCAGCAGCCCTAGCCGGCGTGCCACCTCTTTGGTCGCGTAGTGAGCAATGGTATTGCCATCCAGCAGCACCTCACCCTGCAGCGGCGAGACCAGGCGGCTTAAGGTACGCAGCAGCGTTGATTTTCCGCAGGCGTTGGGACCGATGATCACGGTCAGTTCACCGTCAGGGATCGCCACAGAGAGATTCTCCGCCACGATTTTTTTGTCATAGCCCAGCGTCAGCGCGTCGCCCTGCAATCGTGTTGTCACTTTCATTGGCGTCGTGCCTCCCGCACCAGTAGCGCAATCAGATAGAGTCCGCCCAGGCTGACCGTGATCACGCCAACCGGCAGCTGATAAGGCAGGAAAAAGTGCTGCGCGGCGTAATCCGCGGCGATTAACAGCAGCGCGCCACACAACGCAGCCAGCGGCAGCGCGCCTTTGGTGCCACCACTGAGACGTCGCGCAATCTGCGGTGCCAGCAGCGCAATAAAGGAGATCGGACCGACCAGCGCCGTCGAGGCGGCGGTGAGGATAACGCCCGTCAGCATCAGCATGACGCGGCTGCGCTCAACCGGAACGCCCAGCGCGCAGGCCGTGTCATCACCCATCTCCAGCAGTCGCATGCGGCGGGCCAGCATGCCTGTTGCCAGCAGCGCCAGCAGCAGCACGGCGATCACCGGCGTGGTTTTCGCCCAGGTAATGCCGTTAAGTGAACCGGCGCTCCAGAGCCCGGCGCTCAGTGCCGCCTCCAGTGAAGCACTGATAATCAGCCAGCTGTTCAGCGCCATCAGCAGCGCCCGCACGCTGATGCCCACAATAATCAGCCGAAAGGTCTCCACGCCGTTGCGCCAGCTGAACAGCCAGACCACACCCGCCGTGAGCAGCCCGCCTGCCAGTGCCGCCAGCGTCATCCCTTCCATGTTTTGCTGGAACAGCACCAGCGCCACCAGCACGCCGCTGTAAGCGCCGGTGTTAAAACCCAGAATATCGGGACTGCCCAGCGGGTTCCGCAGCAGCGACTGAAAAATCGCCCCACTGACGCCCAGCGCTGCACCAATCAGCAGGGCCATCATGACGCGCGGCAGACGCCACTCCAGCACAATGAGCTGAACATTGCGCGCCGCCTCGCCGTTGAAAAGTGCCCATAACTGGCTGGCGGAGATCGGTAAGGTGCCGCGCGTGACGCCCAGAAAAGCCAGTACCCCGCAGGCCATCAACAGCAGTAACGCATTGATCATCATCCGTGTCATATTTGCCCTCTTCCCAGCTTTCGGCGCACCAGCACAATCAGCATCGGCGCACCGAGAATGGCCGTAACAATTGACACGCGCAGTTCACCCGGCACCAGCAGCCGTCCCAGAATATCGGCGGCCAGCAGCAGACAGGGCGTGATTACAAGGGTTCCCGGCAGCATCCAGCGATGATCGTTGCCCAACAGCCAGCGGGCCAGATGCGGTGTCATTAACCCAACAAAGGCGATGGGTCCGACTGCCGCCGTCGCCGCACCGCTCAGCAGTGCAATCGCCAGCAATCCCACCAGTTGAGTACGCATCACACGGGTGCCCAGCGCGGTTGCCATATCCCCGCCCATACTCAGGCTGTTGAGCGAAGGTGCCAGCAGTAGCGCCAGCAGGCTTCCGGCAACGACCGCCGGAAAGACAGTGTGCAGAATGGCGAAATTGCGGATATCCAGCGAACCGCTGTGCCAGAAACGCAGATGATCGTAAATATCGGGATTAAGCAGCGACAGTCCAGACGTTAAACCCTCCAGCACCGCACCCAGCGCCACGCCTGCCAGCGTCAGACGCAGCGGATTAACGCGCCCGCCGCCGATCGCCCCCGTCAGGGCCACCAGCAGCGACGCCAGCAGTGCGCCCGTAAAAGCAAAACCCAGCCATTCTGCAGGTGAATCTGCGCCAGAGAGGGCGATGCCGAGCACCACCGCAAAACCCGCTCCGGCATTAACACCAAGAATGCCTGGGTCGGCCAGTGGATTGCGCGTCAGGCTCTGCATCAGTGCGCCTGCCAGACCTAAACTGATCCCGGACAGCAATCCCGCCAGGGTTCGCGGCAGCCGGGCATCGCGCACGATCACACAATCGACGCGGCTACAGTCGGAAAGTAAAGCATGTAAAACATCATGAAAGGGGATAGATCTGGCACCGAGCATCAGGCTGAGCGCGATAAGCAACAATAGCACTATCCCTGAACCGGCTATTGCATGGAGTGGACGCATAACATTTAAACCTTCACGGATTCAACATAGCTCGCAATTGCGAGTCTTTATGATAATGATACTTGTTATCGTTATTGGCTGTTTTTTTGTATGTTACCATGACTCTCAGAGTCAATAATGAAGAAAATGGGTGGATAAAAGCGACGCTATGAACAAACCATCCCACTTTATCGAGCTTACTCTGCTGAAACCCATCCCGCCTTTCGCGCCCTGTTTATCGTCCGCTTTATCTCGATTAGCGCTCCCGGCATGCTGGCGCTGACGGTCCCGGTTCAGATTCAGCAACTGACGCAATCGCCGCTACTGGCAGGACTGGCGTTGACGCTGGCCGAAGCCGGTATGTTTATCGGCCTGCTGACCGGCTGCGTGCTGGCCGATCGCCTTAAGCGCCGTCGCCTGATCCTGTTTGCCCGATCCACCTCTGGTCTGGGCTTTGCCGCGTTGTGCATTAATGCCCTGCTCCCTTAACCGTCGGTCATCGCCGTCTTCGTGCCAGGACTCTGGAATGGCTTTTTCGGCGCGACAGGCGTCACGGCGCTGGTCGGGCGTGAGATTCTGATGAAGGCGGATGCCATCAGCGCTGGGGCTGATGTACGGTGCCGTGCCGCTGGGTGCTGCGACGGGTGCGCTGACAAGCGGACGGCTGGCGCAGTCGCCACAGCCGGGCGGTCTGAGTCAGGCCAGAGCCATCGCGACCTTCGTCGCACTGGCTCTGTTCAGCCTGATGCCGTGGTTCAGCCTGAGTCTGATCTGCCTCATGGCCTTTGGTCAGTGCCATCAGCAGCCTGGTGCAGTATGCGATGATTCAGACGCTGACGCCCGATGCACTGCCTGGCAGGATCAACAGCCTCTGGACAGCGCAGAATGTCACCGGCGATGCGACAGGTGCAGCAATCATTGGCGCGATGGGTTCACTGCTGTTGCCGCAGCAGGCAGCCGCCCTCTCTGCTCTGGCAGCCACCGTGCTGGGTATCGTCATGTGGCTGCTCATGGCCCGCCTGCGACGCTATCAACTGCCTGCCCCCGCCGAGGCCACATCATGATTTCACGAACAGCGCTTCCAGCCGTGACAGCAAATTACTGGCGCTGTAGTAGTCGAGACGAAAGCTATCCAGCCCCAGCGCATAGACCGCTTTAGCGCGCACCGCCGGGGTTTGCGCCAGGAAAGGGTTACTCATCACCTGCGCAGCAGTGTTATCTTCGGCGGCAAACAGCAGATAAGTCCGTCCATTCAGGCCTGCCGCCAGATTTTCACCTGACAGCTGAAGAATATCTTTACGCTGTCCCATGCTGTGACCGGACGGAAGCGTCGCTGGTGGCGTTGCCAACGTGAAGCCCAGCTCCTGCAGTAACTTCCCCTGTGCCGATGCCTCTGTCCAAAGATTCACTGCCCGACCATCCCCGTTCCACACCATCGCAGAAACCGGTTGCGGAGGCAGGGTCAGCTTTACTTTCAGCGCCTTTTCACGCGCGTCGGACTCGCTTATCCGGGCAGCAGCATCCGCCTCATGTCCGGTCGCCTCACCCAGCAGTGTCACCAGCTGCTGCCAGCTTTTATCGTCATAGTTGACGACCAGTACCGGCGCAATAGCTGAGAGCTGATCGGCCAGTTTGATCGCTGAATCATTACCGGTGGCGCTGACCACAATCAGGTCTGGCGCTTCTGCAGCAATCGCTTCAGCATTGGGTTCACCAATATAGAGCCGCTTTACGCCACGCTGTTTTGCCACACGACTCCACTGCCGGAAGAATCCCTGCTCATCAGCCAGCCGGCTGCCAGGTGCGGTTGCGCCACTGGCGACGACCGGTGCATCAATTGCCAGCAGCGATCCGGTCAGGGTAACACTGGTCGAGACAATGCGAGTCGGTGCCTGAGCCAGGGTGACCTGACCTTTTGCCCCGGCGATGGTTCGCGGCCAGCCGCTCTGTGCAACAGCGGTCACGCTGAACAGCGTGATACTCAGGAAAAACAGCACTAATGCCGACGTTACCCCCTGTTTAGTCATTTGTTTTCATCCTTTTACTCTCCGGTAATCCGGGCGACAACTTGTGCTGATTTGACCAACTAAACCTGCCGAATCACCGCGTATTTATTGACACCTTTGGCTAATCGACGTAGGTTACTGCAACATAATACAAATGATAATCATTATTAGTTATCTTATCATTTATAGGTGCAATTATGGTGGAATCGCTGGCATTTGAACATCCCCTGCTGCAGGATTTTCCGGCACTCTGTCGTGGCTTCCTGTTTACCTCTCCCTGGCGAAGTCTGACGACTCAGGGCTGTTTTACGACACTCACTGCCCCGGTAAACCAGGGCGAGCAGCTGACCGGAGAGTTTCAGCAACAACTACAGCATCATTTTGCCTCGGCCAGAAAACAGGGCATAGCCCATCCCATTCTGGTGGGTGCGATCCCGTTCGATGTGGATCAGCCCGCAGCACTGTTTATCCCTGAGTCGTATCAGACCTTTCAGCGTGACGATCTGAAAGCCCGCGCCTCATCGGCTGAAAGCGATCTGCCAGAAGTTCGTCGCCGTACGGCGCTGCCGGATCACGACACCTTCACTGACATCGTTGCGCAGGCCGTGGCAGCCACGCAGCGCGGCGATCCGGATAAAGTGGTGCTGTCGCGGCTGATGGAAATTGTGGCGGAACAGCCGGTTGATACGGCCGCCCTGATGCAGCGCATCGTGGCGCAGAACCCTGACAGCTATCACTTTCATCTGCCGCTGCCCGATGGCGGCGCGCTGGTGGGTGCCAGCCCTGAACTGATGATCCGTAAGCAGGGCCGCCAGTTCAGCTCCTGTCCGCTGGCCGGTTCAGCGCCGCGCAACAGCGATCCACAGCGTGACCTGGCCTCAGGTGACAGCCTGATGCAGTCAGCCAAAGACCGGCATGAACATAAGCTGGTGACGGATGCGATGCGCATGACGCTGCAGCCACGCAGTCGCCTGCTGTCGGTCCCGGAAACCCCTTCTCTGCTGACCACCGCGACGCTGTGGCACCTCGCTACGCAGATTCGGGGCGAAGTACTGGACGATCGCGAAAATGCGCTGTCACTGGCCTGCCTGCTGCATCCGACACCAGCGCTCAGCGGCTTTCCGCATCAGCGTGCTCAGGCGCTGATTCAGCAACTTGAACCCTTTGAGCGTCAGCTGTTTGGTGGCATCGTCGGCTGGTGTGACGATCAGGGTGATGGCGAATGGGTCGTTACCATTCGCTGCGGCACGGTGAATGGTCCACGGATCCGACTGTTTGCTGGCGCGGGGATCGTGGCGGACTCACAACCTGAATCAGAGTGGCGCGAGACCGGCGTCAAACTCGACACCATGCTTCGCGCTTTTGGATTGCAATAATTGCGATAAAGGAACCTGTATGACGATTTCTTACAGCCGCTGGCCGGACGATCTGGCTGCTCGTTACCGTGAAAAAGGGTTCTGGCTGGATCTGCCGATGACCGACATCCTGGATCGTCACCGCGACAGCGAATGCCTGGCGGTGATTGATGGCGACCGGCAATTTACCTATCGCCAGCTGGCCTCACTGAGTGACAATCTGGCAGCGGCACTGCAGCGACGTGGCCTGAAACCCGGCGATACGGCGCTGGTACAGCTTGGGAACGTGGCAGAATTTTACCTGACGCTGTTTGCGCTGTTCAAAATCGGCGTCGCCCCGGTTAACGCGCTGCTCAGCCATCAGCGTACCGAACTGGCCGCCTATGCCAGTCAGATCGCGCCGCGCCTGTTGATTGCCGATCGCAGCCATCCCCTGTTCACCGATGACGCCTTTATTACGCAGCTTCGCCGTGAGCAGCCTTCACTGCAGCAGGTGATCCTGCGTAATGATGCTCATGCGGAAAACAGTCTCAACGCCCTGCTGGCAGAACCCGCAGATGACTTCAGGGCAACCCCGACCGCAGGCGATGAAGTCGCTTTTTTCCAGCTGTCAGGCGGCAGTACCGGCACCCCGAAACTGATCCCGCGTACCCACAATGATTACTACTACAGCATCCGGGAAAGTGACGTGATCTGCGGGGTCAACGCAGATACCCGTTACCTGATTGCCCTGCCCGCTGCGCATAATTTCCCGATGAGTTCTCCGGGCGCGCTGGGCGTCTTTTACGCGGGCGGCCAGGTGATCTTAGCGGCCGATCCCAGCGCGACCCTCTGTTTCCCGCTGATTGAAAAGCATCAGGTTACTGATACCGGCCTGGTTCCACCCGCGGCCAGTCTCTGGCTGCAGGCGATTCAGGAAGGGGGCAGCAATGCCGCGCTGGCCTCACTGCAACGTATTCAGGTCGGTGGCGCAAAGCTGGGCGAAACGCTGGCCGCGCGCATCCAGAACGAGATCGGCTGTACCCTTCAGCAGGTGTTTGGGATGGCGGAAGGTCTGGTGAATTACACCCGGCTGGATGACGATGAACAGACCATTCTCACTACGCAGGGACGCCCTATCTCTCCGGATGATGAGGTATGGGTTGCCGACGAACAGGGACATCCGCTCCCGGTCGGTGCCATTGGTCGCCTGATGACGCGCGGTCCTTATACGTTCCGTGGCTACTACAACAGTCCCGAACATAACGCCACCAGCTTTGATGACCAGGGCTTCTACTGCTCTGGCGATCTGGTCGAAATTACCCCCGCTGGCAACATCATTGTGCAGGGTCGGGAAAAAGATCAGATCAACCGGGGCGGCGAAAAGATCGCAGCTGAAGAGATCGAAAACCTTCTGCAGCGCCATGCGGATGTGATCCACGCGGCGCTGGTCTCTATGAGCGACGAACTGATGGGTGAAAAGAGCTGCGCGTTTATTGTCACGCGTCAGCCGGTGAAACCGGTGGCGCTGCGTCGTCACCTGCGTGAACTGGGCGTCGCCGAATTTAAGCTGCCCGACCGTATTACCTGCGTAGATGCTCTGCCGCTGACCGCGGTCGGCAAGGTGGATAAAAAACGTCTGCGCCAACAACTTGCCGATCAACGCGCGCAAGCCTGATCTGTCCGGAGAATTTTAATGGCTATCCCACAACTGACCTCTTATCCGCTGCCTGACGCCACTGAGCTGCCGAACAACAAGGTGAAATGGACACTGGAGCCAGGCCGTGCTGCCCTGCTGATCCACGATATGCAGCGCTATTTCCTTAACTTCTGGGGCGATAACAGCCCGCTGGTTGAGCAGGTCGTTAACAATATTGTCCGCCTGCGACGCTACTGCAAAGCGCAGGGTATTCCAGTGTTTTACACCGCTCAGCCCAACGCGCAGAGCGATGAAGATCGTGCGCTGCTCAACGATATGTGGGGACCTGGCCTGAATAAACACCCCGATCAGCAGAAGATCGTGGAGGCGCTGGCACCGGATGAGCACGATCAGGTCCTGACCAAGTGGCGCTACAGTGCGTTTCACCGCTCGCCGCTGGAGGCGATCCTGCAGGAGATGGGCCGCGATCAGCTGATTATTACCGGCGTCTATGCCCATATCGGCTGCCTGACTACCGCCACGGATGCGTTTATGCGTAATATTCAGCCGTTTATGGTGGCTGATGCGCTGGCTGACTTCAGCCGTGATGAACATATGATGGCGCTGACCTACACCGCGGGTCGCAGCGGAAAAGTGGTGATGACCGCCGATCTGATGCCTGTACCGCTCAGCAAAGACGAACTGCGCGCGCTGATCCTGCCGCTGCTGGAAGATGATGAGGTGCCGGACGATGATGAAAACCTGATCGACTACGGGCTGGATTCAGTACGCGTGATGGCGCTGGCGGCACGCTGGCGTCAGGTACATCGTGATATCGATTTTGTCAGCCTGGCCAAGAACCCGAGCATCGACGGCTGGTGGGCGCTGCTGTCGCGGGAGCCTGCTGAATGAGCCATGTAACCGACTTCAGCGGTAAAATCGTCTGGGTGACCGGTGCCGGTCAGGGCATTGGCTATCACACAGCGCTGGCCTTTCATCAGGCAGGCGCGCAGGTAGAGGCGTTTGATCTGCGGTTCCAGGATCATGACTATCCGTTTTCCTGTCACACCATGGATATTGCCGATCCGACGCAGGTAAAATCAGTGTGTCAGCGGGTGCTGACCGCCCAGCCGCGCATCGATGTGCTGGTCAACGCAGCCGGTATTCTGCGTACTGGTGCCACCGATGCGCTGTCATTTGCTGACTGGCAGGCCTGTCTTAACGTCAATGCAGGCGGTGCGTTTAATCTGTTCCAGCAGACGCTGCCGCGCTTTCGTGAACAGCGCACCGGTGCCATCGTGACTGTCGCCTCGAATTCAGCGCATGCCCCACGTATTGGCATGTCCGCTTATGGTGCGTCAAAAGCCGCGCTGCGCAGCCTCTGTCTGACTGTGGGTCTGGAAATGGCGCCTTACGGCGTGCGCTGTAATATTGTTTCGCCTGGCTCCACCGACACCGCTATGCAGCGCAGCCTGTGGCACACACCAACCGGCGAGCAGGAGATGATTGCGGGCTTCCCGGATCAGTTTAAGCTGGGTATTCCGCTGGGCAAGATCGCGCAGCCGCAGGAAATTGCGGCCACCGTTCTGTTTCTCGCATCAGATCTTGCCAGCCATGTAACGCTGCAGGATATTGTGGTCGATGGCGGCGCAACCCTGGGGGCCTGATGATGACAGCGATCTGGAAACGATCCCTTGATCTTCCTGCACTGAACGCGCTGGGTGAGCACTCACTGGTGGCGCATCTGGGGATCGTTTTTACCGCAATCGGTGACGATTATCTGGAAGCGACGATGCCAGTCGATGCCCGGACGCAGCAGCCGTTCGGGTTGCTGCATGGCGGCGCCTCCGTGGTGCTGGCGGAGTCGATGGGTTCGATTGCCGGGTATCTGGCGGTTGAAGAGGGCAGCAGCGTGGTCGGTGTTGAAGTGAACGCCAGCCATCATCGTGCGGTGTCAGCGGGACGGGTGCGGGGGACCTGCCGTCCACTGCATCTGGGTAAACGCAGTCAGAGCTGGCAGATTGAGATTCGGAACAGTCGGGATCAGCTGTGCTGCAGCGCGCGATTGAGCGTAGCGGTCATGCGCTAGCGGCAGAAAGAACGATGCCCTCTTTCAGCACTAAAAGAGGGCATCGCTTATCACGCAGTAGCAGGCGTTCTGTTAACGCTGATAGATAATTTCAACGCCTTCGTCGTCTTCATCATCCCAGTCGTCATCCCACTCTTCATCTTCCACTTCGACCGTGTTTTCAATGGTTTCTTTGTGGTAATCATCCCACATGAATTCCACTTTCTCTGGCTGCTTCTCTTCGAGCTCCGCTTCTTTCGGGTTAGCGTTGATGAAGCTCATCACGTCCCAGCAGAGTTCTTTGACGCCGGTCTGGCTTGCGGCAGAGATCAGGTAATACTTATCTTCCCAGCCCAGCGCTTCAGCAACCGCTTTAGCCCGTGACTGCGCTTCTTCTTCACTGATGAGATCAATTTTGTTGAAGACCAGCCAGCGTGGTTTGTTGAACAGCTTCTCGCTATATTTTTCCAGCTCGCCGAGGATGATACGGGCATTTTCAACCGGATCGCTTTCATCAATGGGGTCGATGTCGATCAGGTGAAGCAACACGCGGCAGCGTTCAAGGTGCTTCAGGAAGCGAATACCCAGGCCAGCGCCCTCTGCTGCACCTTCAATCAGACCCGGGATATCGGCCACGACGAAGCTCTGCTCGCTATCCATGCGCACTACGCCCAGGCTTGGTACCAGGGTGGTAAACGGATAGTCCGCTACTTTAGGTTTGGCTGCCGAGACGGCACGAATAAAGGTCGATTTGCCGGCATTCGGTAAGCCCAGCATCCCGACGTCTGCCAGCAGCATCAGCTCCAGCTGCAGGTCACGCTTTTCACCTGGGGTACCCATGGTTTTCTGGCGCGGACTGCGGTTCACTGACGATTTGAAACGGGTGTTGCCCAGGCCATGCCAGCCGCCTTTACCGACCATCAGTTTCTGGCCGTGGCGCGTCATGTCGCCGAGTGTCTCACCGGTACCCTGGTCGATAACCCGGGTGCCGACCGGCACTTTAACTTCAATATCTTTACCACGTTTACCGGTACAGTCGCGGCTCTGGCCGTTCTGTCCACGCTCGGCGCGGAAAGATTTTTCGAAACGATAATCGATAAGGGTATTGAGGTTTTCATCAGCGATCAGATAAACGTCACCGCCGTCACCACCATCGCCCCCGTCAGGGCCGCCTCTCGGGATATATTTTTCGCGGCGGAAGCTGACGCAACCATTACCGCCATCGCCGGCGACGACCAGAATTGTCGCTTCATCAACAAACTTCATTATTTAAATCTCCGTCACACAATCGTCTGCAGCACTCTGCAGACGGGTCCGCCAGGGTCTTCTGCGCTGACCAGCGGCGGATAAATCAGAATTGGCTTTCGCCAGTGCGTACACAAAGTGTACAGCAAACTTTTGTGATGCGTCGCTTTTACCGCGACAGACCGCAGAATGTAAAAAGCCCCGCAGGAGCTGCGGGGCCTTCAATTCGTGCGTTCAGACGTCAGACGTCTGCGTCACGACAACCTTACTCAGCAACGATGCTGATGTATTTACGGTTGTTCGGACCTTTAACTTCGAACTGTACTTTACCGTCTACGGTAGCAAACAGGGTGTGGTCACGACCACAACCTACATTGGTACCGGCGTGGAATTTGGTGCCACGCTGACGAACGATGATGCTACCTGCCAGAACAGATTCGCCACCGAAACGTTTTACACCCAGACGTTTTGCATTGGAGTCACGACCATTTCGAGTCGAGCCACCAGCCTTTTTATGTGCCATTTGTCAGATCTCCTCTTACGCCGTGATACCAGTGATTTTCACATCAGTGAACCACTGGCGATGGCCAGCCTGCTTACGGTAGTGCTTACGACGACGAAACTTAACGATCTTAATTTTTTCGCCACGACCGTGAGCAACAACTTCTGCCTTGATCATTCCGCCTGAAACCAGTGGCGCGCCGATTTTCACGTCTTCGCCATTAGCAATCATCAGAACCTGGTCAAACTCAATCGTTTCACCGGTTGCGATGTCCAGCTTTTCCAGGCGAACGGTCTGACCTTCGCTTACTCGGTGTTGTTTACCACCACTTTGGAAAACCGCGTACATATAAAACTCCGCTTCTGCGCTTGCCTTTTAGTTCATCAGGCGGCGCGCTAAATATTCACAATAGGGCGCGAATTCTACGCAAAACTCCAGAAGAAGACAAGAGCACTTTGCACACTCTTGCAGAAAAAAAACACAGGCTGAATGCAACCGTTTCTCAGGCACAAAATTCAAGTACAATCAGTAACAGATTACCTGAACGCTGGCTGGGTAAACCACTTACCATGGCAGAGATAACGAGTCATAGCTGAAAAGACGAATGAACTTAGAACAGATTAATGAATTAACCGCACAGGATATGGCTGCCGTTAACCAGACCATCCTCGACCAGCTGAATTCAGATGTCTCGCTCATCAACCAGTTGGGCTACTACATCATCAGTGGTGGGGGCAAGCGTATCCGCCCCATGATTGCCGTGCTATCCGCACGTGCCATGGGCTACAAGGGCGACCTGCACGTGACCAATGCGGCGCTGATCGAATTTATCCACACCGCCACGCTGCTGCATGACGACGTTGTGGATGAATCCGATATGCGTCGTGGCAAAGCGACCGCGAACGCGGCGTTTGGCAATGCGGCAAGCGTGCTGGTCGGTGATTTTATTTACACCCGCGCTTTCCAGATGATGACCAGCATGGGGTCGCTGCGTATCCTGGCGCTGATGTCAGAGGCAGTAAACGTCATTGCTGAGGGCGAAGTCCTGCAGCTGATGAACGTTAACGATCCTGATATCACCGAAGAGAGCTACATGCGCGTGATTTACAGTAAGACCGCACGCCTGTTTGAAGCAGCTTCGCAGGCCTCGGCGATACTGGCTGAAGCCACACCTGAAGAGGAAAAAGCGCTACAGGATTATGGGCGCTATCTGGGTACCGCTTTCCAGTTAATTGACGATTTGCTGGATTACAGTGCTGACGGCGAGACGCTGGGTAAAAATACCGGCGATGACCTGAGCGAAGGCAAACCGACGCTGCCGCTGCTGCATGCCATGCAGCACGGCTCGCCTGAACAGGCGAAGATGATCCGTGAAGCCATTGAGCAGGGAAATGGCCGCCATCTGCTTGAGCCGGTGCTGGAAGCGATGAATCAGTGTGGTTCGCTGGAATGGACGCGCAGCCGCGCGGAACAGGAAGCGGATAAAGCGATTGAAGCCTTGCGGATTCTGCCCGAATCCCCCTGGCGCAGCGCGCTGGAGTCGCTGGCGCACATGTCAGTTCAGCGCGACTTCTGATCCCTCCCGGAGCCTGCCGGGCTCCGTTTTTACGATCCTGCTCTCACTTCTTTTTGTTCCCTCTTAGCTATTGCACTCCTGCTGCGTGCCACTACACAGACCAGGCGCTGGATCCAAATATTACTGGAAATTAACAGGAAATATTTGCTATAAAATTCCAGCTATTTCCAGATAGTGGTAAAAGGAAAGCCAGCGTCTCGCTGGACGATGCAATGACAAGGAAAAGGAGAACAGGTTATGCAAGAAAGAAAGGAAGACTGGCACCCGGCTGACATTATCGCGGCACTGCATAAGCGTGGTATGACCCTGGCGGCGCTGTCACGCGCAGCAGGACTGAGTTCATCAACGCTGGCTAATGCACTGACGCGTCCATGGCCCAAAGGCGAATGGCTGATTGCCGACGCGATCCAGGTTCATCCCAGTGAGATCTGGCCCAGCCGCTATTACGATCCCGATACAAACTGTCTGCTGGATCGCAGAAAACGTATCCGGACGCCTGCCGATCAGACGAATAACGCCTGAGATTCCAGGCGATCCTCAGACGAAAAAAAACCAGCCCCCGCGGGGGCTGGCTATTTCAGCGCCTCTGCAGAATTACTCTTCGCTGACGCGCTCAATGTTCGCGCCCATCGCTTTCAGCTTATCTTCGATGTGCTCATAGCCACGATCAATATGATAAATGCGATCAACGAACGTCGTGCCTTCCGCAATGCAACCAGCCAGAACCAGGCTGGCAGACGCACGCAAATCGGTCGCCATCACCTGCGCACCTGACAGAGTTTCAACCCCGTGACAGATCGCTGTGTTGCTCTCAATCTCAGCATGTCCGCCCATACGAATCAGTTCCGGGATATGCATGAAACGGTTTTCAAAAATGGTCTCGGTAATCACGCCCGTGCCTTCCGCAACCATGTTTAACAGAGTGAACTGCGCCTGCATATCGGTCGGGAAACCCGGATGAGGTGCGGTGCGCACGTTGACCGCTTTTGGTCGCTTGCCGTGCATATCCAGACTGATCCAGTCTTCACCGGTTTCGATATCGGCACCCGCATCACGCAGTTTAGAGAGAACCGCATCCATCGTATCGGGCTGAGCTTTGTGGCACATCACTTTGCCGCCTGAAATGGCGGCTGCCACCAGGAAGGTGCCGGCTTCGATGCGGTCCGGCAGAACGCGGTACACACCGCCGCCCAGACGCTCGACGCCTTCGATGGTGATCTTATCAGTGCCTGCACCGCTGATGCGGGCACCCAGCGTGTTCAGGAAGTTGGCTGTATCGACAATTTCCGGCTCACGCGCCGCATTCTCGATTACGGTAGTACCCGTCGCCAGCGTCGCAGCACTCATAATGGTCACGGTTGCGCCAACGCTGATTTTGTCCATGACAATCAGTGCGCCCTTCAGGCGGCCATTGACTGACGCTTTAACATAGCCCTCTTCCAGCTTGATCTCGGCACCCAGTTGCTCCAGACCGGTAATGTGCAGGTCAACCGGACGCGCGCCAATTGCGCAGCCACCCGGTAGCGAAACCTGCCCCTGACCAAAACGTGCGACCAGTGGGCCCAGCGCCCAGATTGAGGCACGCATGGTTTTGACCAGATCGTAAGGCGCACAGAATACATCTACCGCGCTGGCATCGACATGCACAGAACCGTTGCGCTCCACCTTTGCACCCAGCTGGCTCAGCAGCTTCATGGTGGTATCAATGTCGCGCAGCTTTGGCACATTCTGGATCTCTACCGGCTCTTCAGCCAGCAGGGCAGCAAACAGAATAGGAAGCGCGGCGTTCTTTGCCCCGGAAATGGTTACTTCACCACTTAAGCGGGTGGGGCCTTGCACACGAAATTTGTCCATTAACACGGCTCTCAATTAACTAGCTAAAAATTGGACTCGCCCACGGCGAGTTCACCACGCTGTGGGATCAGAAACCGTTGAGTTTACGGTCACGCGCCCATTCAGCGGGAGTATAGGTTTTGATAGAGACAGCATGCATGCGGTTATCCGCAATGAATTCCATCAGCGGCGCGTAGACAGCCTGCTGTTTTTTCACGCGGCTCAGTTCGCCAAACAGTTCGCCTACGGCGATCACCTGAAAATGGCTGCCATCGTTGCTCATCACATGAACTTCGTCTAAAGGCAATGCGGCCATCAGCACGGCCTGAATTTCACTGTTTTCCATTGGGCTTAACTTCACTTAATAATAATAAGGCTGACATAGTAGAGGAAAGCGGCTGACTCTTAAATACGCAAAAGCCCCTGTTGAAAACAGGGGCTTAGCATAACAACCGGAAATCAGGCGCTTTTATCCGCAGAAACAATAATCTGTTGCAGATTGTAAAGCGTAATCAGTGAGTGCAGTTTGTCGCTGATACCCGTAAAGCGTGGCGTAATCCCCTGTGCCCGGGCGATTTCCCGCAGGTGCACCAGCAGGGCAAGTCCGGAAGAGTCCACACGCTCCAGCGCCGCGACATCGATGGTATCGACATCTTTGATCAGCGTCTCACGTTGCTGCCACAGGCTCATTAACGTGTCGCGATCCAGTTCGCCTTTCAATAATAGCGTGCTGGCTTCCCGCTCCCAGCGTAACGATTCGTGCATTATTTTTGTTTATCCAGCGTGATGGGCTGTGCCGCAGAGGATTTCAGTTGCGCTGTCAGACCATCGATACCTTTAGTACGCAACAGATCGCTCCACTCATTTTGTTTAGTGGTGATCATGCTGACGCCTTCAGCGATCATGTCATAAGCCTGCCAGTTACCGGTCTGGCTGTTTTTACGCCACTGGAAGTCGAGGCGAACCGGCGGGCGACCATTAGGATCGATAATGGAGACCCGAATGGCGACAATCTGAGCATCGCCCAATGGCTGCTCAGGCTGAATCTGGTAGCTCTGACCGTTATAGAGTGCCAGTGCCTGACCATAAGCCTGGGCCAGATAGTCACCAAAGGCGCTGAAGTAGGCTTCACGCTGCGCCGGAGTCGAATCACGATAGTAGCGGCCCAGCACTAACGCGCCCGCATATTTGATCTGTACATAGGGCAGCAGCTCCTGACGCACAATCTGACGCAGGTAGTTTGGATCCTGCTTGATTTTAGGCTGCTCATTTTTAAGACGGGTAAAGGTCTTTTCCGCCGCTTCGTTCATCAGCTTGTAGGGATTGCTTTGATCGGCCGCTGTCGCCGTCAGCGGTACGGCCACCACCAGCATGGCAATCATCAGTAAACGTTTAAACATGGTATACCCTCTTCTTTAAGGTTGAGCCGGTGCCGCAGGCGCAGCACTGTCGCCTTCCTGCGCATCCTTGTTGTCACTGTTTTGTTTGTTATCGCCGCTCTTATAAAGGAACTGGCCAATCAGGTCTTCGAGCACCATGGCTGACTTGGTATCGCGTAGCGTATCGCCATCTTTCAGCATCGCCGAACCGAGTTCAGGATCGTCAAAGCCTAAGTTGAGCGCCAGGAACTGCTCACCCAGCAGTCCCTGCGTGCGAATCGCCAGCGAGCTGGTGTCTGAAATTTTATTCGCATACTGATCGCTGATCTCCATCGTGACACGTGGCAGCAGCGTTTTCGGTTCAAGCTCAATGTCCGTTACCCGGCCAATCACCACACCGCCGATTTTGACTGGCGAACTGGCTTTCAGACCACCGATATTGTCAAACGTGGCGTAGAGTTTCCACGTTGGCTCTGTGCCCATCGACTTTAAATCGGCGACGCGCAGACAGAGAAACAATGCGGCGATCAACGCCATAATCATAAAAATGCCAACCCAGATTTCGCTTTTTTTGCTTTGCATTGCATCAATTCCCAAACATCAGTGCTGTCAGCACAAAATCCAACCCGAGCACCGCCAGTGAAGCATGTACTACGGTACGCGTTGTCGCGCGACTGATCCCTTCGGAAGTGGGAATCGCGTCATAGCCATTAAAAAGAGCAATCCAGGTCACCGTCACGGCAAAGACGGCGCTTTTGATGATGCAGTTAACAACGTCGGTGCGGAAATCAACCGCGTTCTGCATGGCTGACCAGAAGAAACCAGGATCGATTCCCTTCCAGCTCACGCCAACCAGTGCACCGCCAGCGATGCCAACGGCAGTAAAGATCAGTGCGAGTAGCGGCATGCTAATAAAACCGGCCCAGAAGCGCGGCGAAACGACGCGACGCAACGGATCCACCGCCATCATCTCCATACTGGAGAGCTGTTCAGTGGCTTTCATCAAACCGATTTCAGCCGTGAGAGCCGAGCCTGCCCGTCCGGCAAACAGCAGCGCGGTCACGACCGGACCCAGCTCACGCAGCAACGACAGTGCCACCAGCATACCCAGACTGGTTTCAGCACCGTAAGTGGTCAGTACCAGATAACCCTGAAGCCCGAGTACCATCCCGATAAACAGGCCAGACACCACAATAATCAGTAACGACAACACGCCGACACTATAGAGCTGTTTAATCAGTAGCGGCGAATGTCTGCGAAACGCGGGTTTTCCTACCAGCGCGTGAAACAGCATTAATCCTGCGCGTCCAAAACTGGCGCACGTTTCAATTCCCTGACGACCGAATGACGCCAGCGCCTTCAAGACCATCTGTTTAGTTACTCCCTGAGCCGGTTAAATCAGCGAGATAGTCGCCGGCAGGAAAACGGAAGGGAACCGGACCATCCGCATCGCCATCAATGAACTGGCGGACACGCGGGTCATTATTCTCTCGCAGTTCCGGCGTGGTGCCGTGTGCGATAATTTTTTGTCCGGCCACGATGTAGGCATAGTCCGCGATACTCAGTACTTCCGGTACGTCGTGCGAGACCACAATACAGGTCAGGCCCAGAGCATGGTTAAGTTCGTCGATCAATTTTACCAGTACGCCCATAGTAATGGGATCCTGACCGACAAAAGGTTCGTCGAACATGATCAGCTCCGGTTCAAGCGCAATCGCGCGCGCCAGCGCCACACGACGCGCCATTCCGCCCGACAGCTCAGCCGGTTTAAGTTGAGCTGCACCACGCAGCCCCACGGCTTCCAGCTTCATTAATACCGTGCTGTGCAGAATAGGTGCGGGAAGGCGGGTATGTTCGCGCAGCGGCCAGGCGACATTTTCATAAACCGTTAAGTCAGTAAATAGCGCGCCAGACTGGAATAGCATGCTCATCTTTTTGCGCGCTTCATACAATTTAGCGCGAGACAATGACGGAATGTTTTCGCCACGGAAAAAGATTTCCCCGCTGGTTGGCTGAAGTTGACCCCCAATCAAGCGTAGCAGAGTGGTTTTCCCTATTCCTGACGGTCCCATTATCGCCGTCACTTTGCCTTTCGGCACAGTCAGCGAAATGTCGTCGAAGATGGTGCGATCTCCGCGCGAAAAACTCACGCCACGAACCTCAACCAGATTCGTTTGCTGCTGGATCATTATTACCTCTTGTAAGGATCGGGCGTAAACATGGGGTACGATGGTAGCGTGTTCGGTCCTGATTCACGATAGCTTTACAGAAACTTACCGCTAAGATTTGGCGAAAATGGTCATTAAATTTACTTTTGCCGTTCAGACGGTCAAAATCAGCGGCTGTCTCGCCAAACAGAACCTTAAACCGGTCGGGAAAGGTATTGCCGGCCCGGGTTTTTACGCAAGGATTTTTCATGTTCGTAGCTTCTGCACTGCTGATTATCGGTTTGCTTTTACTGGCATATGGTGCCGATCGTCTGGTGTTTAGCGCCTCTATATTGTGTCGATCGTTTGGCATCCCGCCACTGATCATTGGTATGACCGTGGTCAGCATAGGCACCTCGCTGCCAGAAATGATCCTCTCCTTTTCTGCGGCCCAGCATGGTCAGATGGATCTGGCTGTTGGTACCGCGATCGGCTCGAATATTACCAACATTTTACTCATTCTGGGTGCCGCTGCGCTAATGCATCCACTCAGCGTCCATTCTAATCTGATACGTCGTGAACTGCCGTTGATGTTGCTGGTTACCCTGCTCAGCGGATTCATGCTGTTTGACAATCAGCTTAGTCGACTGGATGGAATTGGCCTGATCGCCATCGCCGCTATTTATCTGATGGTGGTGATTCGCATTGCGCGTAAAGCAGAACGGGACAACAACGACACCCTGACGCGCGAGCAACTGGCCGAGCTGCCCCGCGAAGAGAGCGGAAACACGGTGGCCTTTCTCTGGCTGGCCGTCGCGCTGATTATCCTGCCGATGTCGACCCGGATGGTGATCGACAATGCCACCGCCTTTGCCGACTATTTTGGCGTCAGCGAACTGGTGATGGGCCTGACGCTTATCGCCGTGGGTACCAGTCTGCCTGAGCTGGCGACGGTGATTGCCGGGGCACTGAAAGGTGAAGATGATATCGCGATAGGCAACCTGATCGGTGCCAACATTTATAATATTGCTATTGTGCTGGGCCTGCCGGCGCTGATTCACCCCGGCAGTATCGACTATCACGCCTTTGCCCGTGATTACTGGGTGATGCTGGGCGTCAGCGTGCTGTTTGCCCTGCTCTGCCTGCTGCGTCGCCGACGCGTTGGCCGCATCAATGGCCTGATTTTACTCTGTGGTTTCTTCGTCTGGGTGACGCTGCTGTGGATGCAGCCGACATTCATGGACGGCTAACAAGGACAGACTCACTATGTCATATCAGCAACCAACAGCATTTAATTTTCAGCAGGCGGGAAAAAACGTCCTGCGCATCGAGCGTGAGGGACTGGAACAGCTCGATCAATATATTAATGACGATTTCGCCCGTGCCTGCGCCCTGATCTACGCCTGTCAGGGTAAAGTGGTGGTAATGGGGATGGGTAAGTCCGGCCATATCGGCAAAAAAATGGCGGCGACCTTTGCCAGTACAGGCACGCCCGCCTTTTTTGTTCATCCGGCCGAAGCCAGCCATGGCGACCTGGGCATGGTGAGCAAAAATGATGTCGTGATCGCCATCTCCAACAGCGGTGAGTCGAACGAAATCCTCGCGCTGATTCCGGTGTTAAAACGTCAGCACATTACGCTGATCTGCATAACCGGACGGCCTGACAGCGCCATGGGCCGGGTTGCCGATGTGCATCTGTGTGTCCATGTTCCACAGGAGGCCTGTCCGTTAGGCCTTGCGCCAACCACCAGCACCACAGCCACACTGGTGATGGGCGACGCGCTGGCAGTTTCGTTACTTGAAGCGCGTGGATTCACGGCGGAAGATTTTGCCCTCTCCCATCCTGGCGGTGCGCTGGGCCGCAAACTGCTGCTGCATGTAGCGGATATCATGCACAGCGGCGATGAGCTGCCGCACGTCACCCGTGACGCCTCACTACGCGATGCGCTGCTGGAGATTACCCGCAAAAATCTGGGACTGACGGTCATCGTCGATGGTCTGATGAAAATTGAAGGTATCTTTACCGATGGTGACCTGCGCCGCATCTTTGATATGGGCATCGATTTTCAGCGCGCCACCATCGGGGAAGTGATGACGCCAGGCGGCATCCGCGTCCCGCCAAATATGCTGGCGGTTGAAGCCCTGAACCTGATGCAGACCAAAAACATTACCTCGATTCTGGTGGCCGATGACGACCATCTGCTCGGTGTGGTACATATGCATGACATGCTGCGCGCTGGCGTAGTCTGAACAGGAAAAGAAAATGCAACAGGCAACTCCCACGATTGACACCTGCTATGGACCAGTCAGTGCTGACGTCATGGCGCGCGCCAGCAACATTCGTCTGCTGATCTGCGACGTCGATGGCGTCATGTCCGACGGGGTGATCTACATGGGGAACAATGGCGAAGAGCTGAAGGCCTTCAACGTGCGGGATGGTTACGGTGTACGCTGTTTACTGACCGCCGATGTGGAAGTGGCTATTATTACCGGCCGCAATGCCCGTCTGATGGAAGATCGCTGCAAAACGCTCGGCATCCGTCATCTTTATCAGGGACAATCGGATAAGCTTTTGGCCTATCGTGAACTTCTGGATAAACTGTCTCTCTCTGATGATCAGGTCGCCTACATCGGTGACGACCTGATCGACTGGCCGGTTATGGCGAAAGTGGGATTAAGCGTGGCGGTGGCGGATGCACATCCGATCCTGTTGCCGCGTGCGCAGTATGTCACGCGGATTGCGGGTGGACGCGGCGCGGTACGCGAAGTATGTGACCTGATCTTAATGGCGCAGAACAAATTTGAGGATGCCAAAGGGCAATCAGTATGAGTAAAAGCAGGCGTTGGATAACGCTGATTCTGACCTTGATTGCACTGGTTTTGATCGGCTGGAATCTTACCAACCAGGATGGCGATGGCACGCCAGTCGGTACGGATAGTCAGTCGCCGACCTATACCAGTGATGATTCTCACACTGTGGTTTATAACCCGCAGGGCGCGCTGTCATATAAACTGGTCTCTGACAAAGTGACCTATTTCTCGGATGACGAGCTGAGCTGGTTCGACAATCCGGTAATGACCACCTTTGATGAGAACAAAATTCCCACCTGGACGTTACGCGCGGATAAAGCAAAGCTCACCAAAGATCGTATGCTTTATCTGTATGGCCATGTTGAGCTGAATACGCTGACGCAGGATTCCCAGCTTGAGCGGATCAAAACTGATAACGCACAGATTAACCTTGTTACTCAGGACGTTACCTCTGATGACCAGGTGACATTGTATGGCCGCAGCTTTAACTCCACCGGCATGAAAATGCGCGGCAATTTACGGACAAAAAACGCCGAGTTAATCGAGAAGGTCAAAACCTCTTATGAAATTCAAAATGAACAAAAATAGCCTGAAGATTTTACTGGCCAGTATGTTACTGGCAACCAGCGTACCGGCGCTGGCCCTGACCGGTGACTCGGACAAGCCCGTCAATATTGACTCGCAGAATCAGGCGCTGGATTTGCAAGGCAATGTCGCGACCTTTACCGGCAATGTCATCGTGACGCAGGGCTCTATCAAAATCACGGCGGATAAAGTCGTGGTGACCCGTCCGGGCGGCGACAGCAAGAAAACCATCGTTGACGCCTACGGTAATCCTGCCACTTTCTATCAGATGCAGGACAGCGGTAAGCCGGTTCAGGGCCATGCCTCAAAACTGCACTACGAACTGGCTAACGATTTCGTTGAACTGACCGGCAATGCGTTCATTGAACAGCAGGACAGCAACATCAAAGGCGATCGTATTACCTACCTGGTAAAAGAGCAGAAAATGCAGGCTTACAGCCAGGGCCAGAACAAGCGCGTCACCACCGTTTTGGTGCCGTCGCAACTTCAGGATAAAGGTTCGTCCAACAGCGGAAAGAAGAGTAACTGATAGCTATGGCCACATTAATCGCAGAAAACCTGGCGAAGGCATATAAAGGCCGTCGCGTGGTAGAAGATGTCAGTCTTCAGGTAAAGTCCGGCGAGATTGTCGGCCTGCTCGGCCCGAACGGTGCCGGTAAGACCACCACCTTTTACATGGTGGTCGGTATTGTCCCGCGTGACGCTGGCCGCATTGTCATTGATGATGAAGATATCAGCATCCTGCCGCTGCATGCGCGTGCGCGCCGTGGCATCGGCTATCTGCCGCAGGAAGCATCGATTTTCCGTCGCCTCAGCGTTTACGATAACCTGATGGCAGTATTACAGATTCGTGATGACCTGACCGAAGAGCAACGCCAGGATCGCGCCCGAGAGTTGATGGAAGAGTTTCACATCGAGCACCTGCGCGACAGCATGGGCCAGGCGCTGTCGGGTGGTGAACGACGTCGTGTTGAGATTGCCCGCGCACTGGCTGCCAATCCAAAGTTTATTCTGCTGGATGAGCCTTTTGCCGGTGTTGACCCTATCTCTGTTATCGACATCAAGAAGATCATTGAGCATCTGCGTGACAGCGGCCTCGGCGTGCTGATCACCGACCATAACGTGCGCGAAACGTTAGCGGTCTGTGAGCGGGCCTATATCGTCAGCCAGGGCCACCTGATTGCGCATGGCACACCCAATGAAATTCTTGCGGATGAGCAGGTTAAGCGGGTTTATTTGGGTGAAGAGTTCAGACTCTGATAAGGTGTCGTTAATACCGATGTTTACCTGGGAACTACCATCCTGTCTATGAAGCAAGGTTTACAACTCAGGTTCAGCCAACAGCTGGCAATGACTCCACAATTGCAGCAGGCGATTCGCCTGCTGCAACTCTCCACGCTTGAACTCCAGCAGGAGTTACAGCTGGCGCTGGAAAGTAATCCACTGCTTGAGCAGACCGATCTGCATGACGAAATTGACTCCCGGGAATCGTCGGAAGCCGAAGCGCTGGATACTCGTGAAGCGCTTGAGCAGAAAGAGATGCCTGATGAGCTGCCGCTGGATGCCACCTGGGATGAAATCTACACCGCTGGCACCCCTTCCGGCACCGGTACCGATTATCAGGATGATGAGTTGCCGGTCTATCAGGGCGAAACCACGCAGTCACTGCAGGATTACCTGATGTGGCAGGTCGAATTGACGCCTTTCAGCGATACCGACCGCGCGATTGCAACCTCTATCGTCGATGCTATCGATGACACCGGATATCTCACCGTCTCGCTTGAGGAGATCCTCGACAGCATCGGCAACGATGAGCTTGAAGCGGATGAGGTTGAGGCGGTGCTGAAACGCATCCAGCGCTTTGACCCGATTGGTGTGGGCGCACGCGATTTGCGTGACTGTCTGCTGGTTCAGCTTTCCCAGTATGCACCAGAGACACCGATGCTGGCTGAAGCGCGCCTGATTGTCAGCGAACATCTCGATCTACTGGCCAATCACGACTTCCGCAGCCTGATGCGCGTCACGCGCCTCAAAGAAGAGGTGCTGAAAGAGGCGATGCTGCTGATTCAGTCGCTGGACCCGCGTCCGGGTCAGTCGATCAACACCGGCGAGCCGGAATATGTTATCCCCGACGTGCTGGTGCGTAAGGTTGGCAACCGCTGGACGGTTGAACTCAATGCCGACAGCGTGCCGCGTCTGAAGATTAACCAGCACTACGCGGCAATGGGCGGTGCAACGCGCAATGACAGCGACAGCCAGTTCATTCGCAGTAATCTGCAGGAAGCGCGCTGGCTGATTAAGAGTCTGGAAAGTCGTAATGATACGCTGCTGAAAGTCACGCGCTGTATCGTTGAGCAGCAGCAGGCGTTCTTCGAGCAGGGTGAAGAATTTATGCGTCCGATGGTGCTGGCCGATATCGCCCAGGCCGTTGAGATGCACGAATCAACCATTTCCCGTGTGACCACGCAGAAGTATCTGCACAGCCCGCGTGGCATTTTTGAACTGAAGTACTTTTTCTCCAGTCACGTTAATACGGAAGGTGGCGGCGAAGCCTCCTCTACCGCGATCCGTGCTCTGGTGAAGAAATTAATTTCGGCGGAAAATCCAGCCAAACCCTTGAGCGACAGTAAACTGACCTCCATGTTATCCGATCAGGGGATCATGGTGGCACGGCGTACCGTCGCCAAATATCGTGAGTCTTTATCCATCCCGCCATCGAACCAGCGTAAACAGCTGGTTTGACAGAAATGAGAAGGAAGACCTATGCAGCTGAACCTGACCGGGCAACATGTTGAAATCACGCCACCTTTGCGTGAATTCGTCAGCGGTAAATTTGCCAAACTGGAACACTATTTTGAACATATCAATCAGGTCTATATTGTCCTGAAGGTTGAGAAAGTCACACAGGTGGCTGACGCAACACTCCACGTGAACGGTGGCGAGCTGCACGCCACGTCCGAAGCGGAAGATATGTATGCGGCAATTGATGGGCTGATTGATAAACTCGCCCGCCAGCTGACCAAACACAAAGATAAACTGAAAAAACACTAACCTTCACGCTAGCTACGCGCGCCTGGCGCGCAGAGCCGACAGTATGGGGCGGATAATCCGCCCCGTTTTGTCATCTGAGCAAGCGCCGTTTGTCGCACATATCAGGGCGCTGGCGGTGAATGGCCTGGTGAACACGCAAGTGAAACGATAATGAACAACGATCTTACACTGGAATTGAGCACAGTGCTTTCGCCAGACTGCACCCGCAGCGGCGTACACTGCCAGAGCAAAAAACGTGCGCTGGAAATCATCAGCGAACTGGCCGCTAAGCAGCTCAACCTGCCGCACCAGACGCTTTTCGAAGCGATTCTGACCCGCGAACGTATGGGCAGTACCGGTATAGGTAACGGAATAGCCATTCCTCACGGCAAGCTGGAAGAGGATACATTGCGTGCGGTAGGAGTATTTATCAGCCTTGAGCAGCCGATTGCGT
This sequence comes from Pantoea sp. F_5, assembly GCF_008631595.1. Classification (NCBI taxonomy): domain Bacteria; kingdom Pseudomonadati; phylum Pseudomonadota; class Gammaproteobacteria; order Enterobacterales; family Erwiniaceae; genus Pantoea; species Pantoea sp. F_5. The sequence continues at coordinate 54,258 of NZ_VWUO01000008.1, forward strand.
TTGATGCCGTCGACAACCAGCCGGTCGATCTGCTGTTTGCATTACTGGTTCCGGCTGATCAGTGCAAAACACACCTGCACACCCTTTCACTGGTGGCAAAACGTCTGGCAGATAAAACGGTTTGCCGTCGTCTGCGTGCTGCGCAGAGTGATGAAGAGCTCTATGCCATTATTACGGAAGTCCAGACAGAGCAGTAACGCGGCTTTACCGGCCCGGTGCCGGTTTTAAAACGGGAGAGAAGGTCATGGTGCTGATGATCGTTAGCGGTCGTTCAGGCTCGGGGAAGTCAGTGGCGCTCCGTGCGCTGGAAGATATGGGGTTCTACTGCGTTGATAACCTGCCGGTCGTGTTGCTGCCTGAGTTAGCCAACTCGCTGGCGGAACGCAATATTTCGGCGGCGGTCAGCATCGACGTTCGTAATATGCCTGAATCCCCGGAAATTTTTGAAACCGCGCTGAATAATCTGCCTGACACATTTTCACCTCAGTTGCTGTTTCTCGACGCCGATCGCAATACCCTGATTCGTCGTTACAGCGATACGCGCCGTCTGCATCCCCTCTCCAGCAAAAATCTGTCACTGGAGAGCGCCATCGATGAAGAGAGCGATCTGCTGGAGCCGCTGCGTTCGCGTGCCGATCTGATCATCGACACCTCAGAGATGTCGGTACATGAGCTGGCCGAGATGCTGCGTACCCGTCTGCTGGGCAAGCGTGAACGCGAACTGACCATGGTATTTGAATCCTTTGGCTTCAAACATGGCATTCCTATAGACGCTGATTATGTCTTTGACGTGCGCTTTCTGCCCAATCCCCACTGGGATCCTAAGCTGCGCCCGATGACCGGCCTTGATCGTCCGGTGGCGGCATTCCTTGACCGCCACACTGAAGTGCACAACTTTATCTACCAGACACGCAGCTATCTTGAACTCTGGCTGCCGATGCTGGAGACCAATAACCGCAGCTATCTTACCGTGGCAATTGGCTGTACTGGTGGCAAACACCGCTCAGTTTATATTGCAGAACAGCTGGCGGATTACTTCCGTTCGCGCGGTAAGAATGTACAGTCACGCCATCGCACGCTGGAAAAGCGCAAATCATGACCGTCAGACAAACTGTAGAAATCAAAAATAAGCTGGGTATGCACGCCCGTCCGGCGATGAAGTTATTTGAGCTGGTGCAGAGCTTCGATGCCGAAGTATTGCTGCGCAACGAAGCGGGCACGGAAGCCGAGGCCAGCAGCGTGATTGCGCTGCTCATGCTCGACTCGGCTAAAGGCGGCCACATAGAGATTGAAGCCAGCGGCCCGGAGGAAATTCCGGCGCTGGCAGCGGTCATTGAGCTGTTTGAAGCGGGTTTTGATGAGGACTAAGGCTTAGTCGAGCTTGTTACGCTGCAGGAAGCCTTCCCCGCCAAGCTGGCGCATCTGACGCATTATCCACTGCTGCCGCTCTCTGACATAGCCTGAAGGTGCAGCAGCACGATAGCGGATAGGATTAGGCAAAACTGCCGCCAGTAAAGCAGCATCGGCTGCAGTAAGCCGGCTGGCTGGCTTGTGGAAATAACGCTGTGAAGCTGCCTCAACACCAAAGATACCCGGCCCGAACTCTGCAATATTAAGATAGACGGTCAGAATACGTCGCTTCGTCCAGACTGTCTCAATCCCAACTGTCAGCCCCGCTTCCAGACCTTTGCGCACCCAGCTGCGGCCATCCCACAGAAACAGATTCTTGGCTGTCTGTTGTGACAGTGTGGACGCCCCACGCATCCGGCTATCGCTGTTATCCAGTACAGATTCAATGGCCGCGACATCGAACCCCCAGTGGTCCGGAAACTTTTGATCTTCTGAGGCGATAACGGCCAGCCCCATCCATGGCGAAATCTCATCATGTCCGACCCAGTCAGAATGGGCGACATAACTAAAGTCACCGTGTAACCAGGCACCAATCTGTCGTTCAGCCATCACCGCTGAAAACGGTACCGGTAAGAACGAAAAGAGTAATATTCCCGCCAGCCATACGCCCAGCCACACCAGCAGGATACGGCCAATAATACGTCTGATACGCTGTCCGACGCTTTCTTTATGCTTGTTCATGCAATCTTCCCACACTTGTTTCAGACGTTAATCAATCACTCATGTAATCACTGCCAGAAAAGCAGCTTTTTCACAAATTTCGCTGGAAACCTCATCGCGGTTTCCAGACTTTATTCAATCATTTTGCATCAAAATGCTGCAACAGTTCGAAATAGTTCAAGGACTTCCGGAAAAAAGGAATCGGTTCCATTCATTGCCACTGCTTAGCATCTTTCCAGATAAACACTTAATAATGGGAAATAAGCGCTGGTTTAAATCATTCAACATACTTAACTATTATTTTTTTATGAATGATGGACTGCCCAAAGCTTAAACAGAACCATGCTTATAACGTATAAATAAACAGCGTTTAAGAGCGTCACTCATCGTTGTTATGGCCCTGGTTACTTTCGGTAAGCACAATGATGTCAGCGCAATGAAGGGCCAAAGTTTTAGATTCTTTTTTATCATTCCAAATCGTTTTGGATAATTCGTGTCATTTCAGGGCGGTCACTTGCAATATCAGCGCGTTAGCCTGCCTCAGGAGGCAGATGTTAATGCCAGCTTAATTTACTGCCGCTCAACCTTTGCTTTGCAGCTGAGCAGCGTCAAAACCACACCAAAAACCACAAATTTGATTAAAATATCAGCAATGCAGCAGAGAAAATGATTCCTTGCTTGACTGTGTTGCCAAATTAATGTTTTCTGTATTTAAACGCTGCTCAATATCACAAATTTTAATGAATCTTTTCGCATGAGAAGATGAATTTGCTAAGGTGATGACAGTGTTAACCAATACCCTGCGGCTGCATTAATTATTCAAATCATAGCGGTCGCAACATTTTCCCTGGTGTTGGCGCAGTATTCGCGCACCCCGGCCTCGGCTGGGGTCATTTTTTTCCGGCATATGACTGATCCTGCTCTGCCACCCAGTCGCGCAATACCTGCACATCGTGTCGCCACTCATGCTTCAGCTCGTCAATCCATTCAACAACGTTGTCCCACCACGCCGGTAATTCAGGACTCTGGATCTGTTTCGCCAGCATCTGCAAACGCTGCAGCCCGACCGAACCCGCCGCCCCTTTAATCTTGTGCCCCTCTTCAGCAATGCCTTTCTGATCGCGCGCCATCAGATTCGATTCCAGTACAGCAAGATAGTCCGGCATCATCTTTTCAAACATCGTCAGACTTTGGGTAATCAGGGCCGGACCAACCAGCTCGATATACTGTTCGAGCATCGCCACATCCAGCAGCATCCGGGTTTTGTCATCGCTGGCATCTGTGGTTTCCTCTTCCGAATCTGCCTGATAATCCCAGTACTTTTTAATCATCGCGGTCAGCGCCGGTACTGCCAGCGGTTTGCTCAGGACATCATCCATTCCCGCATCGAAATACTCTTTTTTGTCTTTAAGCACGTTGGCGGTCAGCGCAACCAGCGGTGGCAGATGCGTTCCCTGATACTGCTGGCGAATCGCACGCGAGACATCCAGTCCGGTCATATCGGGCAGTTGAATATCCAGCAGCACCAGATCAAACTCCAGCGGGTCGAACATCGCCAGCGCTTCGCTGCCGGTCATCGCGACCTCGACGCTGCAACCCAGCTTCTCAAGCACCGAGCGTGCCACAATCACATTCAGCTCAATATCTTCCACCAGCAGCACATGCAGCGCAGGGAGTGGCAGGCTGTCGTCCAGGCCTTCATCTTCCACCTCTTCAGCAATGCGTGGCGCTTTGATCTCAACCGTGAAGCATGATCCCTGTCCTGGTGCGCTATGTACGCGGATGTCACCGCCCATTGCCTGCGCCAGACGACGTGAAACCGCCAGCCCGATGCCGGTGCCGGTCGCCGGTTTACCGCCATGCTGATCTTTGACCTGATAGTACATCGCGAAGATCTTATCCTGCTCCTCCTGACGAATACCCATACCGGAGTCCTGCACCTCAAAGCGCAGCGTTTCGTCCTGCTCATAGGCTACCCGCACTACGATTTCGCCCTGCTGAGTGAACTTCACGGCATTACCAATCAGGTTCCATAGAATCTGACGCAGACGCGTTCCGTCCGTCGAAATCATATGTGGTAGCGGCAGTTGCGGCGCGAGTACAAACTTCAGCCCTTTTGGCTGGGCCAGCAGGCCGGAAAGATTTTCTAAATCGGCGAGGAAACCGGTGAAGTCGAGGGGTTGATTATCCAGCTGTACTTTGCGGCGCTCGATTTTGTCCACCTCAATCACGTCATTAAAGATGTTGCCCAGCGTGATGGCAGAGACGTGGATGGTTTTCAGGTATTTCAGCTGTTCCTGGTTAAGGTCGGTATCCAGCAGAATACGACTCAGGCCGACAATGCCATTAAGCGGCGTACGAAGCTCGTGGCTGATCGTAGAGATAAAGGTGGTCTTTTCCCGGCTGGCGTTCTCTAGCGCGTCCTGATAGCGCTTACGCTCCGTTATATCGCGACCAAAGCCCATCAGCCCGCTGCGCTTACCGACGCGGTCGTAATAAGGCACTTTACGGATCTCGAAACAGGCTTTGCGCCCGTCGGGATATTGCAGCCACTGTTCATAGGTCAGCGAGACGTTATGACGGAACACCTTCTCGTCCGTTTCCAGCACCTTCGTTGCCGCTTCATCATCGTAGATATCGCGTGGCGTCAGGCCAATCAGCTGCTTTTCGCTTTTGCCAGTCAGCAGTTCCATCGCGCGGTTACAGCCGGAGAACTGCTTATCAATGTTGCGATAGAAAACCAGGTCAGGCGACGCATCCAGGAATGAGCGCAGGAAAGAGGATTGCTGCTCCAGCTCAATCTGTGCCTGCTCGCGACGCGTCACCTCTTCACGCAGCTTGTCCATCACTTGTTCGCGAGCCAGCTCCGCCTTCTTACGATCGCTGATCTCCTGATTCAGCTGCGTGATGGTCTCTTTCATCTGCTGGTTCAGTTCCAGGTCGCGGGTTCGCATCTCTTCCAGCTTATCTACCAGCCGTGCCAGACGTTGACGCGACTCCTCCAGCTGATCGACCACCACCGACAGAAAATAGACCGCCCAGGGTGTAATCAGCAGCCCGAAGAAGACCGAACGCACCACGTCAATGCTCTCAACATGACCCCGCAGTACCATCGTAACCGCCATCTGGACAATCATCGCCAGCACCACCAGCGCAGATGCCAGCAGCAGCGAGAACCTCACCAGCCCAAGCTTGACCATTAAATCAACGTAGTACTGCGCCAACAGACGAATTTGTTTCATAACAACTCCCTGGAAGAGAAACAGCCTCATAATAGCGCAGTTAGATTGCTGACGTCCCGGCACGTCGCGTGGAGATGCGGGATCAAGTGCGCTTTTATGGTGCATTCGCATAGCCGATCGGCGACGTTAAGGACAAAGGGCCTAAAACCCTTGACTGATTGTGCCAAATGAATAATCTGTAATGCCGCCAGCGAATCCGTGATTTCTCTGTATGGCCTTTTTTCAATATCCTGGCAACGTCACGTTGCGCAGGCACACCTTGTTTACCTGCATACTCATTCAACTTAAATGATATTTTAAGCACGTTCGTGCTGATTAATTTTTCTTATAACCAACCGCTGTTTCATTCAAATAGCCGGACATAAGAAAAACAGATACATGCTATGCATCAACGGTTCTGAACAGCATTTAATGCTGTCTAACACCCTGTCACCAGCATGGTGCAGAGATCTGACGCCTGCACTACAGTGAGTCAGTTCACATTTATGGGCCGATCACCAGGCTACAGAGTGATACATTTTAAACCTTAAAAACCTATTAATTCATAAAGTTACCCGTATAAAAGGCCTGTTAACCTTCTCTGACCGCCCTATTTGACCTGATTACGCTTTCCCGATAAGTTGGAAATCCGCTGAAAGCTTTCCAGACGGGCCATTGTCTCGGCATATCTATGCAACAAGAAGACTCCCGCGCGGTTTAAGTCATCTCCTTTAAGAGACCGGAAATCAGAGAGCAGCTCAATTAAGGACGTTTTAACGATGTCTGGAGAGAAATGCTCAGGGCTATGACGCGCGCTCGACAGAGCATGGCGATGAAAATGATAGCGCTCGTTGCGCTCAGACCCTGAAACAGTGCAGGTAATGTCAAAGCAGTTAAGGAGACCCTCAATGTCCACTAAAAAACCTCAATCCTATGGCTTGTATGATCCGACAGCAGGCAGTGACAGCTGTGGTGTAGGTTTCATTACGCGCAAGGACGGCGAGCAGACCCACGAAATTCTGCAGATGGCGCACAGCGCTCTGTGCACAGTGCCACATCGTGGCGGTATGTCAGCGGAAGGCGTTGGCGACGGCGCGGGGGTCAACGTTGACCTTTCCCTGCACTTCTTCCGCAAGATTACCGGCCAGCCGCTGGAAGCAGGCCGCTTTGGCGTCGGCAACTTCTTTGTGCCGAAAGATGCTGCGCTGCGCGCGAATGCTGAACGTCTGGTAGATGAGACACTCAGCAGCTTTGGCCTGCCTGTCATCATGAAGCGTGACATGCCGCTCGACAGCAGCGTGACGCGTCCGGCCGCCGTACAATTTCAGTTACCGATTCTGCAGTGGATTTTCACTGCGCCACAGGACGTGAATGACCAGAACGACTTCGAACAACGCATCTACCGCGCCCTGTTAACGATTGAAGCCCGCGCCTTTACCGAAAGTGAATTTGGTGGCCTCTATCCGCTGTCGCTGTCGTCGCGCACCCAGGTGTTTAAAGCCCGTCTGAACTCCAATGAAGTGATCCCCTATTTCAAAGATTTGACCGATCCCGATCATCAGGTGCGCGGGCTGTTTTTCCATACCCGCTTCTCCACCAACACCGATCCGCATACCACGATGGCCCAGCCGTTCCGCCTGATGGCGCATAACGGTGAGCTGAACACGGACCGTAAAAACCGCATCGCTGAGTCCGCGCTGGCACTGGCCCGTGGCAAGAAAATCGTGCGGCCGAAAGGTCAGTCTGACAGCTCGCGTCTGGATCAGAGTATCCACAGCCGTCTGATGGAAGATAACCTCGACCTGATCACCGCCGTCGTCTCAATGATGCCGCCCGCCTGGGAAAACGACAGTTCACTGCCAGCAGAAGTGCGTGACATGCTGGAATATTTCTCTCTTTATGAAGAGAAGAACGACGGCCCGGCGGCATTAATCTTCGGCAACGGCGAAGTAATAGGTGCCCGCCTTGACCGTCTTGGCCTGCGTCCACTGCGTTCAGTTGAAACGGCTGAGTATATTGGGGCGATGTCGGAAGCCGGTCAGATCGCCTTCCCACCGGAAAGCGTATTACGTCGTGGCCGTATCGAAGCGGGCGGCATGCTCTATTTCGATCATCGTGAAAAACGCAGCTACACCACGCTGCAGGCGCTGGAAAAACTGGCTGCGGAAAAAGATTACTCAGCGTTGCTGCGTGAAGCGCGTGTCGGTCTTGACGATTTGCCTGAGATCCCGGCAGAACAGCAGGGTTCACCGCTGCGTTATCGCGGCGATCTGAAAACCTATCAGCGCTTTGTGGCTTACTACTACAACCAGGAAAGCTTCAAATTCATGATGGACCCGATGCTGAACACCGGCGCAGAGAAAATCTCCGCAATGGGTTACGGCAACGCCATTAACGGTTTATCCGATCATGAAGGCGGCATGGCGCACTACTTCTCTCAGCGCTTTGCTCAGGTCACCAACCCACCGCTGGACTCAATCCGCGAAGTGGATGGCATGACGCTGCGTGTCGCGCTGGGCGCAAAACCCCATCTGGGCCGCAGCAAGGGGCGTCAGATCGTGGTACCGAGCCCCATCCTCAGCCATCTTGATATGCTGCGTTTGCGCGAGCAGACCATCGCACCTTACGCCCGCTTTGAGATGCTCTATGAGCCGGTCATCGGCAAAGATCTGCTGAGCACCACTGCGAACGCGAATGCGCTGGAAAAAGCGATTGATGACCTGGCGCAGCAGGTGGTGGATTTTGCCCGGACGCAGGGCGGCATCGCCGTTCTGACCGACCGCCATATCTCATCAACGCACGCCGCAATCCCGATGCTGCTGGTGGTTTCTGCCATCAACCAGCGCCTGGTGCAGGAAGGTCTGCGTCTGGATGTTTCTCTGGTGGTGGAAAGCGGCCAGAGCATCTCCTCGCATCACATAGCTGCCACCCTCGGCTTCGGGGCTTCTGCTATCTATCCGCTGGGCGTACAGATGCGTGCAGAGGAAAAATTTGGTGAAGGTGAAGAAGGTAACAAAGCCTTTAAGCGCTATGCCAAAGCCGCCGAAAAAGCCCTGATGAAAACCATGGGCAAAGTCGGTCTCTGTACCGTTGAGAGTTACAGCAGCGGCGAATTCTTTGAGCCTAACTTCCTCAACACCGATGATCCGGTTCTGAAAAAGTATTTCCCGAATATCAAAACCCCTGTGGGTGGCGCAGGCTTCGCAGCCATCGCGGCAATGGCCGTTGACTGGCATCAGAGCGCGCTGAAGATTCAGGGCGAATCTGAAGTGCCCTTGCTGGGCCTGTTCAAAGAGCGTGCAGAAGGCGCGGGTCACTCCTACGGCACCATCGCCGTGCGGACCTTCATCGACATGACCGAAGAGCCGATTCGCTTTGCCGACAAGGCGCGCGAAGAGGACAACTTCATTCGTCTGATGACGCTGGCAAAACTGGATAACGCCTTTGGCATTAAGCCAGAGACCTTTAAAGACAGCAGCTTCGAGCGTATCCCGGATGATGTGATCAACAACTTTGCGATTACGGCCGATTACCGTCAGTTCTCAAGCCTGATGTATGAAGAGCGTAAGCGTCGCCCGGCGGCCCTGCGCGACATCCTGACCTTCCCGGCTGACCTGACCCACATCGACAGCGAAGCGGAGTTCCGCCGTAAGCTTGGACGCTACTCGCTGACCAACAACGGCTTTGCTATTCGTGGCATGGTGTGTGAAGCAGTGGATGGCAGCCTGAATCACTTTATGCTGCGTCTGACCGATGCGATTGAGGGGCTGAAGCCAGAGAGCGAACGTCTGCAGAACCTGTCTCGCGCCCTGAAATCCCGCTTTGGCGACGAAATCGAGAGCAGCGATGTGGTGACGGGCGGACTGAAGGTAACCGCATACGGTAAAGCGGCAGATTATCTGTCTCGTATTTTCACCACCCTGCCCTCACTGCCGCTGAGCGACGTGCAGCCAGCCTGTGAAATTACCCGTACCTTTGCTTCCGGGGCAATGAGCCACGGTGCACTGGTCGCCCCGGCTCATGAAGCGGTCGCACACGGCACCAACATGGTCGGCGGCATGAGTAACTGTGGTGAAGGTGGCGAGCATTACTCCCGTCACGGCACCATCCGCGCCTCGCGTATCAAACAGCTGGCTTCGGGTCGTTTCGGCGTCTGGGCTGCCTATCTGGCGGATCCGATGCTGGAAGAGCTGGAGATCAAAATTGGTCAGGGCGCGAAACCTGGCGAAGGTGGTCAGTTACCGGCGGCCAAAGTGACCGTCGAGATTGCTGCGGCCCGTGGCGGTACGCCAGGCGTTGAGCTGGTCTCCCCGCCGCCGCATCACGACACCTATTCCATCGAAGATCTGGCGCAGCTGATCCACGACTGTAAAGCCGCGCGGGTGCGCGTTATCGTTAAACTGGTCTCGTCTGAAGGCATCGGCACCATCGCGGTTGGCGTGGCTAAAGCGGGCGCAGACGTGATTAACGTCGCGGGTAACACCGGCGGGACCGGCGCGGCGTCGGTAACCAGCCTGAAATATACCGGACGCGTGGCGGAAATCGGCATCGCTGAAGTCCATCAGGCGCTATGCGCAAACGGCCTGCGCGATAAAGTACAGCTGCGCTGCTCTGGCGCGCAGCAGACCGGCAGCGACGTGGTGAAATCTGCTCTGCTGGGCGGTGACAGTTTTGAGTTCGGTACAACAGCGCTGATGATGCTGAAATGCGTGATGGCGAAAAACTGCAACGTTAAGTGCCCGGCTGGTTTAACCACTAATGCCGAAGCCTTTGATGGCGATCCGCGTCAGCTGGCGCAGTACTTCCTCAACGTAGCGCATGAAGTGCGTGAGATTCTGGCACGTATGGGCCTGCGTTCCCTGCGTGAGGCGCGTGGCCGGGCCGACCTGCTGCACCTGATGGATCACCCGCTGGAAGTGGGCAAACTCGACTTACGCGCCATGCTGACCGTGGTGCCAGAGCTGAAGATCGACAAGCCCGTCTATCTGGAGAAGGACTTTGAGCTGGATGATGGCTGGATTGAGCAGCTGAAGCTGTCGCTGGTAGAGCAGGGAAATCCTGACGTCGCACTGGGCAACGGCATCGTTCTGAACAACCGCAACAAAAGTGTGGGCGGCCAGTTAGCGATCGACATTGAACGCATGCTGAACCATGAACTGAGTGTGGCGCAGTTGCAGGCGATGCCTGCGGTGATGACCGACGATCGCGGCCGCCGTTATCTGGCCCCTGAGAGCGTAAAAATTTCCACCACCGGTTCTGCTGGTCAGTCATTTGGCGCGTTCTGCAACGATGGCATGCAGCTGGCCCACTACGGCACCTGCAATGATGGCGTCGGCAAGGGACAGTGTGGCGGTGAGCTGATTGTCATGTCGCCGGGCGGCGGCGCGCAGGATGGCGATGGCAACGTGCTGATTGGTAACTTTGCGCTGTTTGGCGCGACCGGCGGACGTCTGTTCGTGCAGGGTCAGGCCGGTGACCGCTTCGCGGTGCGTAACTCCGGCGCAACGGCCGTGGTTGAAGGCGTCGGTGACTTCTGCTGCGAATACATGACTAACGGTGCCATTCTTAACCTGGGCACCTTTGGTAAAGGATTTGGCAACGGCATGAGCGGCGGCTTTGCTTACCAGTACGATCCGTATGGATCGCTGGCCAGCCACGCCGCAGGTGATTCAGTGCGGTTCGGATCGATTGCCGATCAGGATGAGATGGCGCAGGTGCACAAACAGGCCGTGCTGACCATGCTGAACTGGCACCTGGAGGCGACCCAGTCACCGCGTGCTGCCTGGCTGCTGGAGAACTGGGAAACAGAGTGCCACCACTTTGTTTACGTGATGCCGCGTTCGCTGCTGCTCTATCAGGATGGCGGCGAGATCCTCAAAGCCAGAAGTCGCAAAGATCTGCTCGAAGAGCTGTCAACGGCGCTGGCCGGCCATCAGGTAGCGAAATTCAAAGCCGCGTGGCGTCAGGGTAAAACCATCGCCAATGGTGCCGTCCCGGCCTATGGCGCGACCGATACGCAGGAGATGTTTGTCCTGCTGAACAACTACACCGTGCTGAGCTTTGCTCAGCAACTGGCACTGGCTAAATTGCCGAAAGGCACGCCGGTTGAAGATGCCGCGGTGGAAAAAGCGGTGCGTAATCTGCTAATGACGGAAGACTTTTCGCTGATCAGCAAGCTGCAACGTCATGCCCGTTCCGCCATCGAGAGTTACAGCGATGACGAACTGGCGAGTCTGATTGGTACTAAACGTATGTCAGATTACAAAGCGGCACTGACGCAACGTAACATCCGCTCCATGGACAGTCTGGCGACCTATGGCTGGATCATGTATCAGGATGCCTGTAATCGGGAAGTGCTGGGCCGCCTGCCTGACTTTGAAGAGCTGTTTGCACGTGCGGCATTGCCGGAAATCGCCGCTGCGGTGGGTAAACTCTCCTGACAGTGATACTGATCAGGCTGAACTGAATATTATTAATTGATCATTGCCCGGATTAATCGTTGTACCGGACAGAGGCAGAACCGCTCTCCCCTGCTGCACATGCTGCGGCGCGGGGAGGCGGAACTGCTTTCAGACCGGAGAACGCCACTGATATCGGGCGAGAACGGGATTGAGTAAAAGTACCCATGAAAATTCCTTATATTCCAGAAGATGCACCTTTTAATGGCGATCAGAAATACTGGCTGGCTGGCTTTCTTGCGGGGCTTCACTCCCGTCTGCTGGTATTAGAAGACAAACAGCAACCCGCCGCGGGTACAGGCGCAGCCGCGACCACGCAACTGCACATTCTGTACGGCTCACAGACCGGCAACGCCGAAGCACTGGCGCAGACCGCAGCGAAATCTGCCCGTGCGAAAGGGCTGGTGCCCGTGGTGCAGGCGCTGGGCGATGTCGATCTTGACGTATTTGCCACCATGCGCCATGTGCTGATTGTCACCTCGACCTATGGCGAAGGTGAAATGCCGGACAACGCACAGCTGTTCTGGGATGCGATCTCTGCCAGTACCGCACCGCGTCTGGAGCAGATGCATTTCGCCGTGCTGGCGATTGGCGATACCGGCTACGATGGCTTCTGCCAGGCGGGCAAGTTCATTGATATGCGCCTTGAGCAGTTGGGTGCGAAACGCGTGGTGGATCGTATTGACTGCGATATCGACTATGAAGAGCCGTCCAGCGAATGGCTGAACAGCTCAATGCCACAGTTTGCGGCCAGCGCGGGCAGCAGCGGCACTGTGCTGGAGAGTGCGCCTGAAGCACCGGTCATCCCGGGCAGCAACAAATCGAATCCGTATGCTGCCGCGCTAATCACCAACAAGCGTTTGTCAGGTGAGCTGTCAGCCAAAGATATTCGTCATTTCGAATTCGACCTGTCGGATAGCGGCCTGAAGTATGAAGCAGGCGATGCGCTGGGCGTGATTCCGGTCAATGAGCCGTCACTGGTCAGCCTTCTGCTGACGCAGCTCAATGCTGATTACCAGACGCCAGTGCCTGGCTTTGACCGCAGCCTCGGCGACCTGCTGACCTATCAGTTCGAAATCTCTGAGCCGTCACGCAAGTTAATCGAATGGGTTGGACAGAACACGACCAATCAGGAATTGCGTCATGTCTTACAGCATGATGATAAAGATGCACTGGGCGTCTGGCTGTGGGGCAAAGATACCCTTGATCTGCTGCAGCTTGAGCTGACGCGCACGCTGGCGGTGCCTGAGTTTGTTGCCCTGCTGCGCCCGCTGCAGCATCGTGCTTACTCTATTTCATCCAGCTCTAAAGCACACCCTAACCAGGTGCACCTGACCGTTGCCTCGGTGCGTTATCACAGTGGCGGCCGTAATCGCGGTGGCGTCTGCTCGACCTATCTGGCCGAGCGCGTGCGTCGGGGTGAGAAGCCCGCTATCTTTATCTCACCCAATAAATCGTTCCGCGTGCCTGCTAACAACAGCGCACCGCTGATCATGGTGGGACCGGGCACCGGTATCGCACCATTCCGTGCCTTCCTGCAGGAGCGCCAGGCAACCGGCGCGCAGGGGAAAAACTGGCTGTTCTTCGGCGATCAGCATCAGGAACATGACTTTATCTATCAGGATGAATTACTTGCCTGGCGGGATAACGGCTTGCTGACGCGTCTGGATCTGGCGTTCTCGCGCGATCAGGAGAAGAAAATCTACGTACAGAGCCGGATGCTGGAACAGGGCGCAGAGCTTTATGCGTGGCTGCAGGAAGGGGCGTACTTCTACGTCTGTGGCGATGCCTCACGTATGGCGAAGGATGTGGATAATGCGCTGTATGAAGTGGTTCGTCAGTTTGGTGGTCTCTCTACCGAGCGTGCTGCGGACTACGTCGATCAGCTGAAGAAAGAGAAACGCTACCTGCGCGACGTCTACTAATCGCGAAGGTCTGCTGAAAAATCCGGCTTGCGCAGGCAGCCGGATTTTTTTATGGCTGACAGGCAAAAAAATACCCGCCGGATGGGCGGGTATTCGCTGTTATGTCACGGCTATTTCACGACGCGCAGTGAAGGCCGTCCGCCACGTGGCGGTGGATCGTCATCAGGCGGTGTCTCGTCATCGCTGGCGTCGTCAGGACGATCGCCATCAATCACTGACATCATGGTCTCTTCCTGACCCTCTGATGCCTCCTGCATACCCAGCTCGTAAGCCGGTTCCGGTTCAAACATCGTGCCGGCACCGTTTTCACGTGCATAGATCGCCAGAATCGCCGCCATCGGCACGCTAACCTGGCGAGGAACGCCACCAAAGCGGGCGTTGAACGACACCTGATCATTGGCCAGGTCGAGGTTACCGACAGCGCGTGGCGCAATGTTCAGGACAATCTGACCATCACGCGCATACTCCAGCGGCACCTGCACACCCGGCAGATTAATGTCGACCACCAGATGCGGCGTCAGCTGGTTGTCGAGCAACCAGTCATAGAAGGCGCGCAGCAGATAGGGACGACGTGCAGTAAGTTGCGACATTTCCATACGTTAAGCCCGGGCTTGCAGGCGCATTTCACGTTCAGCTTCAGTTAATGAAGCAAGGAAAGAGTCACGCTCAAATACGCGGTTCATGTAACCTTTCAGCTCTTTTGAACCCGAGCCGATGAGATCGATGCCCATAGAAGGCAGACGCCATAACAGCGGTGCCAGGTAGCAATCGACCAGACTGAACTCTTCACTCATAAAGTAAGGCGTACGGCCAAACAGTGGCGCGATGGCCAGCAGCTCTTCACGCAGTTGCTTGCGTGCGGCTTCGGCTTCCTGACCCGTGCTGTTCTCGACCTTCCGCATCAGGCTGTACCAGTCCTGCTCGATACGATGCATCATCAGGCGGCTGTCACCACGGGCAACCGGATAAACCGGCATCAGTGGAGGATGCGGAAAGCGCTCATCCAGATATTCCATGATGATGCGTGATTCATACAGCGTCAGCTCACGATCTACCAGCGTTGGTACCGTGCGATACGGATTGAGGTCAATCAGATCCTGCGGCAGGTTATCCATTTCGACCTGCTCGATCTCTACGCTGACACCCTTCTCCGCCAGGACGATACGAACCTGATGGCTGAAAATGTCAGTAGGACCAGAAAACAGCGTCATTACCGAACGTTTGTTGGCAGCGACAGCCATGAAAACCTCCAAGTTTGTTCACAAAAAGATACTGCGAATAGCCAACCACACGGCGATTCACCAGCTTATCGAACTCGCACGCAACCTGGTTAGCCGCGTCACAGATACTGACGCCCCGACAGTGGGAAGGCGCATAACGCACCGGCCTGCGGGCGCAAAGTGACACAGAGTTTACCAGATTTTAGGCTGCTTGTGGGCGAGTAATGAATCTTTGCAGGTAAATTGAGCGCGACGTTACGGTTTTCGCGGGGAAGTCGTGGGAGGAGAGAAAATAAAAAACCCGCCGAAGCGGGTTTTTTGAGCCAATTGCCACAGCCGGAGCTGCAAACAATTAACGCTTGGAGAACTGAGGACGACGACGTGCTTTACGCAGGCCGACTTTCTTACGTTCAACCTGACGCGCATCACGGGTAACGAAGCCTGCTTTACGCAGTTCGCCACGCAGTGATTCGTCGTATTCCATCAGAGCGCGGGTGATACCGTGACGGATCGCACCAGCCTGACCAGAAATACCGCCACCTTTAACAGTGACATAGAGATCGAATTTACCAACCAGATCCAGCAGTTCCAGCGGCTGACGAACGACCATGCGGGCAGTTTCGCGACCGAAGTACTGTTCCAGAGAACGTTGGTTAATAACGATGTTACCGCTACCCGGCTTAATGAATACGCGAGCGGTAGAGCTTTTGCGGCGACCAGTGCCGTAGTTTTGAGTTTCAGCCATTGCCTTTAATCCCGATTAAATGTCAAGAACTTGCGGTTGCTGTGCCGCATGGTTGTGCTCGTTGCCTGCGTAAACTTTCAGTTTACGGTACATAGCACGACCCAGCGGGCCCTTCGGCAGCATGCCTTTAACCGCGATCTCAATCACACGCTCAGGACGGCGAGCAATCATCTCTTCAAAGGTCGCCTGTTTGATACCACCGATGTGGCCAGTGTGGTGATAGTAGATCTTGTCAGTACGCTTGTTGCCGGTTACAGCAACTTTTTCTGCGTTCAGAACGATGATGTAATCACCCGTATCAACGTGCGGAGTGTATTCCGCTTTATGCTTACCACGCAGACGGCGCGCCAGTTCAGTCGCCAGGCGACCCAAAGTTTTGCCCGTTGCGTCAACTACAAACCAGTCACGTTGGACGGTTTCTGGTTTAGCTGTAAAAGTTTTCATCGAAAAGCTTACCCAAATTAAGTTACACGTTGGTGAAATCCCAAACGCTTAAGTAAACGAATGAGGCTCACACGACCATTTTGACCAGCAAGCCACCCCTTCGGATAGAGTTACTGGAACACAGAGGATTTGGGAAAAAAATCCTTTGCTGTAACGTGGGGTCGCAAGATTATAGAGAAGTCGGTTACAAAAATCGAACCCTATTTCGGTATTTATCCTGTTTATTCTCACGGCAGGTGCGGTAAGCGCAGATACTCTTCGCTCTGCATCTCCTGAAGTCGCGATAAACAGCGCTGGTATTCAAATTTCAGTCGCGTGCCCTGATAAATCTCGGTCAGTGACGTTTCCGCCGCGACCACTAGCTTCACATGACGTTCATAGAACTCATCGACCAGCGCCAGGAAACGGCGCGCCTGATCTTCGGTTTTGTAGATCATCACCGGCACGTCATAGAGCAGCACGCTGTGAAAACGGCGCGACAGCGCAATGTAGTCATGCTGGCTGCGGCCCTCTCCACACAGGGTCGTGAAATTAATCGCCAGTACGCCTTCGCTGACGCCCAGCGTCGGCATCTGGCGATGATTAATTTCCAGAACCGGTGCCGCTTCAGGCTGACTTCCTGACAATGCTTTGAACATCCGGCCCATCTCGGCATGCGTCTCTGCGTTGAGCGGGAAGTTCCACAGATGTGCGGAGGTCAGCGTGCGTAACCGGTAGTCGATACCGGCATCCACGTTCATCACATCACAGTGCCGTTTTATCTGCTCAATCGCAGGCAGGAAGCGCGCGCGTTGCAAACCATTGCGATAGAGATCGTCCGGCGGAATGTTCGAGGTGGCGACCAGCGCAATACCGCGTTCAAACAGCGCTTCCATTAGCGTGCCCAGCAGCATGGCATCGGTGATATCGGAGACAAAAAACTCATCAAAACAGAGGATGTCGGTTTCGGCTTTGAATTTGTCCGCCACAATTAGCAACGGATCGCTCTGGCCCTGAAGCTGCGTAAGTTCTTCGTGTACCCGCAGCATAAAGCGGTGGAAGTGCAGACGCAGTTTGCGATCGCCAGGAATAGACTGAAAAAAGAGATCCATAACCCAGGTCTTACCGCGACCAACACCGCCCCACATATAGAGCCCGCGTACCGGTTGTATCGTCTCGTTTTTCTCTTTGCCAATCAATTTAGAGAGGCGACCCAGCAGGCCGGATGAGGAAGGCGCGGCGGATTGTTGCCGGGCAACCAGCGCCTGCTGCAGCGCGTCTAAACGGGTAATCGCTTCACGTTGTACGTCATCGGGCCTGAATTCGCCCTGCGACAGCGCCTGCTCATAGCGTGCAAGCGGAGTTGAGGTTTGCATTATTGTTTCAAAGTCCCTGAATGGTGTCTGATTGATACCACGGTTGCTGAAAAAAAGGCCGTTCTACACTAAGCCATGCAGCTCTGGAGTTCCACATCCATAAGATTAACGGTTATAGTGACTGTTATTGAAGTGGTGCAATGCCCTACGGAACAATGGAAATAACACGGGAGTCATTATGACCTGGGAATACGGGCTAATTGGTTTAGTGGTAGGTATTATTGTCGGCGCAGTCGCCATGCGTTTTGGCAACAAAAAACTGCGTGAGCAGCGCAGCATGCAGTACGAGCTGGAAAAATCGAAAGCGGAGCTGGCTGACTATCGCGAAGAGCTGACCAACCACTTCGCGCAGAGCGCGGAGCTGCTGGACAACATGGCGCGTGACTATCGTCAGCTCTATCAGCACATGGCAAAAGGCTCGAATGACCTGCTGCCAAATCTGCCTGGCCAGAAAAATCCGTTTGCCTATCAGCTGACTGAAGCTGAAGCGGACAACGATCAGGTGCCGGTGCAGATGCCGCGCGACTACTCTGAAGGCGCATCCGGTTTACTGCGTGGCGAGCGCCCTGCCCGCGACTAATCTTTTTGGGGCGCAGACTGTCTGCGCCCACTGAATTTGCGAACCCTGACCGCAAACGACTGTCACACTTACTAATTCCTCCCACCTTTTGCAGCGAGAGCGTTGTAGCAATGAAAAAACAAGCACGCCTGTTTAGCGCATTAGCCCTGAGTATTGGGATGAGCCTTGCCGCCGCGCCAGACGCGATGGCAACGCTGCCAGCACAAATTGCGGGCCAGCCGCTGCCAAGTCTGGCACCGATGCTGGAAAAAGTGTTACCTGCCGTGGTCAGTGTTCACGTGGAAGGCACTGATTCGGGTGCACAGGCTCAGGATATTCCTGAACCCCTGAAGCGTTTTTTCGGCCAGATGCCTGGCGGAAACAATCAGCCACAGCCATTTGAAGGCTTAGGTTCTGGCGTCATCATTGATGCCGCTAAAGGCTACGTGCTGACCAACAATCACGTGGTCAACGGTGCGGATAAGATCAACGTACAGCTTGGCGACGGCAGCGAATACGAAGCCAAACTGATCGGCCATGATGAGCAGACCGATATCGCGCTGATTCAGATTCAGGGCGCAAAAAACCTCACGCAGGTGAAAGTCGCAGACTCCGATCAGCTGAAAGTGGGTGATTTCGCGGTGGCGATCGGTAACCCGTTTGGTCTGGGGCAGACTGCCACCTCCGGGATTATTTCTGCGCTGGGCCGCAGCGGCCTGAATCTGGAAGGGCTGGAAAACTTTATTCAGACCGATGCCGCAATTAACCGCGGTAACTCGGGCGGCGCGCTGATTAACCTTAACGGTGAGCTAATCGGTATCAACACCGCGATTCTGGCCTCCAGCGGCGGTAACATCGGCATTGGCTTTGCGATTCCGAGCGATATGGCGATGAACCTCGCGCAGCAGCTGATCAAATTTGGTGAAGTGAAGCGCGGTCAGCTCGGCATCAAAGGCACTGAAATGACGGCGGATATGGCTAAAGCGTTCAATGTCGATGCGCAGCGCGGGGCCTTTGTCTCAGAAGTCTTACCGCAGTCTGCCGCACAGAAAGCGGGCGTGAAGTCCGGCGATATCATTACGTCGATCAACGACAAGCCGATTACCAGCTTCGCAGAATTACGCGTCAAAGTGGGCACCACGCCGCCAGGCGAGCAGGTTAAACTTGGCCTGCTGCGCGAAGGTAAACCGCTAACCGTTACCGTCACGCTGGAACAGAGCGCCCAGAGTACCGCCAGCGCTCAGCTGATGTCACCTGCACTTCAGGGCGCAACCCTGAGTGATGGACAGACCAAAACCGGTGATAAAGGCGTTAAGGTCGATACCATCGAAAAAGGGACACCGGCTGAACAGGTTGGCCTCCAGAAAGATGATGTGATCATCGGCGTTAACCGCAATCGGGTTCAGACCCTGGCTGAGATGCGCAAAATACTGGAAGGCAAACCGCCGGTTCTGGCATTGAACGTGGTGCGCGGCGATGAAAGTATCTATCTGTTGTTGAGATAAACCTCGCATTATGGCGGACACAAGCGCGTGTGTGTCCGCCGCTCTCATGTTATTCTCCCCTGCGATCTCCCCTGGCGTGATTTAACACCATGTTTCTTAAACTTTTGCGTGCCGTAGTGCTGGGCCTGATTGTGGCGGGTATTCTACTCGCAGCGCTGCCTGCACTGCGTATGGGCAGCGACGCCCTCTATAACCACGACAATATCGCCGACGAAACGCCCTTCAGCTTCAATCAGGGGGTGCGCCGCGCTGTGCCTGCCGTTGTGAACGTTTACAACCGCAGCGCCCATGGCAACAACAATCGTGGCATCACCACCCTGGGTTCAGGGGTGATCATGAATACGAAAGGCTACATCCTGACCAATAAGCATGTGATCAACAATGCCGATCAGATTATCGTGGCATTGCAGGATGGCCGCTTCTTTGAAGCGACGCTGGTGGGTTCCGATGGCATGACCGATCTGGCCGTGCTGAAGATTACCGCTTCTGGCCTGCCTGTTATCCCGATCAATCCCAACCGGCAGCCGCATATCGGTGATGTCGTGATGGCGATAGGTAACCCCTATAACCTGGGACAGACGGTGACGCAGGGCATTATCAGCGCCACGGGTCGGGTTGGACTGAGTTCATCAGGCCGTCAGAACTTCCTGCAGACCGATGCGTCGATCAATCAGGGTAACTCCGGTGGCGCGCTGATTAACTCGCTTGGCGAGCTGATGGGCATTAATACCCTGACCTTCGATAAAAGTAACGATGGCGAAACGCCGGAAGGGATTGGCTTCGCCATTCCAACCGTCTTAGCCTCAAAAATCATGGATAAGCTGATTCGTGATGGCCGGGTCATCCGCGGCTATATCGGCATTACCGGGCGTGAGTTGCCGCCGCTGCACGGACAGGGCAGCAATCTGGATCGGGTTCAGGGGATTATTGTCAGTGTGGTCACGCCAGATGGACCGGCAGATAAAGCCGGGATTCAGGCCAACGATGTATTGCTCAGCGTCAACGGCAAGCCAGCCATCTCCGCGCAGGAAACCATGGATCAGGTGGCCGAAATTCGTCCGGGTTCAGTAATTGATGTGCAGGTGCTGCGAAACGATCAGAAGCTGACGCTGCCGGTGACCATTCAGGAATTTCCGGATAGCAGCAGCTGATTGGCGGGGTTTTAAACTACCAGCAATGCCTTAGCCGGAGGGGCGGGGATGGCCCATCTGAAGAGCAAAGCGTCCGAGCCAGGATGGCGAGGCAGACCTACAGGGATGTAGGTTTCCTTTGCGATCAGATGGGCCATCCCTGCCCTTTTCGCCCGGGCTCTTAGCAGCGATCAACCGGAAAGGCGATCACCTCACTCAGTGACTCTGCTTTTAACGCCAGCATAATCAGCCGATCAATACCCAGCGCGACCCCGGAACAGGCGGGCATACCGTGCGCCAGCGCATCCAGCAGATAAGTATCAATAGGATGGACCGGCAGACCGCGCGCCGCACGGCGGCGGTTATCCTGTTCAAAGCGCTGACGCTGCTCACGGCTGTCGGTCAGTTCACGGAAGCCGTTCGCCAGCTCAATACCCTTGTAATAGACCTCAAAACGCTCGGCCACACGATGATCTTCCGTACTGATCTCCGCCAGTGCAGCCTGGCTGGCCGGGAAATGATAAACGAAGCAGGGCTTATCCTGACCAATCTTTGGTTCCACACCCAGCATAAACAGCAGCATCAGTAAGGTATCGCGATCCTCTTCTGCACGCGCCAGCTCGCCCTCACCCAGCTTCTCTGCCGCTTCACGCAACTGTGATTTATCTGCTGACAGCGGATCCAGCTCAAGATGGCGGATAAACGCCTGCTGATAAGAGAGCGACTCTGCGCTGTCACACTCCAGCACCTGCTGCATCAGATCATCGACTTCGTTCATCAGACGGTACATGTCGTAATGCGGACGATACCACTCCAGCATGGTAAATTCGGGGTTGTGGTGACGTCCCGCCTCTTCATTGCGGAAGCTGCGCGCCATCTGGTAGATCGGGCCACTGCCCGCCGCCAGCAGGCGTTTCATATGATATTCCGGGCTGGTCATCAGCCAGAGATCGCGTCCCTGCGCCGCACCAGGCCCGACAAAACGCGTCTGGAACGGCACCAGATGGATATCGGTAATCGTTGCCTGGCTCATCGCTGGCGTATCGACTTCCAGCACGCCGCGATCGGCAAAGAAACGACGCACTTCAGCTAAAATAGCGGCGCGTTTTAACAAATTGGCGATGGATGCGCTTGGTTGCCAGCTTGTCGTTTCGCTCATGGTGATGACTCCTGATACAAATTAGGGGGGGAAGTCTACCTGCAATGCCTGCGGCAAACAATCTCGTGCCCGCGATGCCAAAAACAGCGTTTCGGCTTCTATACTTAAGCGGTTAAATCACAAAGGAATCCCACTATGTCTCCATGGAAAACAGTTGTTGCCAGCCTGAGTGCTTTTCTCTCTGTTGCCTGTAGCACCACACCGCCAAAGAACGTCACGGTCGTTGATAACTTTGACAGCCAGCGCTACCTCGGTCAGTGGTATGAGATTGCCCGCCTTAACCATCCCTTTGAGCGTGGCCTTGAGCAGGTGACGGCACACTACAGCCCGCGTGAAGATGGCGGTCTGAAAGTCATCAATCGTGGCTATAACGTCAAAAAGCAGCGCTGGCAGGAGAGCGTCGGTAAAGCCTATTTTACTGGTGAACCCCAGCGTGCGTCGCTGAAAGTCTCTTTCTTTGGCCCCTTCTACGGCGGCTATAACGTTATCGCACTGGATCCCGACTATCGCTATGCGCTGGTGTGCGGCCCGAATCGCCATTATCTCTGGATACTGTCACGGACACCCCAACTGGAGCCAGGCGTAAAAGAGAAACTGGTTGAACAGGCGCGTCGGGATGGTTTCCCGGTCGAAGAGTTAATCTGGGTAAAACAGAAATAGTGCAGACGATGACAAGCCGGTACGAAAAGTCTTTCGTACCGGTTGAAATAACAGGTTACTTCGTGCTGTTCTGAATCGCCTGGCCACCCGCTTCGACATCTTCACCGACGCCACGCGTGGTATTACACGCCGTCAGCAGAGAAGAGAGCACCAGTACAGAGAAGATTGCGGCAATACTTTTCTTTAACATAACAATGTCCTTTTTGATGGATGTAAAGTACAGCGTTTTAAGCATAGCCGGATTTCAGGCAGTTGCTGTGGGCGTGACTCTAAAAAGGACAATCAGTTAAGGTCATTTTGCCGCACGCGAAATGGCACCACCTAAGTGGGAGACATCTTCACCAAAACCGTGGAATGTGTTGCAGGCGCTAAGCGCAGAAGAGACCAGCAACGCGAATGCGATTAATTTTGCCAGCTTGATCATTTTTTCTCTCAGACAAGAAAAAGGCGCACCAGAAGATGCGCCTGCGAATCTTATTTTACGCGTGACACGTATTCGCCAGAGCGGGTGTCAACTTTCACCACTTCACCCTCCTGCACGAACAATGGCACTTTCACCACAGCGCCGGTAGACAGCTTGGCTGGCTTACCGCCGGTCCCCGCAGTGTCACCTTTCAGGCCTGGATCGGTTTCCACGATTTCAGCTTCGATAAAGTTTGGCGGCTGAACGGCGATTGGACGACCGTTCCACAGCGTAACGATACATTCTGCGTTGTCCTGCAGCCATTTCGCTGCTTCGCCCACAGTCTTCTCTTCAACCGGGAACTGCTCAAAGCTCTCCTGGTGCATGAAGTGGTAAAACTCACCGTCGTTGTACAGGTAGCTCAGGTTGGTATCCATCACGTCTGCGCCTTCGGCGGAGTCGGTGGATTTAAAAGTTTTCTCAACGCGAGAACCCGTCAGCAGGCGACGCATTTTAACGCGTGCGAATGCCTGACCTTTACCCGGTTTAACGAACTCACTGGATTCGATGGCATATGGCTCGCCTTCAAACATGATTTTAAGACCGGGACGGAAATCGTTGCTAGAATAAGTCGCCATGAAGGCCCTCTACGAAAATTGATACTGGTACTAAGCCAAAAAAATGGCACACATTGTAACCCTAAAAATACCTTCCAGAGAAGATTGGTTGCAGCAACTTGCTGATGTTGTCACTGAACCTGATGAATTACTGCGGATTTTAGCCCTGGATCAGCACACAGAGCTGACAGAGGGTGCGGATGCGCGGCGTCTTTTCGCC
Organism: Pantoea sp. F_5; assembly: GCF_008631595.1. NCBI lineage: Bacteria > Pseudomonadati > Pseudomonadota > Gammaproteobacteria > Enterobacterales > Erwiniaceae > Pantoea > Pantoea sp. F_5. The sequence continues at coordinate 77,949 of NZ_VWUO01000008.1, forward strand.
CTGCGTGTTCCGCATGCGTTCATCCGGCGGATGAAAAAAGGCGATGCGCACGATCCACTGCTGCTGCAGGTATTGACTCAGCGTCAGGAATTCATCGATGCGCCAGGTTATAGCACCGATCCGCTCGATGAACAAAGCAACGTTGTACCTGGATTGCTGCATAAATACCTAAACCGGGCGTTATTGCTGGTAAAAGGCGGCTGCGCGGTCAACTGTCGCTACTGCTTCCGTCGTCACTTCCCCTATCAGGATAATCCCGGCAACAAGCGGAGCTGGCAGGCTGCTCTGGACTATATCGCCGATCATCCTGAGCTGGATGAGATCATTTTCTCCGGCGGCGATCCGTTAATGGCAAAAGATCATGAGCTCGCCTGGTTGATCGCAGCGCTGGAAAAGATCCCGCACCTTAAGCGTCTGCGCATCCATAGCCGTTTGCCGGTGGTAATCCCCGCGCGCATCACCGATCAGCTCTGTCTGATGCTCAGCGAAACCCGTCTGCAGGTGTTGATGGTGACGCACATCAATCATGCGCAGGAGATCGATGATGAGCTGCGCGAGGCGATGATCAGCCTGAAGCGTGCCGGGGTGACCCTGCTGAATCAGAGCGTGCTGCTACGTGGCGTCAATGATAATGCCCGGACGCTGGCCACGCTGAGCAATGCGTTGTTTGATGCGGGTATTCTGCCCTACTATCTGCACGTGCTGGATAAGGTACAGGGTGCCGCGCATTTCTTTGTGTCTGATGAGGAAGCCCGTCAACTGGTGCGTGCCCTGCTGTCACAGGTCTCGGGTTATCTGGTGCCAAAGCTGGCGCGAGAAATTGGTGGGGAGCCAAGTAAAACACCGTTAGATTTACAGTTGCGTCAGGAATAACATTACCGGTAGATTCTCCCCTGATTAACGCACTTCATTAACAAGGATGTTTATGTGTGTCATTCTGGTCATTGATGATCATCCGGCAATTTGTTTTGCCGTCAAAGCGGTGCTGGAAAAAGAGCCCGGCTTTACCGTAGCGACCTCGCGTGGGGGTCAGGTGTTGTTACAACTGCATCAGCATGCGCCCCAACTGCTCATACTGGACATTGCGCTGGAGAATGAAGATGGGCTGCTGCTCTTACCACGCATCCGTGAGCATTATCCCGACTGTAAAATCCTGATCCACAGTGGTTTGCCTGCGCAAAGCTACGCCGGGCGCGCCCTACAGGCTGGTGCAGATGGCTTTATCAGCAAACAGACCTCTCTGCTGCACCTCCTCCCTGCGTGCCATCTGCTGCTGAATGGCTATACGGTTTTCCCGACAGGAATTGCTCTCCAGTCCCTATCTGATAACACCCGCGATCCTCGTCAGCTTCTGGCTAAATTTTCCAACAGGGAAATGGTGGTGCTGCGCCTCTTACAGGAAGGCAAAAGCCATAAAGCGATTGCCGATCAGCTGGCGCTGAGCCACAAAACGGTCAGTACTTACAAAGCCCGAATTCTGGAAAAAAGCGGGGCAAATTCAATTGAACAGCTAACTGAATGGCTTGCTGCGGATGCTGCTTCGCCATGAGGTGGATTGCATTTCTGCTGCTGCTGTTTTGCACCCAGTCACCTGCGGCAGAATCCCTTCAGCTATTAGCCCATACGCAGTTCTCACTTAAACATCCTGAGCTGACTCAACAGGAGTGGCAGTGGATTTATGGCAAAAAGTCACTGCGCCTGGCGGCCTGGAAACCCGTAAACCCGCCCTACTCACTTATCCCCGGCCGTCAGGACTACAGCGGCATCGCAGCCGATTATCTTGGCATCATCGCAGCTACGTTACGCCTGCCGGTTACGGTCATCCTGTATGAAAATCGTGAAGAGGCGCTGCGCGCGCTCAGGCTGGGAACCGCTGATGTTATCGCCTTTGCCCAGCATGACGCCCTCTTTTCTCACCTGACTCTGAGCCAGCCATGGAGTACCTCTTTGCCGGTGCTGGTCAGCAGACAAGGCAGCGATGCCTCTCCAGGTACTGCGCTGCGGATTGGCGTTGATCGCGATGACAGTCATGCTGAGGATGAAAAAAAACGTTTTCCGTCTGCCCTGTTCATCCCTTTTGATTACACACGCCAGGCACTGGAAGCCGTGACTTTCGGTAACCTCGACCTTTACCTCGGTGATCTCATCACCACGCAATACCTGATCAATCAGGAGAATCTCAAGGAGCTGGATGTTGAGATCCGGCATGGCGTGCCCGCGCCTGCCTTTTCCTTTGCGGCTATACCCGATCAGCGCAACTGGATTGTGATTATTAACAAACTCCTGTCCCGCATTCCGCAATCGACCCAGGCCGAGATCCAGCAACGCTGGCGCGGCGGTTCTTCCGCCAGAGACAAACAAGAACTCAAACCCCATTTGAGTCAGCTTGAGGAAAAATGGCTCAGTGAGAATCCGCAGGTGACGGTTTCGGTGCTCAACGATAATTTTCCACTGAGTTACATCGATCAACAGGGGCAGTTTCAGGGCATCCTCGCCGATGTGCTGTCAGCCATACAAAAACGTGTGGGGCTGCAGTTCGTTATTCGTCGGGAAAAAAAACTGACTGATGCTTTTGCTGCGCTGCGCCAGGGTGAGAGTGAGGTGCTGGCGGGCGCCTCACTTTACAGCGCCCAGCAGCAGGGTTTGCTGGCCTCACGCGCGATTTTCTACTCGTCACGCGCGCTGGTGATTTCCCGTAATGCGCCAGCAGATATCCTGCCGCAGCGCCTCGCCTATCTGTACGGTGAACAGCCTGAGCAAAAATTACATGAGTACTATCCTGACAGTCATTTACTCGCGGTTAATCGCTGGCAGGAGGGTTTGGATAAAATCGTACGGGGCGAAGCCGATGGCATGCTGATGCCGCTGATCGTGGCTGAGCCGCTGGTTAACGGTCGCTATGCTAAGCAACTCAGGCTCGCACAGGGGCTATGGCATGAACCGTTGCGCGTGGTTCTGGCCTCCGCAGGTAAGCAATACACGTTAGCCAGTATTCTCGACAAAACGCTGATGAGCCTGCCACCTGAAGAGATGAACGCCATCATCAGCACTAAGCAGTCAGAGTTGCCTGCCACGATCTCAGCGCGACATCTGCCCACCAGCCTGCCGCTCGGGTGGCTACCGGTCATGGTTATCCCCTGGCTGATCGCACTCATCTGGCTCATCTGGCGTTACCTGCGCCAGCGCAAAGCGTTACAACAGGCACAGCATCGTGTTCAGCAACAAAACGCCTTTCTGGCAACCCTGAGCCATGAAATACGTAACCCACTCAGTGCCATCAACGGCATGCTGGAGTTACTCTGCCAGCCCCGATCGGCTACTCATCCTGATGACGATGCCCTGCGTGTCGCCTATGAAGCGACTGACGCACTGCTTAGCCTGACCAGTGAAATCCTCGACTTTACCCGGCTGGAAGCAAACCGGCTCATTCTGCGTCCGGAGCCGGTCTCATTGCGGGCGCTGCTGGAGTCTGTGGCCGCTGTTTATGAAAGCATTGCCCGCCAGAAGAATCTGCGCCTGCTACTGGCCATTGATGCAGCCCTGAGCCGTAAAGTGCTGGCTGACCCGCTGCGTCTGCGCCAGATTGTGACTAACCTGCTGGGCAATGCGATAAAATTCACTTCCGCAGGTGACATTCTGCTGGAAGCTCTCTGCGATGAAAAACCTGATGCACTACTGTTTATCACCCTGCGCGTGCAGGACAGCGGTGCAGGCATTGATCCTGCGACAGCACAGTGCCTGTTCCAGCCCTTCTCGCAGGGAGAAAGCGAGAGTGTCGCTCAGGGCAGCGGTATGGGGCTCTACATCTCTCGTTCACTGGCGCGCATGATGGGCGGCGATATTGTGTTACACAGCAAGCCGGGTAAAGGGTCGACGTTTAGTGTCACCCTGCAACTGCGGCAGTTGGAAGAGTCTGACTTCTCTCAGCCTGATGTCACCCCCTCTTCCCCGAGTCGTCGTTCGCTCTGCGTGCTGGTGGTGGACGATCAGCCCGCTAACCGGTTTCTTTTACGACAGCAGCTACGCTGGCTCGGTCATGAGGCCATTGAATGTACTGATTTGGCGCAAATCGCCGATGACATCACCCGCTACAGTCCTGAACTGGTGATAACCGACTGCCTTATGCCGCAGCAAAGCGGTTTTACCCTGACGCGTAACTTGAAACAGCGCTGGCCACACCTCACCATCTGGGGCATCTCCGCCGATCGTGACAAACAGACGCTGGAAGCGGCGGCTGAAGCGGGTATGACAATCTGCTTACCTAAGCCGCTCACGCTGGGCGAATTACAAAAACAACTGGATCAGCTCATGCAGCCTGTCGCAACGCTCTGGTCACCTGCGGCCCTGCCGGATGCTCTGCTCTCCAGCACTCATTATCTTCCGTTTCTTCAGATGCAAATCACTGCGCTGGATGAGGCGCTAACCGATCTTGCCTGCTGGCAGCAGGATGGTCAGCCGCCGCTCTCCGCGACGCTGCATCGTCTGCAGGGTGGCGTTGCCCTGCTGGGTGCCACGCAGCTGACATCGCTGTGCCAGCAACCTGATCCCGCTCCGGAAATGTTGCAAGAGTTGATAAGTCTTACCCGGTTACTGCGTCAGGAGTTGGCCGAAGAGACTACAAAAATCACGGACGGTCTGACAGTAAAGTGAGTCTGGTCTGACATTGAGACGCTGAGTATGGCTGCCTATTATCGTGCTCACCAGAGGAAGCCAGGGTGGCCCTCGGAGAACCTAACCAGGAGCACTATCATGAAAAAATTATCCGCTATCGCACTGACCCTTATGATGACACTGGGCGCAGCAAGCGCTGCACAGGCATCAGTTGCCGCTTGTACTGCCATCAACAGCGCCAAGCTGAAGAAAGAAATTACCATGGCGAACAAGTATGGCAACACGGCGAAAGCCGCGGCGCTGGAAGAAGCTCTGGCTAATATTGAAACTAACTGCGCCGTTAAAGAGCAGAAAGAAGCTCAGGAAAAAGTCACCAAACTTGAGAAGAAACTGGTTAAAGCGCAGAAAGAAGTGACTGAAGCGCAGGCCGATCTGCAGAAAGCTCAGGCTCAGGGTAAAACCAGCAAAATCACTAAATATCAGAATAAAATCTCTGAAAAACAGGCCAAGGTTGAGCAGGTCAGTTCCGAGCTGGAAACCGCTCGCGCTAATCTTGCTGCACTGAACAGCTAATTTTCAGGCGTTGTTCGACAAAAACGGAAGCAGGTGCTTCCGTTTTTGTCGTGACTGTCATCATGCTTCCCCTCATTTTACTTCTGTTGCTATTGCCCTACAGCGCACTGGCCGCTAGTGCCGAAAAAACTACCCTATTCGTCAATCATCTCTACAAAGGCAACGTCGCACTGGAAATCGTGCATCAGCGGCCCTGTCTTCAGCATGAACTGCTGGAAGAGTGGAGCGTGATGGATAGCCAGCTGGCTGAACCGATCTGGACTGCCGAAGGTTGCCTTGATCCGCAGTCACCGGCGCTGGCGGGGGAGATTTTTCGCTATCGTGCTGACCTCAACATGCTGACGCTGACGCTCCCCGAAAGCTGGTTTGACTCGCAGCTCGGCGGGGTCACCACCAGCCGCTGGGATGATGGCATTAACGCCCTGTTCAGTAGTTACAGCCTGAATATTGATCGCGAGCGCGCGTTGAGCGAGTGGGATGAAACCGGTGTATCCAGCACGCTGGATTTTAACAGCGGTCTCAATGTCGGTCCCTGGCGGGTCCGCTATCAGAACACCGTCTGGAGCGATCCCAGCGATCACGGTTCTTACACCCGTTCGATGGCGATCTGGCGCAGTATTACGCCATTACGCTCTCGTATGACAATCGGGGACTCTACCTCTTCTGATGCAGTTTTTGCTTCACTCCCCCTGCGTGGTGTTTCGCTGGTCAGCGATGAAACGATGTATCCCAATAGCTGGCGACGTCAGGCCCCCTGGATTACCGGCTATGCCCGCTCAGACGCGACGGTCACGCTTTATCAGGGTGGCACGCAGATCTATCGCACCCAGGTTCCACCCGGATCTTTCACCATCCGCGACTATCTGCCCAGTAGTAGCAGCAGTAGCAGCACCATTACGATGCAGGTTGAAGAGAGTGACGGCACGGAACATACCAGTCTGCTGCCGTGGGTGTCATTGCCCAATCTGGTGCATGAAGGCGTCATTAACTATGAAGTCCTGGCGGGTCACTACCGGCCCACGTACAAATCGAGCCTGCCGCAACCGGTCTTCTGGCAGGGTACGCTTTCTGGCGGGATCGCGCAGAATCTGACGCTGTTTGGCGGCATACAATCCTCGGCCGCCTACTACAGCGTGGCGAGTGGTATCGGCTTGGCCCTGCGCGCCGACAGCACGCTGTCGCTTGATGTCACCCAATCTCAGGACAGCGGCAAAAAGACACCGGGCAGAGGTGAAGTCTGGCGTCTGCGCTACGCCAAAGCGTTTTTCAGTAACAACACCAGCCTGAATGGTCTGGTCGCTTACTATCCGCCGGGCAGCCATTTTCATACGCTGGGAGAGAAGATCAGCCAGGCCAGCTACAGCAGTGCCAGCCTGGATAACCGCCGCTGGCGTGCTGAACTCAATCTCAGCCGCAATTTTACTGAGGACATCACGCTGACGATGGGCTGGGCACAACAGGCCGGACGCGCGCCCGGTAGTCACACTCGTACCGCCAGCCTGGATCTCAGCGCGGTCTGGGAAGAAGTGGATATCAGCCTCAGCGCTAGCCACAACCGTTATGGCCACTCCCTGGCAGAAAATACCGTTGCGCTCAGCCTGAGCCTGCCTTTTACCTTCGGTTCAAATTATCTCACCGCCAGTCACGTCACGCAGGTCGATCGGGCCGGTGCAGTGACCCAGGGCGTGGAGATGGACGGCACAGCATTTCGGGATTTCAGTCTGCGCTACGGCATGGGTGCCTATACCATGCGAAATGGCAGTGAACGCCTCGCCGGTAATCTGGGTTACAGGTACAACGCGGGTGAAGCCAATGTCAGTTTTGAAAACGGCAGCCAGCAACGTGCATTACATGGTGATTTGAGTGGCAGCCTGATGTGGCATGCGGATGGCATTACCGCCGGTCAGACGCTGGGTGAAACCATGGGGTTAGTGACAATGCCGGCCAGCGCGCAGGCCGGCGTTTACAATCAGTACGGCACCACAACGGATAGCCGGGGCCGCCTGCTGATTAGCTATCTGACACCGTGGCGCGTCAATAACATCACGCTGGATACGTCAGGCATGTCAGAAGAGATGAAAATGGAGGTCAGCCGACAGGAGGTTGTGCCCACGCTGGGAGCGATAGTGCGGGCAGACTTCGTGCCTGCTCTACCCAGTGTCAAAAAAGAGGTGAAAAAGTAAAAACAACAGCGCCAGAAAGGCTGGCGCTGGCGTTTGTTACCTTATGGGCACTTATAAACCTGACCGGTCATTTTGCTGTCGAGTGGCGCGAACGCGGATAACAGATTTTGCGTCGGGCTGGTGGCACCATAAATGACGTTGCCGCCCATCTCCGCGGCGCGATTGCGCAGATCATTAGCAGCACCGCGCAGTGCGCTGGTTTCGCCGCCTGCACCGCTCAGCCAGTTGCTCTGTGAGCCGGTAAGGTTGCCCAGAAGCTGGCAGGAACTGGCAGGCTGCTGATCGGTAAACGTCACGCGCTCGCCTGCCGAAGAGAGTTGCGTAGAGCTGCTGCAGCCCGCCAGCAATAACGTGCCAGCCGTCAGTCCGAGCAAGAGGTTAATCCGCATTGTAATCCCCATTTATTATCATCAGAGTCGGATGGCAGCGTAGCAGAAAAAAAGCACTTTTTTCTGCACATTCATTGCCTTAATCCCGTTATATCCCCTCAATATTTCATGTTACGTCTCGGCGACTCTGCCTGCCTGAAGAATGAACTGAACATCAGTGAATTCAGCCTGACAACTGCAGACAGCGTGCAGACAACGGGAAATATCAGGAGGAAAGACGTACGATTGCGCCACTACTTATACTATTTTCCTGCCCAAAAGAAAAACCCCCGGCCGTTTCCGGTCGGGGGTTCTTTTGTGACTCAGGCAGTCAACGGCAATTACATCATGCCGCCCATACCGCCCATGCCACCCATACCGCCAGCGCCTGCGCCTAAATCAGGTGCGTCGCCTTTTGGCAGGTCAGTGACCATGCACTCGGTAGTGATCATCAGACCCGCAACAGAGGCCGCGTACTGCAGTGCAGAACGGGTCACTTTGGTTGGGTCCAGGATACCGAAGTCGATCATGTTGCCGTACTCTTCAGTCTGCGCGTTGTAACCGTAGTTACCGTCGCCCGCTTTCACGTTGTTCGCCACAACAGAAGGCTCTTCACCGGCGTTAGAGACGATCTGACGCAGTGGTGCTTCCATCGCGCGCAGCGCAACTTTGATACCGACGTTCTGGTCTTCGTTCTGACCACGCAGCTCTGACAGCTGTGCTGCAACGCGAACCAGCGCCACACCACCACCTGCAACCACGCCTTCTTCGACAGCAGCACGGGTTGCGTGCAGTGCATCTTCAACGCGCGCTTTCTTCTCTTTCATTTCAACTTCAGTGGCTGCGCCCACTTTCAGAACGGCTACGCCGCCTGCCAGTTTCGCGACGCGCTCCTGCAGTTTTTCTTTGTCGTAGTCAGAGGTCGCTTCTTCGATCTGCTGACGAATCTGGGTAACACGGCCCTGAATGGTGTTCTCTTCACCCACACCGTCGATGATGGTGGTGGTGTCTTTGTTGATCACAACACGTTTTGCCTGACCCAGATCTTCCAGCGCAGCTTTTTCCAGCTCCATACCGATCTCTTCAGAGATTACGGTACCGCCGGTCAGGATAGCGATATCCTGCAGCATGGCTTTACGACGGTCACCGAAGCCTGGTGCTTTAACCGCAGCGACTTTCACGATGCCGCGCATGGTGTTCACCACCAGTGTTGCCAGCGCTTCGCCTTCAACATCTTCCGCGATGATCAGCAGTGGTTTGCCTGCTTTCGCAACGGCTTCCAGCACTGGCAGCATTTCACGGATGTTAGAAATTTTCTTGTCAGCCAACAGAATGAACGGCGATTCCAGTTCAACTGCACCCGTTTCTGGCTTGTTGATGAAGTAAGGAGACAGGTAGCCACGATCGAACTGCATACCTTCAACCACATCCAGCTCGTCCTGCAGGCCGGTGCCTTCTTCAACAGTGATCACGCCTTCTTTACCGACTTTTTCCATCGCCTGAGCAATCAGCTGGCCTACGGTTTCATCGGAGTTAGCAGAGATAGTACCAACCTGCGCAATCGCTTTAGAGTCTGAGCAAGGCACAGACAGCGCTTTCAGTTTTTCAACCGCAGACACAACGGCCTGGTCAATACCGCGCTTCAGATCCATCGGGTTCATACCCGCTGCGACCGCTTTAAGGCCTTCGGTAATGATTGACTGTGCCAGTACGGTTGCAGTGGTGGTGCCGTCGCCCGCAGCGTCATTCGCTTTAGAGGCCACTTCTTTCACCATCTGCGCGCCCATGTTTTCGAACTTGTCTTCCAGTTCGATTTCACGTGCTACAGAAACACCATCTTTAGTGATGGTCGGTGCACCAAAAGATTTATCCAGAACCACGTTACGGCCTTTCGGGCCCAGGGTAACTTTTACTGCATCTGCCAGTACGTTCACGCCACGCAGCATTTTTACGCGAGCGTCATTACCGAATTTTACGTCTTTAGCTGCCATTTCAATTGTCCCTTAAATTCGTTTCGTTCAGTGAGTTACGCGAAAAAATTACGCTTCAACAATCGCCAGAATGTCGCTTTCAGAGATGATCAGCACTTCTTCGTTGTCGATCTTTTCGGTTTTAGCACCGTAACCTTCATTGAAGATCACGACGTCACCAACCTTCACGTCCAGCGGCTTAACGTCGCCACTCTCAAGGATGCGGCCATTGCCGACAGCCAGAACTTCACCTCGGGTGGATTTACCGGCTGCAGAACCGGTCAGCACGATGCCGCCAGCTGATTTAGCTTCAACTTCTTTACGCTTGACGATAACGCGATCGTGCAATGGACGAATTTTCATTTGATAGCTCTCCTTTGAGAAGTCCAATCATTCAGTTTTGGGGTTGAACACCGGGCTGCATGGCTTCCGGCCTCGTGACCAGAGAGATAGGGTCATACCCACCTGCTTTCAAGGGGGCGGACAACAAATTTTTTACCCGAACATGATAAGTGGCGGCTTTTTGAACAGAAGGCGCGACAAATAAAAAACGCAGCCCGGAGGCTGCGCTTTCAAAGGTGACCGCTGCGATTAACGATCCTTGTGATCATCATGGTGCTCAAGGCGATCGCTGTTTTTACGCTCAAACTCACCATCCATGGTGTAGCCGCTGTCTGGTCCGGCACCTGGTCCGCGCCAGACGCGCAGATGGGGCATCAGCTTCAGCGTCAGATGCTTCTGCACCGGTGGCAGTAACAGCAACAGGCCCAGCAGGTCAGTAAAGAAACCAGGCAACAGCAGCAGGAAGCCTGCGATAATCAGCGATACGCTCTTGATCATCTCACTGGCCGGGCTTTCGTTACGCGCCAGCTTCTCCTGCATCAGCATGAAGTTCTTCATGCCCTGATTTTTAACCAGCGAGACCCCGATGCACGAAGTGAAGACCACCAGCAGCATGGTCAGCAGCACACCCATGACGTGTGCAACCTGAATAAAGAGCGAAATCTCGATCCAGGCCAGAACAAAAAAGACTAATAACGGTATCCAGCGCACCGTACTCTCCTGTAAGTAGGGCTGAACGGCAGCGTGCCGGTCAGCAGAAAGCGTTCATCCTGAGGATGATAAGAAAAGAGATGGGCACCCGCGCCGCCATTTTCAACCGATCCTGTCAAATTTATCCTGTGGGGTTAATTTTGTAACCAACTTCACATATCGTTAACCAGACGGCAGCATTAAGTGATCTGCATGCGTGCTTTTGTTATGCATCAGAATATGATCGCACATGCCACTGTGAAGACGGATAATATGTCGGCACGGGCACACCACAACAAAATAAACACATCCTTTGTGATGGTTAGCGGCAACAACAAGAAGGTTATCATGGCGAACAACATTCGTATCGAAGAAGACCTGTTAGGTATGCGCGAAGTTCCGGCGGATGCCTATTATGGCGTTCATACTCTGCGTGCGATTGAAAACTTTTATATCAGCAACAGCAAAATCAGCGACATACCTGAATTTGTCCGCGGTATGGTAATGGTAAAAAAAGCGGCGGCGATGGCCAATAAAGAGCTGCAGACCATTCCGCGTAACATTGCCGATACCATCATTAAGGCCTGCGACGAAGTACTGAACAACGGTCGCTGTATGGACCAGTTCCCCGTGGATGTCTATCAGGGCGGTGCCGGGACCTCAGTCAATATGAATACCAATGAGGTGCTGGCAAACATCGGCCTTGAGCTGATGGGCCATCAGAAAGGGGAATATCAGTACCTTAACCCTAACGATCATGTGAACAAGTGCCAGTCCACTAACGACGCCTACCCGACCGGTTTTCGTATCGCAGTTTACAGCTCGCTGCTGAAGCTGCTTGATGGCATCAGCCAGCTGGCCGAAGGCTTCCAGCGCAAAGCCGATGAATTCCAGACCATCCTGAAAATGGGCCGCACCCAGTTGCAGGATGCCGTGCCGATGACCCTCGGTCAGGAGTTTCACGCCTTCAGCGTGCTGTTGAATGAAGAGACCAAAAGCATTTTGCGCACCGCTGAACTGCTGCTGGAAGTGAACCTGGGCGCGACCGCCATCGGTACCCGCCTCAATACGCCGGAAGGCTATCAGCACCTTGCGGTTCAGCGTCTGGCGGAAGTCAGCAACCTGCCGGTGGTACCCGCGGAAGATCTGATTGAAGCGACCTCTGACTGCGGTGCTTATGTGATGGTCCATTCATCACTGAAACGTCTGGCGGTGAAGCTCTCAAAAATCTGTAACGACCTGCGCCTGCTCTCCTCCGGTCCGCGCGCTGGCCTGAACGAAATCAACCTGCCAGAGCTGCAGGCAGGTTCGTCTATCATGCCGGCCAAAGTGAACCCGGTGGTGCCGGAAGTGGTAAACCAGGTCTGCTTCAAAGTGATTGGCAACGACATTACCGTAACGATGGCTTCTGAAGCAGGTCAGTTACAACTTAACGTGATGGAGCCGGTCATTGGCCAGGCGCTGTTTGAGTCAATCAGCATCCTGACGAATGCCTGCTACAACCTGCTGGAGAAGTGCGTTAACGGTATCACCGCCAACCGCGCGGTGTGCGAAGCCTACGTCTTTAACTCGATTGGTATCGTCACTTACCTTAACCCTTACATCGGCCACCACAACGGCGACATCGTCGGTAAAATCTGTGCGGAGACCGGTAAAAGCGTGCGTGAGGTGGTGCTGGAGCGTGGCCTGCTGACGGAAAGTGAGCTGGACGATATCTTCTCGGTGCAGAACCTGATGTACCCGGTTTATAAAGCGAAACGTTATACCGATGAAAACGAACAGTAAGGCTTAACCGACGCTGGTTAACCAAAGGCATACCGCGATCAACACGGTGTGCCTTTTTTTTTGTTAAACAGCACACCCAGGTTTTACCGGTTTACTTTTCAGGAGTGATTCATGTTCGTGGTTGAGCTGCTTATCGTCTTAATGGCGATCTGGTTGGGCGCGCGTCTTGGCGGCATTGGTATCGGATTCGCCGGCGGCATGGGCGTGCTGGTGCTGACGCTGGGATTTGGCATGGCACCCGGCGCTATCCCCTTCGATGTGATCGAAATCATCATGGCGGTGATCGCCGCGATCGCCGCCATGCAGGTAGCGGGCGGCATGGATTATCTGGTGAGCCTGGCAGAACGCCTGCTGCGCCGTCATCCGCGCCACGTCACGTTGCTGGCCCCGCTGGTAACTTACCTGATGACGCTGCTGGCCGGAACCGGGCACACCGCGTTCTCAACGCTGCCGGTGATTGCCGAAGTCGCGAAGGAGCAAGGTGTTCGCCCTTCCCGACCGCTGTCGATTGCGGTAGTGGCTTCGCAGATCGCGATTACCGCATCACCGATTTCAGCGGCGGTGGTCTTCTTCGCCACGCTGCTTGAACCGCGTGGCGTCAGCTATATCACGCTGCTGGCGATTGCCATTCCCTCAACCATGGTTGGCCTGTTCCTGGCGGCACTGGTGACGAACTTCTTAGGCCGTGAGCTGAAGGATGATGAGGTCTATCAGGCTCGTCTTGCTAAAGGCGAAGTTACGCTGCGCGGTGCCAGCATCTTCCAGGCAAAACCGGGCGCGAAAAAATCGGTGCTGCTGTTTCTGATTGGTATTGTGGCCGTGGTGCTCTATGCCACCGCGACCAGCGCCAGCGTCGGGCTGATCGTCAATCCGCCGCTGCCACGCAACGAAGCGATTGTGGTGTTTATGCTGACTATCGCTACGCTGATCAGCCTGACCTGCAAGCTCGACACCAGCGAGATCCTCAGCGCCAGCACCTTTAAATCCGGCATGAGCGCCTGTATCTGCGTGATGGGCGTCGCCTGGCTGGGCGATACCTTTGTCAAAGCGCATCTGGCGGATATTCAGATGCTGGCGGGCGACACGCTGAAAACCTATCCGTGGATGCTGGCGCTGGTGCTGTTCTTCGCCTCCATGCTGCTATACTCGCAGGCCGCCACCACCAAAGCACTGATGCCCGCCGCGCTGCTGCTGGGCGTGACGCCGCTGACGGCCATTGCTTCGTTCGCGGCGGTTTCGGCGCTGTTCGTACTGCCGACCTACCCGACCCTGCTGGCCGCCGTGGAGATGGATGACACCGGTTCAACCCGGATTGGCAAGTTTGTTTTTAACCATGCCTTTATTATTCCCGGCGTGATCGCCATTGCGCTGTCGGTGCTCTCCGGCTTCGTCTTTGGCGGATTGCTGTTGTAGCGCCGTCATCGTGTTACTGATGGAGCGTGCTATCATCGGCGCTCTTTTCAACAGGAGTTACAGGATGAACGCTGTCGTGATCCTCTGCACCGTGCCCGATCAGGCCACGGCAGAAAAACTTGCTGCCCTGGCACTGGAAGCCCGACTGACGGCCTGCGTCACCCTGCTGCCGGGTGCGACCTCATGGTATCTCTGGCAGGGTAAAATGGAGCAGAGCAGCGAAGTCCAGATGCTGCTGAAGTGCGACAGCGATCATCAGCAGACGCTGTGTGACCTGCTCAAACAGGCGCATCCTTACGACGTGCCTGAACTGCTGGCGCTGCCGGTTCAATATGGAGACAGTGAATACTTGTCATGGCTGCACGCATCTCTCGCTTAATTACGCTCCTGCTGACGCTGTTCATCTGTCTGCAGGCGCACGCATCACTCTTTTCAAACCCGGCGACCAGCCGCTTTGTGCCGGTCGATCAGGCGTTTACGTTTGACTTTGACCAGCAGGGCACGCAGCTCAACCTGCACTGGAAAGTGAAATCGGGTTACTACCTTTATCGCCAGCAGATCCGCATTACGCCGCAGAACGCGACCATTGCGCCGCTGACGCTGCCCGCCGGTCAGCCACATGAAGATGAATTCTTCGGCAAAAGTGAGATCTATCCTCGGGACCTGACGCTGCCGGTGACGCTGAAACAGGCAGGCCCTGATGCCACGCTCAGCGTCACGTATCAGGGCTGTGCCGCCGCCGGATTCTGTTACCCGCCTGAGACACGCAGCATACCGGTAAGTCAGGTAGCAGCCAGCAGCGTGCCAGCACCGAACAGTACTCAACCTGCCCCCGCCAGCTCGCTGCCCTTTTCTCCGCTCTGGGCGTTATTGATCGGCATCGGTGTGGCATTTACCCCCTGCGTACTGCCGATGTATCCGTTGATCTCCGGCATCATCCTTGGCGGCAAGCGCCACTATTCGCTGGGCAGACTGTTTGCGCTGGCGATGGTTTATGTCCAGGGAATGGCGCTGACCTACACGTTATTGGGGATGGTGGTCGCGGCCGCGGGTCTGCGCTTCCAGGCCGCGTTGCAGCACCCGTGGGTGCTGTTCACGCTTTCCCTGCTGTTCATCGTGCTGGCACTGTCGATGTTCGGACTGTTTACGCTGCAACTGCCCGCCAGCCTGCAAACCCGTCTGACCCTGTGGAGCAATCGCCAGCAGGGAGGATCGCTGCCCGGCGTCTTCCTGATGGGCGCGCTGGCAGGTTTGATCTGTTCGCCCTGCACCACGGCCCCGCTCAGTGCCATTCTGCTCTACATCGCGCAGAGCGGAAATCTATGGGCCGGTGCCGGAACGCTGTGGCTCTATGCGGTCGGCATGGGATTACCGCTGATCGCCGTGACCCTGTTTGGCAACCGGCTGCTGCCGAAAAGCGGCCCGTGGATGCAGACAGTTAAAGAGGGCTTTGGTTTTGTCATCCTGGCGCTGCCGGTGTTCCTGCTGGAACGGGTGCTGGGCGACGCGTGGGGAGTGCGGCTCTGGAGCCTGCTCGGCGTGGCGTTCTTTGGCTGGGCGTTTAGCATCAGCCTGCGCGCCAGCAGCGGTAAGTGGCGCGTGGTGCAGATTATCATGCTGGCCGCTGCGCTGATCAGCGCGCGTCCGTTGCAGGACTGGGCCTTTGGCGGTCAGACCGCGCAGCATGCTGTGGCTCCATTGCCGTTCCAGACTCTTCAGACGCCGCAGCAGCTCGCAAGCGCGCTGCAGCAGGCAAGCGGCCGCATCACCATGGTCGATCTCTACGCCGATTGGTGCGTCGCCTGCAAAGAGTTTGAAAAATATACCTTTAGCGATAGCTCCGTGCGCGATAGCCTGCGTCAGGTACAGCTGCTTCAGGCCAACGTCACCGCCAACAGCGCCAGCGACAACGCGCTGTTGCAGCATCTTCAGGTGCTGGGTTTACCGACGATTTTGTTCTTCGATTCGCAGGGCCGTGAAATCCCCGGCTCGCGCATCACCGGTTTTCTCAATGCTGCCGACTTCAGAGCGCATTTGCAGAAACTTACCCCGTAAACAACACTGGAGTCAGGTCATTGCCCGGTGAAATTGCCGGGCCTGCATACCAGAGGAGAGTCACTTGCAGCGTGAACAGATACTCGAGCATGCATTGAATGTGCTTGAACAGAACGGCCTTGCCGCCACCCTCTCATTGGAAACCCTGGCGGGACAGACTGAATTAACCCTTGAGCAGCTTCAGCTGTTCTGGCCCGATCGTGATGCTCTGCTCTATGATGCGCTGCGCTATCATGGCCAGCAGATCGAAACCTGGCGACGCCAAATCCTGCTGGATGTGTCGCTGTCACCGGATCAGAAGCTGATGGCACGCTACGAAGTCCTGAGTGAGCAGGTCAGTAAAGGACGCTTTCCGGGCTGCCTGTTTATCGCCGCCTGTAGCTTCTACCCACAGCCCGATCAGCCCATCCATCAACTGGCCGAGCAGCAAAAAAGCGGCTCATGGCAGTTCACCCATGACATTCTGGTGGAGCAAGGGCTGGATAACCCCAGCATGGTGACCGATCAGATGGAGCTGATCCTTGAAGGCTGCCTGAGCAAGCTGCTGGTGAAGCGTAATGTGCAGGATGTCGCCACTGCCCAGCGACTGGCGGAAGATGTTTACAGCATCGCGCTGTGCCGCAAAAACGGCGCGCTGGCCTGAGGTTTTGCCTGCTTTGACTGAAAATCAGGCAATCAGTCACGTTTCCAGGGGTTTTTTAGTGAAAGCCGTTGACGACCCGCGGCCTTTACGGTTTAATGCGCCCCGTTGCCCGAATAGCTCAGTCGGTAGAGCAGGGGATTGAAAATCCCCGTGTCCCTGGTTCGATTCCGGGTTCGGGCACCATCTTTAAAGAACCCGCCTCTGGCGGGTTTTTGCTTTTCAGAGCGAACCCGTTATCGAAGGTTCAATAGACTCGCCACTTCCTGTGGCTCGCCCATCCCCTTCAATTCACGCTTCGTCAGGCCCACTCAGCGTCTGACTGCCGATATTCGTAAAATAGTTCCCCTGAACCAGTTCGCTGCTGACAAAATCCACAAATGCTCTGACCTTCGAGGATAAATGGCGGTTAGAAGGCCAGATTAGCGACATCGATCCTAATGGCAGCATGTATTCAGTCAGCAAAGGGACGAGTAATTCTTTTTCAAATGCTTCTTCAGCAACATAGACCGGCAGATGAGCTACGCCTGATCCATCAATGGCTGCCCGCAACCCAGCGTGAGTATTGTTGAATATAAGATCCCTGGGAAGGTCCAGGTTTTCAAAATCGGCAGAGAAAGCCCAACTGGCGATTCGACCACTTGAGGGATATTTGAAATGTATGCAGCGATGGTGGACCAGATCAGCAGGGTTCAAAGGGACGCCATGCGTTTTTAGATACTCTCTGCTGGCACAGACGACAAAATACTGCTCTCCCAGCTTTCTGCTCACAAGGCGGTTATCTGCCAGCTCACCACTTCTCACCGCGACATCTATTCCTTCCGCAATCAGATCCACCACGCGATCTTCAAAATCGATATCAAGCTGTATATCAGGGTACTTTTCAATAAAACGTGGAAGTATGGGCATTAAAAGGGAATGCCCGAAAATTTGCGGCACGCTGATATGTAATCTGCCGCAGGGCGTGATGCGCGTTTCGGCAATCAGAGCTCTGGCATCGCGAATCTCATTCAGGATGAACTTACACCGTTCATAGAAGACATTCCCTTCTTCAGTCAGACCGATGCTGCGCGTTGTCCGATGAAAAAGCCTTACCCCGAGTTCGTCTTCAAGTTTCGCCACGCTCTTTGCAATCGCTGAAGAAGAGATGCCTGACACCCTTGCCGCTGCAACATAGCTGCCCAGTTCAGCCGTATAAACAAACGCCCTGAGACCTCGCAGACTCTCCATCCCCCCCTCCAATTGTGGAATTTTTTTCCTTAGTGTAAGTACCTTTACTTATATTTACAATGATGTCACTGCATTTTAGTCTTGATGAAAATGAATTGTTAAATTACCTGAAAGGCACTGTCGCTTGTCAAATTTTCAAAATAGTAAGAGTACCTCCCCGGCTTTATTAATTCCGTTAATAAACCGGATGAAACTCTTTTTATAAGCTTCAAAAAACTGAAAGCTTGACTGTTATTTTTTGGTCAAAGGAAACCCTTATATGGAGAAGCATCGTGAGTGAATTAGTACATACCCTTTCGCCTGAAACTGTTATTGACAATGGATTGGTTATCTATTTTGCTGGTTCAATCAGAGCCGGACGGGATGATGTTCCTGTTTACGCGAAACTGATTAATAAGCTCAAGGGCTACGGTAAAGTTATTACCGAACACGTGGGTGATTACAGTTTATCTGATGGTGGTCAGTCTTTCCTGGGTGACAAATTTATTCATGACCGTGATTTGCACTGGCTGCGCCATTCCCAGGTAGTTGTCGCTGAAGTCACAACTCCAAGTCTGGGAGTAGGTTATGAAATTGCGACGGCAATCAGCTGGCGTATTCCTGTTATCACGCTCTACAGAAAAAATGAAAAAAACGTTTCAGCCATGATATCTGGCAGTGATGGATGTCGCCATTATGATTATCAGCAGGTTGAAGATGCCTTTCAGATTATCGAAAGTGAAATGGCGAAGTTAGGTTATGAGGTCGCCCATGAATCGTAATATTACGCATGCGCTGGTTAATACCGTAAATAACATCATGATGAATGGTAACGATGTTGGCTCACGCGATCAGGAGCAACGGGAAATTCTCTCTACATTAACCAAAATCAGCCATCCCACAGAGCGATTCCTGGTATTACCCCACAGAAATAATAACGTCTTTGCGCAGGTTGCAGAAACGATGTGGGTACTCGCTGGACGGGATGATCTGCACTTCCTTAAACATTATCTTCCTCGCGCAGAAGACTATTCCGATGACTCACTGACCTGGCGAGCAGCCTACGGACCCCGGTTACGCAAATGGAAAGGGAAAGTAGACCAGTTGCAGGGAGTAGTGAATCGCCTTAGAGAAGATCCGCTGACAAAACGTGCAGTAATGAATATCTTTGATCCTGAAACGGATTATCAGGAAACAAAAGATGTTCCCTGTAATAACTGGCTGCACTTCATCCAGCGAGGCGGTTATCTTGATTTACATGTTACCGTCCGCGCGAATGATGCCATCTGGGGATTCAGCGGCATTAATTTTTTTGAGTGGAGCGTTTTACACGAAATTATTGCTAATACGCTTGGGTGGAAAGTCGGAAAGTTATCCTGGTATGTAGGCACATTCCATATCTATAACCGTCATTACTCAACTGCAGAGAAAATCAGCAGCATGAAGAACCCGGTAAGCATGTACGAATGCCAGATTAACCCGACAAAAATAACCACGTGTGCAGAAAATATTGATGAAGTGTTGGCAATGGTTTTTCAGGCTGAAGAGGCTTCACGAAACGGCAACTTTAAAAATTCGTCTGAGATCGAGAAGAATATAGCCGATCCTTTTTTCAGAAAGGCCGCGACCTTGTTGAAAATTTATAATGCGCTGCAGCTAAATGTCGATCGGGACATTATCAATAACTACCTCAAAGAGCTGGGCAATAGTGATTTCCACATTGCCGCACTTGAATATCTGAGCAGGAAATGGAAATCCCAGGAAACATTGGCAGCAGTCAGCACAATTTCAGATGAATTTTATCAGGCATTTACCTCAATGAAGAACCCGGTAAATAGCAGTCTAATCACTTAGTTTTAAAGGTCTCTGCGTGAAAACTACATTAAAAATTTCAGTGCCAAACCTAAAACGTTCCAGACTATTTGTTGCATCGACAATATTAAATGCAACGGGTGGTGGATTGATCATGGCGTTTATGATGATCTACTTTGACAGAACGACAACGCTTACGCTCTCAATAATAGGCGTAGCTATTGCCACAGGCCGTGCCCTTTCCTCTTTAGTACCTGTCCTGATAGGAAGGTTACTGGACAGACTCGGTCCTAAAAAACTGTCGATATGGGGCGATTTTATCAGCGGCGCGGGTTTTGTCATGTGTCTTTTCGCCAGAGACCCTTTTACCATAATGCTGACGCAGTTTTTTACCCAGGCAGGATCTCATATTTTCTGGACGAGCAACCGAGGGCTGGTTTCACTGGCTTCAGGTGGGAAAGGGACTCAAACCTGGTTCGGACTTATTGCGTCTATCAGGAATATTGGTCTGGGACTGGGCACCATCTTTACTTCACTGGCTTTTTCTGTTGATTCTGACAGCAGTCTGCATTTTATTATTATTGCGTCGGCATCACTTTACTTTCTATCCTGCCTGGCACTTTTGATGTGGCATCCTGTAGCCGTGCAGACGGTAAAGAATAGCCACAACAAAGCAGAAAGTCATAATATTAGAAAAGTGTTGAGCGATCCCAGCTATCGCCAGCTTCTGATTGTCAACTTTGGCTTAGTTATTGCTGCAATGGTTATTCCGCTCGTAATTGTTATTTATGCAACCAAACAACTTGGCCTTCCTGCCTTTTTTTCAGGCGGACTGGTCATTTTAAACACGGCCATTGTGGCGCTAATCAGCACCCATATTGCATCATGGACAAAAGAGAACGATCCCGTCCAGAACATAAAACTCGCTTATTACCTGAATATTCTTTCGTTCATTATTTTCTGGTGTGCCAGCATAACTTTAAATAACCAGATAGTTACTGGTGGGCTGTTAATTGTTGCGATGCTTATTTACAGCCTTGCAGAAATGTTATCTACGCCGTCGGTTAACATGCTAAGTATAAAACTAGCCCCGGAAGTAAATAATGGAAATTACATGGCTGCCTTCCAGATGACCTGGTCGGCAGGAATGACGTTGTCTCCGGCAATTTTTGGCTGGCTGCTGGATATGAATACGCATTCCACCTGGATAGTACTGCTCTTACTGACCGCAGTCACTTTTAGTCTGGGATTCAAAAATTTAAAAGGAGGAGTTAATGAATACAACTATTAATGGAAATAAAAGCATACTGGTTATTGAGCCGATCGGTATGGGAGGAGAGCTGCTTCTTAAGGCAATACGCGCACTGGGTTATCATTCAGTCGTCGCCACAACAGAAGAAGTCTATGACTCCATGCTGCAAGAAGTCTCAGGCATGATTGATGACCTCATTTTTCTGGACTTTTCAGTGCGCCAGCTGGCCATTGAGACGCTGGTCAGCGAAGCGAAGAAGAAAGGCGTTTCCGGGG
Organism: Pantoea sp. F_5; assembly: GCF_008631595.1. Lineage (NCBI taxonomy): Bacteria > Pseudomonadati > Pseudomonadota > Gammaproteobacteria > Enterobacterales > Erwiniaceae > Pantoea > Pantoea sp. F_5. The sequence goes on from NZ_VWUO01000008.1 coordinate 99,127, forward strand.
TAGTTGTCGCCTGGGAGTTCCTGACAGATATCGCAGCAGAAGTCGCACAAAGGCTCGATCTTTGCGGTCCGGATGCCTCGCTTTCCAGAGCCAGAAGAAACAAATATGACATGTACCGCACGCTGTCGAAGGCAGAGTGTCCGTTACCGGCACTGCTGGCGGTATTAACCGACAAGGATGATGTGCATCAGCTTCCTCTGGAAGAGCTGGCGTTTCCTCTGGTGGTCAAACCGGCTGAAAATGCAGCCTCCTTTGGCGTTTCAGTGCTGATGGAGTGCAACGAGTTTCCTCAGGCATGTAAAGACGCATCACAATGGACACATGAATATCCACACGGTATTCCTTTCAGCAAAGAAATTCTGGTTCAGGAATATATTCCTGGACAGGAGTTTAGTGTTGAAGGCCTTTCCGTCTCAGGTCGATATGCGCCCTGGGGTGTGACAATGAAGTTCACCACGCCCGGCAAAGCTCGTGCAGAAACCGGACACATTTTCCCGGCGCCTGTTCCTGACGCCTTACGCGATGAGATTCTGAACGTTGCCACTCAGGCGGTTATTGCCCTGGGCATCACGAATGGCATAAGCCATACCGAAATCAAATTAGACAAAGAAGGAAAGCCACGCGTTATTGAGAGCTGTTCACGGCCAGCAGGTGACTATATTCCTCGCCTTGTCGCCCTTTCCACCGATCAGGACCCGCTTGAAATCTATGCCCGCCAGGCCGTCGGTATGCTGGATAGTGACTTTAAACCTGCCGTGCCTAAACGCTATTGTGCCATTCAGTTTGTCCGGCCTGACGCCGAAGGCGTTTTAAAGCAGCTTGAAATTCCTTCCAGGCTGGAAAATGCATCCGTCATTGAAACCCGCTCTACCGTTAGTGAAAATTCACCGGTAAAACCGGGCTCAACAAATATTGAACGTCTGGGATGGGCCATTTTTACCGCTGATTCTGAGCAGTCGATACTTTTGGCTATGGATGAATTTTCACAAAGCACCAGGGTCTCTATCGTATGAGTGATTTTCCCGTACTCTGCATCCGCTCGCTGGATATAAGCCAGGCATCACCTTTTCTCGAAATGGCATGGGAAACGATCAAAAGCAGGCACAGTGATTCAAGACTGCTGCTCAAAGATCAGCCTCACTTTTCGTCTCCGATGGGGCCTGATGCCGCAATTGACGATGCCCAAAGTGAGCGTCAACCGGCTTACGTCAGCCATGTTATTTCCTGGTCTATTCCCAATGAAAGGACCATTGAAGACATCACTTTGTCAGAAGGCGTCAGCGCGGTCCCTGGCCCAATTAATGCTGTATATAAGCTCTCCGATAAAAGAGCAACCAAAATGCTTTTTGAGCAATTCGCCCTTCCTACGCCGCGCTGGGAACTTCTGGACCGAGAATTTACACATGGCGAGCTTTTAAAACCGGGCTGCAGAGACAAACTTGAGCAGGAACTGGTCAGCCATATTGCTTTTCCCGTCATTCTGAAACCCCTGTGGGATTGTATGGGACATGGTATTGAGATAATCAGTAACAAAGACCAGCTGATCAAGACGCTGAGTCAGAATCAGCGCAAGAATATTTTAATTGAGTCCTTTATTGATGGTGCGCTTGGTTGCATAGAAATTGCTGGTACGCCGGGGAATTACTTTTTCCAGCCTCCCTGTTATACCGGCCAGAGTTTACTGGGAGTTCGCTCTGATTTTGATACGATACGCGTCTGTCATCCTGGTCTTTTCAGCAAACAGTTAACCGGCGAGGTCCAGACAAAACTGATTCTCCTATTAAATCACCTGGGGTTCAATGGTGTCTGCTGCGTCGATTTTATTGTTACGGAAAACAGCCTTTATCTGCTGGAAATTAACCCACGTATTAGCGGAATCAGTTGCCTGAGCTCAGCAGCAAGCGGCGTCAATTCATTTGAGTCAACGTACCTTATTTCTTCGGGTCAATGGCAGGCACCGCTTCCTTATCAAAGTCGTCAGGGAGCCGCTCTGCAACTGGGCGGGAAATATGCAGATGAAATCAGTTCTGTTATTCGCGACGAAGGCAATAACGTCACAGTTTACCGTGACAACATCATTACGGTAGACGGAAAAGACTCACGAAATATGATTGCCGGCGGAACGATCAGCAGCATTGAGAATGTGTTGCAGTCTGTTCAGCATAGCTCGCTTAGCTTTATCGCTTCAACGCTACGCATAGCTTAGTCCCGCACAGTATTGCCTGACGTAATCAGGAGCAGGTCTGCCTGGCGTCCCGCTTTACAGGCTGATATATCCGGGATAAAAAGTTGATAATGTCGTGTGGATGCAATTATCTGGTCAGGATGTTTTTTGTCCTGCTTGTTACGGCCCTTTTCAACGGGTGATAATTAAAATGTCAGCGGCAGTGCGGTGCACACACAGATGACGCCGCTTTCCTCAACCCGTCTCTGGCGGGTTGAGGTTTTATTTATCACGCCCTTACCCTTCCACCCAGACCGCACCGGCATCTGCTGATTTCACGCACTGGGCTACCCAGCGCACGCCCGCTAATCCGGCATGCACATCGGGATACCAGAAATCCTCCAGGAAGGCGGTGTCACGACGATCGGTGGCATCCATCGCCAGCGCGAAGCGGCGGTAGAGATTTGACCAGGCTTCGAATAACCCCTCGGTATGGCCTCCGCCAATGCGATCCTCTTCCAGCGCACGCGGGCTGAGATAGCCCATGCCGCGCTCCAGAATGCGAACCGGCTCGCCCTGCACTTCGTAGCGCAGCTGATTTGGCTGCTCATCCCACCACTCCAGACTGGCTTTCGATCCGACTACGCGAATCTTCTGCCCGTGCATGGAACCCGCATTCACCGCCGAGGCCCAGAGCGTGCCCACCGCGCCGTTGTCATACTCCATCATCACAAAGGCGTTATCCTCCAGCGGCGCACGCGAGGCGACAAAGCTCTGGCGCGAACAGAGCAGGCGCGTCACCTTCAGCTTCGGTAACATCGTTTCGGCGATAAACAGCGGATGTGTCGCCAGATCGCCTAATACATAGCTCGGCCCGACAAAGCGCGGATCAACCCGCCAGCGGGTGCTTTCACTCTGCAACTCCACCGCCTCATTATGGAAGCCGTGAGCAAACTGCATATTTACAATGCGGATCTCACCCAGTATGCCTTCAGCGATCATCTCTCTGGCCTGATGAACCAGCTGATGCCCGGCATAGCCGTAAGTGACGCCGACAATCTTCTGCTTCTCCCGGCTAAGCTGCTCCAGCTCATCGGCCTCTTCGACCGTAAAACAGAGCGGCTTCTCGCACACCACATGCAACCCGGCATTCAGCGCCGCCCGGCAAATGGCGAAATGGGTATTGTTAGGCGTGGCAATCGACACCGCTTCAATACCATCCTCACGCCCGGCTTCTTCGGCGAACAGGCTGGCGTAGTCGGGATAGCAGCGTTCAGGTGCCACACCCAGTGCCTGACCAAACTCGCGGCCGCGCGCCGCGTCGATATCAAACGCCCCCGCCAGCAATGCAAAATTGCCGTCACGCTGCGCCGCCGAACGATGAATATAGCCAATCTGGCTGGTGCCGCCGCCGCCGATCATGCCCCAGCGCAGCGAGCGGTTAACTGCTTTTTTACCGTTAATCATGCTGTTGTCCTCAGAATCCTGTTGATCGGAGATAGTCCAGGCTGGCTTTCACATCCTGCAGGCTGGTGTCGGCATGGCGTGGATCGCGCTCCTGTTCGATGGTGATCCAGCCCTGATAATGACGTTCAGTCAGCAAGCTACGCACTGCCGGATAGTCGATTGCGCCCTGCCCCAGCGGGCACATTACCCCCTGCGCGCAGGCAGTGAAAAAGTCGAGTCCCTGCGAGAGAGCATCACGCCAGACCGGCTGGTTAACGTCTTTGAAATGGAGGTAATCGATACGGTCCCAGTACTGTTCCAGCGAAGCGACCGGATCCATCCCGGCGTAATAGAGATGGCCGGTGTCCAGGCACAAACCCGCAACCTTATGCGGAATGTCAGAGACCAGCTGTGCCAGCTCATCGGCAAACTCAATGCAGCCACCCGCATGCGGATGGATCACGGGCCGCACGCCATACTCCTGCCAGGCGATCTCACTAAGAATGGTGATGTGCTGCATCATGCGCTGCCAGTCGTCAGCGGAAAGCCGTGGCGCTTTTTCAGACTGACCGGCATATTTCGCCCGCTCCGGATTGCCGAAATCAATGATCACCAGATAAGGCGCGCTGGCTCCGGGCGTTTTAGTCGCAACAGGTACGCTGGACAGCGTGCGACACAGATTGTGGGTCAGCGTCACCAGCGCCGGAAAATGCGCCTCACTGACCAAATCATCGAAGATCGTGCCTGCCACCAGAGAAAGCTGATGCGCATTAAGCTGCCGGGTCAGTTCGGCGGCATCGGTTGGCAGATAGCCCCTGGGGCCGAGTTCAATACTGGGATAGCTGGCCTGCGCGGCTTCGGTCAGGACTTTCTGCCACGGCGGCAGAAAAGGATTAGCGGGATCATCCACGCCCCAGCTACAGGGCGCATTCGCAATATGAAAGGTCATGATATCTGCCTGTGCAGTGAAAACTGCTGGCAGTATCAAATAAAAATTTCATCTCACACAACAATGAAAGTTTCATTTTTTGATAGAGATCGCGTTTAAAAGTTTCGTTAAATGATAGATTGCTATCAAACACTGACTAACCTGTTCTTTCTACACGTTTTCACGCGTTACGATCTCAAAGGGCACGGTCACCTGTGCAAAATGGTCAGGCTGATCCATCCGGCGGCTAAGACAGGTAGCAATAACCGCCTCCGCCATCGCATCAATACGGTGGCGCAGCATCAGCGTGATGGTGCCGTCAATTAGCGCCAGTTCATCGCCGGGCAGCGGGCCGTGGCACAGCAAATCAATCTGCGTACGACCGCTCTCACGCAGTGCCTGTATCACGCCCTCTATGCCGCCGCAGGGCGCATAAATCATGACCAGATCGTCGTGGGTTTCCAGCAGCTGGCGGGTCGCCTGATAGCCTCCTTCACCCGATTCATGCGTTTTTAACGGTTCCAGCACCTGCTGACTGATGCCCGACTCGCGCAGGTAGGAGCGAAAACTGATTTCGCTGCTCTCCTGGCATGTAAAGCGATGGTCTCCCAGCAGCACGCCAACACATCCCGGCTTACGCAGCAGATGTTGCGCCATCCAGGCCGCAGTGCGTCCTGCTTTCTGATTATCAATGCCAATAAACCCGGCATGGTCACAGGGTGAGAAATCGGAGAACAGCGCGTAAACCCGCACACCTGCCCGTGAAACATCCTGGATTGCGTGACGGATCAACGGGTGATCCAGCGCCACCAGAGTAATCACATCGCTGCGCTGGGCCAGCTGACGCAAGGAATGCGCTACGGCTTCAACCTCGTGAATATCATGCCAGCAGAATTCAGGTTCGCTACCCTGTGGCTGCTGCGCCCTGAGCTGCTGTTTCAGCGCCTCGCCCAGCTGCTGATAAAACGAATAGCGGGCAGGCAGGAGGATAAAGCTCACGCGTAGCGTGGCCGCAGTCAGCGGCAGGGTAGTCTGGCTGTGCGCCTGGGTCAGGCGATAACCCAGGTCGTGGGCCGCAGCCAGCACCTTCTGCTCGGTCACACTGCGTACCGGCGCGCGGCGGTTCAGCACCCTGTCTACCGTCGCCACCCCCACGCCCGCCGCCTGCGCAATGGCAGTCATCGTCACTTTTGGCATCACCCTTCTCCTGCTTTTCCTGATCGCGTTAGCTGACGGCTACGCCTTTATGCTCTGTTGTTTAAAACAGCGCTACTTTATCGCGACACGGCCATTTCCTCTCATTTTTTTGATAGAAAAATGCGGCTGATTTTGATCTGCCTCTCAAAATGAAACATCCATTTCTTTCTATGTTCTCTTTAAAACGTCTATTTGCTAAAACGGGTAAAAATCCCGCGTCGATACGGTTGATGGGATCACATCATCAAAAGGTTAGAGCGGTGACGGTGAGCTTTTTATAGTGGAGTTCTGAGCACCCCCAGCCTGCACGTAAAAAAGGAAAAGTAATGTTCCCATCAACGCTTCCGGCTCCACGCATAACCGATGCCCGCCAGGTTCCGCGACTGCGCTGGGGCATTATCGGGCCAGGCTGGATCGCCGACCATTTTGCCCATGCGCTGCGCCAGCATACCCACCAGCAGATCACGGCGGTGGCTGCGCGCGATCCGGCAAAAGCACAGGCCTTTGCTGACAAATGGTCAATCGGCTATGCCACAGGCGACCCCGATGCGATGCTGGCGCGGAATGATGTGGATGCGGTCTATATCGCGACACCCCACAACCACCATTTTCCCGATGGTCTGCGCGCGATCGCTGCCGGAAAGCATCTGCTGATCGAAAAACCGCTGGCGCTGAATGCGCAGCAGGCGGCTCAGCTTAAACAGGCCGCCGCTGTCGCGAACCTGCTCTGTGTGGAGGCGATGTGGTGCAACTTTGCGCCGAAGTATGACGTCATCCGTCAGCTTCTGGAAGATGGCGTGTTCGGTGATATCCACACGCTGATTGCCGATCATGGTGAGTTTTTCACCCCGGATCACCGCATCTTCAATGCCGATCTGGCGGGCGGTCCGATGCTCGATCTCGGCAGTTATCTGGTGGCGCTTAGCGTATTTGTTGGCGGCGATGCACCTGACACGATCGTCGCCCGTGGTCAGCCTGTACCGGATGGCCGCGTCAACGGTCAGACATCGATGCTGTTTACCCATCATCACGGTATGCAGTCGGTGCTGAATACTACCCTGTTCAGCAACACGCCTGGCGGCGCAGTGATCGCCGGTCGTGACGCCACCCTGGAGCTGGCAGGCCAGTTCTATGCGCCCGGTGACTTCACCCTGACCTCCAGCGACCGGCGTCACCGCCTGCGATGGCAGGAACCCACTAACCGCTATGAACAGCTCTGTCATGAGATTAACCACTTCGCCTGGTGTGTGGGCCAGAACCTGATCGATTCGCCTGTCCATTCGCTTGATCGGGCGATTATCACCCTGGCCACAATGGACAACGTCAGGCAGCAGATTGGCGTGACCTTCAATGAAGAACAGCAACCTTAATGTGCCCGGAGCAGAAAGATGAAAATCGCTTTTGATGTGGATGTGATTAAAGACTTAGGCATCACCCGAATGGTTCATCAGGTGGCCGACTGGGGCTACAAATATATCGAACAGTCGCCGCATCCGCAGATCAACCCGTTTTATAAACATCCCAAAGCCAGCCGTGAAATTATCACCGAGTATAAGAATGCATTAAGCGCCACCGGGCTTGAAATCTCTTCTTTTATCGTGGTCTATCGCTGGTCCGGCCCGGATGAGCTGCGCCGTCAGGCGGCGGTGAAGAACTGGAAACGCATGATTGAGATTGCGGTTGAGATGGGTGTGCAGGTCATTAACACCGAACTCTCCGGCACGCCTAACGAGCCGGAAATCTGTGAAGAGATGTTCTATCGTTCAATGGAAGAGTTGCTGCCGATTATCGAACGTGAAGGGATCCGCGTCGAAATTCAGGCGCACCCGTGGGATTTTTGCGAAGAGAATAATGAAACCGTGGATATCGTGAAGTCGTTCCGCAGCGATAACGTGAAGTATATCTACAGCGCGCCGCACACCTTCTTCTATGACAAAGGCAAAGGCGATGTGAAACCGATGCTCGAGTATGCGGGGGACGATCTGTCGCACATGCTGATCGCCGACACCATGAACCATACGAAACACTGTCGCTATATCGTTAACCCGCCAGGCGTGGATGCCACTATTCACCAGCATGTTGGCGTAGGCGAAGGTGAAGTCGACTTCGATACCCTGTTTAAAACCCTGCGCGACACCGGCTTTGCCACCCGCAGCCATAAAGTTGGCGGTGAACCGATTATCGCGGCATCACTGTTTGGCTACCCGGAAAAAATGAAGGTGCAGGCGATTGAAACCCGCGAACTGATTGAGCGCGAACTGCTGTAAACCTCCCTGCCGTGCAGTCGTTGCTGGCTGCACGGTCATGTCCGCGCAGGACAAACATCGCCCCGTCTGACACACTTTCGATCACTTTTCCCCTGAGCCGCTTCCCGCCTGACATCGGCCCGTCACAGCATGGCGTCGCGCAGCCAGCAGAGTTAAACCGCCTTCGCAGCACCTGCTACACTCCAGACCAATACCACACCATAAGGCGAACTTTCATTATGTCGGAAAATGCATATCAGCCCGCAAAAGTCTGGACCTGGGACCCTGAAGCCAAAGGTAACGGCGCTAAAACTAATCGTCCGTTCGCTGGTCCCACCCATGAAAAAGCGTTGCCGGTCGGCAAACACCCTCTGCAGCTCTATTCGCTCGGCACGCCTAACGGCCAGAAAGTCACCATCCTGCTGGAAGAGCTGCTGGCGCTTAACCTCAAAGATGCCGAGTATGATGCCTGGCTGATCCGCATCGGCGACGGCGATCAGTTTTCAAGTGGTTTTGTCGACGTGAACCCGAACTCAAAAATCCCGGCGCTGAGTGACCATTCAGCTACACCGCCGATTCGGGTATTTGAATCAGGCAATATCCTGCTCTATCTGGCAGAAAAATATGGTTACTTCCTGCCGAAAGATATCGCTGGCCGCACTGAAACGCTGAACTGGCTGTTCTGGCTGCAGGGCTCAGCGCCATACCTGGGGGGGGGTTTCGGCCATTTCTATCACTACGCGCCAGAAAAAATTGAGTACGCCATCAACCGCTTCACCCTGGAAGCGAAGCGCCAGTTTGACGTGCTGGATCGTCGACTGGCCGATAACCGCTATCTGGCCGGTGATGACTACACTATCGCCGACATCGCCACCTGGCCGTGGTACGGCAACATGGTGCTCAACGATCAGTATGGCGCTGCCGAATTCCTGGATGTGCAGTCCTATAAAAACGTGGTGCGCTGGGCAAAAGAGATCGCACAGCGTCCTGCCGTCATCCGTGGCCGCAAGGTTAACCGCGTTATGGGTGACCCGGCCGATCAACTGCATGAGCGTCATGATGCAGCCGATTTTGACATTAACACTGAAGATAAACGCCAGGCGTAAAGGAGCCCACAATGAGCGCATATGTCATCTTTATTCGCGACAAAATTACTAACCCTGAGGAATTCGCTATTTACGGCGAGAAAGCGGGCAAAGCGCGCGGCGACCATCCAATTACGCCGCTGGCGTTTTATGGACAGCTTGAGACGCTGGAAGGACCGGAAGCAGACGGCGTAGTCGTGCTGGAGTTCCCGACAGTTGAAGCGGCGCACGGCTGGTATGACAGCCCGGAATATCAGGAAGCAAAACAGCATCGCCTGAAAGGTGCGGAATACCGTGTGGTGCTGGTCCAGGGTGTAGAGCAGTCATAACCTGTTATGACTATGAGAACAGTAAGCCGTAGCCATTAAGGTGCGGCTTACATTCTCATTCGCCAACAGGTTACTGAGATAACTGCACAAAAAAATCCGCAACGTCGAAACGTTACGGATTTGATTAAACTCTCTGAGTATTCGAATATCGTCCGTGATTTTATTTTCAAAAACGTTAGTAAAAATCCATCGCTAACATTATGGATAGATAATAGCGCTATCGTACAACTCAGATCATGTTTCGTTCAGAAAATATTAAACGATGGCTGCGCTGCCGTTGGTGCCATAATTCTGACGGAAGTCAGCAGCATAGGCGGCCACAGTGTCCTTACCCCACAGCCCACCCATCACGGCACCTACAACCGGACCGATAATGCCACCCAGAATAGCACCAACGCCCTGAGCGATAGGACCGAACACGGCGCTACGGCTGGCGCTGCCGCCGACTGTTACGCCTGTAGCCAGACCTTCAAGGATACCCCAGAGCGCACCTTCCGCAGCGTCAGCCAGAGTAGTTACTAATGCACCGCCGCTTACGGTTTCCATTTCGATCAAAGATAACTCACGCATGATTAACTTCCTTATGTTTAAAAATAACATGGTTAATAAACTTCATTAAAAATATTTTTAATGAAGAGGATATGGCGCAATGCCTGTAGTTAACTGGAATATTGCTTTCTGATATCTGCCGCATACGCTGCAACAGCATCTCTGCCCGCCATTGCGCCCATAATCGCGCCCGCTATTGGGCCAATGATGCCACCTAATATCGCTCCGACGCCCTGTGCGACAATACCGAATACGGCATCGCGGCTTGCGCTTCCGCCGACGGTAACACCGGTCGCTAATCCATCGATTGCCCCCCAGACAATACCTTCAAAAAAAGCGTTAACCTCATCGGCCGTCGCTGGAGCGCCACCGCTTACGACACTAATCTCGTATTCCTTTAGCTTTCTCATTATTTTTACTCCGGCTATTTAATGTAAATTTATAAGCCCTTTTATTTCAGGAAATGTAAAATTGATTTACTGGAACAATACAGCAGCAGAATGCTAAAAAAAATAGTAAAAAAATCCATTTTCTGGAAAAATTTAAATATAATAAAATCACTTTCCAGATATTATGGAACAATCAAAAAACCGGGGTAATATTGGAATGATAATAATAAAAAAAGCCAGCCACCTGGTTATATGGTTAATTTTTTGACAACATTAATTCCAGAATGAATAGCAAAAGTCATTCCCCAGCCAGTGAAATAGGTCCATGCAAAAAGACAAGAAACATGTTGCTAATAATTAAAAACAACAACTGAAATTGAAAATCAGATAAAAGCATTGAGACGGCCTGCGACCGCCATTTATTAACTTAATTCAGCTGAATACGTGCTACGCCGTCCAGCTCTTTGCTGCTGTGATGCTGATTAAAGTCAGGCCTGGTGGTGACATAGAGCGTCTGCCCATCCGGTGAGACCAGCAGATTGTCAGGGTGACGATCAAATGACCAGCTGTTTTTCACTTCATAGGTCGTGCCATCCAGTTGCAGCACCTTCTTCGACTCAAGCTGGCTGATGTAAATCTCATTGCGCTTGCCGTTAAACTTAATCCCCATCGAATCGCCCACGTCAAGACGCTTAATCACCTTGCCGCTGCGCTCATCAAACACCAGGGTGTTTTTCGCCTTAGAATTATTCGTGACAAACAGGCGTCCTGTCGCCGGATCTTCGGCCATGTTCAGGAACTGATAATCCTGCCCGTCACCGGCTGTCAGACGCTGTTCGATCTTGTGATTACGTGGATTGATCACCAGGATTTCACCGCTGCCGTTCGCCGCATAGATCCGGTCGCTGACCGGCGAGAAGATAATGCCTGTGACCCACTTCCCGGCATTTTTAATCCGGGTTTTCAGGGTCAGCGTTTTGGCATCGACCACCCAGATAACACCCGGATCGCCTGTGCCGCCGACATAGATCAGCCCGTCATGCAGAAAGATTTCACGCGTGCCGACCGGTAACCCTTTCTCATTTTTGTCGTCAAACATCAGACGCTTCAGCACCTTTCCGTTCTCCGGATCGATCTTAGAGATACCGCCGTCCAGTGAGTTGGTAGCGTAGAGTGCGCTGCCGTCCGGCTCGCTAATCAGCCCAAAATTTTTCAGATCGAAGTGGCCTGCGCCAGTGCTCTGCAGCGTGGTGGCATCAAGACGGTAGATCATCCCGCCGCTGACATCTTTAAAGCCCTGGGCGCTGGCAACATAGAGCGCGTTTTTCGCGGGCAGATAAGCCATCTCATACAACCCTTCACCCAGCTCGCGCTCAATCAGGTTATCGGGGCTGGAGGGCTGCATCACTACGGCACCGCCATCCACTTTTTTCACCGCGGTCTGGCATGCCGTCAGGCTGAAGGTGATGACCATCGCCAGTGCGAGTGCCGCTTTACGTGGACTGAACAACGCTTTCATACTTCACTCCCCTATCGACCTGCTGCTCCCGGCTGGCCGCAGCACAGCGGGCAGGGAAGAAAATAAATGAGAATCATACGCATCAGTAAAAAGGCTGTAAACGCAGTGGCACGCTGAAGCGGGCGAATCAGCTTTATGCGGTATATGAATTGTCCACCGCCGTGCCATCGCGCCAACACGCCTGTATAAAATTCTTATTAATCAATATATTGAAGTTTGCTCTGCAAAAATGCAACAAACGCGGTGATCCGCGCCGGCAGCTGACGCTGCGCCTGCCATACTGCAAAAATATCGCCATCAGCTGCCTGCCAGCCGGGTAAGACATGCAGCAACTCGCCTGATGCCAGGCTGTGCTGCGCATCCCACCAGGAACGCAACAGAATGCCATGCCCATCCATCGCCAGCCGCATCGCCACTTCGCCATCGTTGGTAATCAGGCTGCCGCGCACTTTCTGGCTGATGCTCTGTTCGCCGCTGGTCAGCCGCCACAGCGTAAAATCGCTGTCGTGCTGACGCAGTAAAATACAGTTGTGCTGCGCCAGATCGCGCACCGTAGCGGGCAGGCCGTGACGGGCAGCATAGGCGGGTGAGCAGCAAAGGATGCGCGGATTAGTGCGCAGTTTACGCGCCACCAGCCGCGAGTCAGGCGGTTCGCCGACGCGGATATCAATGTCCATGTGCGCATCCAGAAAATTAAGCGGCTGGCTGCTGAGCGACAGCGACAGCGAGAGCTGCGGATGCAACGCGGCAAAGGCCGAAACGCAGGGCGCAATGTGCCGACGGCCAAAACCAAATGAGGCGTTGATGTTAAGTGTGCCGCGCAGTTGAGCCGTTTCACCGCTGACCGCCTCCTCCAGCGCCACCAGCTGATCCAGCAACGGGCGCGCGCCTGCCAGATAACGGCGGCCTTCCGGCGTCAGCTCCAGCCGCCGCGTGGTGCGACGCAGCAGCTGCACACCAAGTCGCTGCTCCAGCTGGCTCAGACGCTTGCTGACCGCCGCCAGCGACAGGCCCAGTTCGCGCGCCGCCGCGGTCAGACTGTCCAGCGCCGCCAGGCGAACAAAGAAGGCTAAGTCATCGGTGGAGGTGCGGGATTCTCTACTTTGATTCAACAATGGATTGCCTTTGAGGCTCATTATTTCCCCGGAATCGACCGTTATACTGCGTACACAATTCGAACATCAACCGGAAAGGTACTCTGTGACTGACAAAATTCACTCTATTGCCGTCATCCCTGGCGACGGCATCGGCAAAGAAGTAATGCCGGAAGGCGTCCGCGTAATGAATGCGGCCGCAGAGAAATTTAACATACCGCTACGCTGGGAGTGGTTCGATTACGCCAGCGCCGACTACTGGCAGCAGCATGGCAAAATGCTGCCTGACGACTGGTTCCCGCAGCTGAAAGCCTTTGATGCAATCTACTTTGGCGCGGTTGGCTGGCCCGATGTGGTGCCCGACCATGTTTCGCTCTGGGGCTCGCTGCTGCAGTTCCGCCGTGAGTTCGATCAATACGTCAACCTGCGCCCGGTGCGACTGATGCCAGGCGTCAAAGCGCCGCTGGCGAATCGTCAGCCCGGCGATATCGACTTCTATGTGGTACGCGAAAACACCGAGGGTGAATATTCCAGCGTTGGCGGCACCCTGTTCCCCGGCACCGACCGTGAAGTGGTGATTCAGGAGACGGTGATGACGCGCACCGGCGTCGATCGTATCCTGAAGTTTGCGTATCAGCTGGCGCAGAGCCGTCCGAAGAAACACCTGACCTCCGCCACCAAATCCAATGGCATCGCCATCACCATGCCTTACTGGGATAGCCGCGTCGAAGCGATGTCCGGCCAGTTCCCCGAGGTTCGCGTTGACAAATATCACATCGATATTCTCACCGCCAACTTCGTGCTGCACCCGGACTGGTTTGATGTGGTGGTCGCCAGCAACCTGTTTGGCGATATCCTCTCCGATCTCGGCCCGGCCTGTACCGGCACCATTGGCATTGCGCCTTCCGCCAATATCAACCCGGAAGGCTTGTTCCCCAGCCTGTTCGAGCCGGTTCACGGTTCTGCGCCCGATATCGCTGGCAAAGGCGTCGCCAATCCCATCGGGCAGATCTGGTGCGGGGCGATGATGCTGGAGCACCTCGGCTACAAAGCGGCGGGTGATGCGGTGTTAGATGCGATTGAACGCACGCTGGCGGCCGGACAGCATCTGACGCGCGATCTCGGCGGCAGTGCCAGCACAGAACAGCTCGGTGCCGCCATCGCCGCCGCGCTGTAAATCAATCCGGCAACTGCACCACGCACTCAGGGTGCCAGCCTGGCGGTAGCGGCTCCGGACGTGTTATCACCAGGCTGTGCAGTTGCAGGTTCTCTACTCCACGCGCGAACAGGCCCGGCAGTCCGCCGGGATAGCGCTCGACGCCAAAGGCTTCGCCGGTTTTCGGGTCAAGTTTGTAGGCGTTATCCAGCCCCATGCCGGTCGGCGAGTCCGGATTACAGGGCGGACGCACGTCGAAGTGTCCCTGTGTCATCGGCGATACACTCTGCCGCATCTGCAGCTGGCTGATGACCACATCGCGTATCCAGCCCGGTTCTGCCGCATGCAGGTTAATCGCCCCTTCTGCTACGCCCGTCAGGTTACTGAACTGCACCTGTTCCACGATGCCGGGCGTGATGGCGGGATCGCGGCAGCGTACCGAAATATGCAGCGGATCGGCTTTGCCCCAGTGACAGGGCGGTGCGTGGTGACAGGCAAAGGTCAGGTTACTGAACAGCAGACGCCGCATCGCCCCGCCGTCACGCGACAGAATGCCGATGCCGCGGTTGGAATCAAAAATGGTGCAGCCGGTTACTGTGACATCTTCGACGTCATCCCAGGTTTCGGTGCCGATCTTAAAGGCGCAGCTGTAACTGCGCAGCAGGCAGTTGGTGATCATGATCTGCCGAGCCGGACGCCGCAGCGCGGCCGGTTTATGGGTGGTTTTAATGCAGATAGCGTCATCGGCGGCGCTGAGGTAGCTGTTGCTGACAAACACGGCTTCGCAGCTGTCGATATCCAGTGCATCGGTATTCGGCATGGTCATGGCGTTGTCGATGGTGAGGTGGTCAATATGCACATGGCGACAGCTCACCAGATGCACTGTCCACATCGGTGCCTGCATAATGGTAAAGGCGGTCAGTGTCACCTGCTCGCAATCCTCAAACACAATAATACGTGGCCGGTCGGCACGCGGCAGACGATAGCCCTGCTCATCCCGCTCAGCGGCAAACCAGGCTTCACCCTCGCCATCGATGCGGCCAGTGCCGCTAATGGTGATATTGCGCTGGCCCAGCGCATAGAGCAGCACGTTGTGGGACTTTTCCGCGCAGCTCAGCGCCTGCACCGCCTGATAGTCGGCCAGCCGCGGACTGGCGATGAGCACCGCACCCGCTTCAAGGCGCAGCTCAAAATCAGAAGGCAGATTCAGGCAGCCGCTGCGATAACGTCCGGCAGGCAGCGTCAGACGGCCACCGCCTGCCGCCGCAATCTGATCCATCGCGCGTTGCAACACGGCCGTGTCCAGGGTTTCGCCATCGGCGACAGGGTGAAAATCAGCAAGGGAAAGGTGCATCATGCGTCTCCCGCAGGGTTGAGGAGGAGGAATTGCAGCACGACACGGCGCAGTAAACCTTTGTCTGGTCGCCAGTACGCCGTTTCGTGCGGAACTTCACAAATTACTTCACGGCCCCTTCGGTGACGCCGCTGATAAACTTGCGCTGGAAAATCAGGAACACCACGATTAGCGGCATAATCACAATCATCGCGCCCGCCATCAGCACCGGAATGTCGATGGTGTTTTTATTCTGGAAAAACATCATGCCAATCGGCAGCGTGCGCAGCTCATCCTTGTTGACCAGAATCAGCGGGATCAGGAACTCATTCCACGTCCAGATAAACAGCAGCAGCCCCAGCGTTGACAGGGTCGGCCAGATAGCGGGCACCAGAATGCCCCACAGAATTTTGACGCGTGACGCGCCATCCATCACCGCCGCTTCTACCAGCTCTTTCGGCACCTGCTGAAACGCACTGGCTATCATCAACGTGGTAAAGGGCAGCGACAGGGCGATTTGCGGCAGGATCAGCGCCAGATAAGTGTTGGTCAGCCCCATCCAGCGCAGCTCGTGATAGAGCGGAATGATAAAGGCTTCACTCGGCAGCACCATCCCCAGCGCCAGCATCGCCCCGATGATTTTTTTACCGGGGATTTTCAGCCAGGCGAAACCGAACCCGGCCAGAATGCCGAGCAGCACGCTGAACAGCACCACCGGAATGACCACCAGCACTGAATTCAGGAAGTAAACGTTAAAGTGTCCCTGCTGCCAGGCGGTCAGGTAGTTTTTGAAATTCAGCGAGGCGGGCAGCGTGAAAACACCCTGAAACAGCTCCATCTGGGTTTTAAACGAGGTCATCAGCGCCATAAGAAACGGCAGAATCGTCATCAGCGCCACGATCCAGATCAGCGCGCGTGAAATCACCGGCGTGCTTCGCATCAGTAACGCTCCTTTAAGGCCAGATGGATCAGGTAGTTAATCCCCAGAACAATGATCATGCTGAACACCGCTACCGACGAGGCGTAGCCAAAGTAGTGCAGGTCAAAGCCCTGCTTATACATAAAAATGTTGGTGACCATGGTGGAGGTGCCCGGCCCGCCCTGGGTCATCACATAGACCAGGTCAAAGGCTTTCAGGCTGGCGATCACCGTTAGCAGCAGGGCAATACGCAGTTCGGGCCGCAGGCCAGGCAGCGTGATGCGCATAAACTTCTGGCGACGTGACGAGCCATCCAGATCGGCGGCTTCCAGCAGTGACGGATCCATGCGCTGCAGACCCGCCATAAACAGCACCAGACAGAAGCCGAAGAAGTACCAGGTGGCGACCAGCCCCACGGCAGGCAGCGCCCAGGTAAAATCACCCAGCCAGGAGAGCGCCAGCTGTGGCAGGCCGATGGCGCGTAATATCTGGTCGATCGGGCCAAACGCCGGGTTATAGAGCCAGCGCCACACCACGCCCAGTACCGCCATCGGCATGATGTAGGGCAGGAAAAAGAGAATGCGCAACACGCTGCGTTCGCTGTTGTTGCGCGTGTCATAGAGAAAGCTGCAGAGCAGCAGGCCGACGCCAATCGGCAACAGGGTATAGAACAGCATCAGGATGGCGTTGTTGCCCAGCGCAATCCAGAACACCGGATCGCTGAACATCCGCAGGTAGTTGCTGATGCCACTAAACACCGGCAGCGAGGTGCCGTCCCATTCGGTAAAACTGATACCCAGCGAGGCCAGCAGCGGGAACAGCAGAAACACCGCATAGACCAGCACCGCAGGCAGAACATAGAGAAAATTACGCCAGCTGCTTAAATTCAACATAACCCTACTCGTGGTTCAGAACGATGCTCAGGCCCGGCAGTGAATGCGCCGGGCCTCCGGCTTAATGCTTCAGGGTTTTCAGGTAACGCTGATAGTTATTATCAAAATTAACCACCATCTGATCGGCGGTCTGACGACCCGCAAGCAGCAGCTGGACATTCTGATTCAGCTCGGCATTCATGGTTGGTGTCGCCCAGTCCACGTAGTGGCCTAAACCGTCATAGTCGTTGAGCGTCAGCCAGACCTGATACGCCTCTGCCAGCAGCGGATTATCCGCCGGCATTTTGGCCGCTTTGTTGGTGCTGGCCGGCAGGAAGCCCACTTTCAGCCAGCGGTTTGCCATGGCATCCGAGACCATATAGTTGATGAACTTCGCTGCACCCTCCTGCTGATCTTTGCCTTTGGCGGTGCTGGTGATGGAGAACGCCAGATCGGTTCCGCCCACCATCAGCGGCTGCTTCACGCCGTCACCAGCAGGCATTGCGGCAAAGTGAATATCCTTGTTGTCTTTAAACTGGCCGAGATACCAGGTGCCGCTGACCAGGAACGCGGCCTGGCCGTTCTGGAACAGCGTCGCCGCATCATCATGACCAATACCCTGGAAGCCAGGGAAGAAGTACCCTTTGTCGGTCCAGCTCTTCATCATGGTGGCGGCATTGACCAGCTTGCTGTCTTTAAAGGTACCGCCCACATCGTAAATCAGATTATCCAGCGTCTTGCGGTCGTGACTCTCAATCTGCGCCTGCCACAGGGTGCTGAGCAGCTGCTGGCCCATGTTGCCATCAAGCAGGCCCAGCATCATCGGCGCGGTGCCCTGCTGTTTCAGCTTCGCCATGGCACTTTCCAGCTCTGCCAGCGTTTTCGGTACCGCAATGCCCGCTTTATCCAGCAGCGCTTTGTTGTAATAGAGCCCGACCATTTCGCCCAGGCTGGCGATGCCATACAGCTTGCCGCTGCCAAATTCACCGCTGTCTGACCAGCGGTTACGTTTCAGAATCGAGTCCGGGAAGCGCGTGGTCCAGCCGTAGCTGGCGGCATAGCCGTCGAGCGGCAGCAGCAGCTTATCTTTAACCAGCGAACCCATATCGCCACCGCCCTGATTGACCTGAGCGATCTGCGGGCCATCACCGGCAGTCAGTGCCAGCTTCAGCGGAATGCGGGTATCTTCAAAGGAGTGAACCGAGCGGTTAATCACGATGCCGGGATTCTGCTGTGAGAATTCTTTAATCCCTTCATCCACCGCAGCAGTCTGCTCCGGATAGTTGTAGATATCCCACTCATTCAGAGTGACGGCGGCGTGAGCGGCATGAGAAACGCTGCCCGCCAGCAGGCCCGCTGCCAGCAGCCGACCCACATTGCGAATTCGGAACGAACGAACGGAGGAAACAGACATTATGCTCACCTTCTTCAGACCAGGATCGGCATCCTTTCATCTCACCGCCTGACATCCTGCAGGCTGCAGCCGCACACAAACGCACTCAACCATACTTACTTTAATGGAAAAATAAAGTCAAACAGCCTGCAGTGGGAATTACAACGCTGTGAGCGCGCGCAAATAAACAGCGACATGCCGTGAAATTCAGCACACCGCGCTGGCTTTCACACGATTACCCCTGGCGGAACGTCGCCAGGCACTTTCTTAATAGCAGGAGATACCAGTACGATAATCGCAAAATAACGTCCTGATAAAACATATGAAAATCCTATCACGCTCACACTTTTCCCTTCCGGACGGTCTTAAAACGACGGTCAGCCGCGGCGCTCCGGGCGTGTTGGCGATCACAGTTGTGTATCCTGACGCCGCTAAACGTTGCCGAACTGCCCGGGTTAGTGCGATAAGGTAATTATTCTATCTTGAAAACTAAGTCTACTTTAATTAACGTAACTTTCATCTGCGGATCTGTTCAATCCCTGACCGGTTCCCTCACTCACGAGAATTGACCATGGCGAATCAAGGTGTCATTCGTCCGGCCACTCCGGCGGACTACCCGGCGCTCTACCGCATCTGCCTGGAAACAGCCGATGCAGGCAGCGATGCCCGCGCGCTCTACTCCGATCCCGATTATCCCGGCCAGCGTTTTGCCGTGCCCTATGCGCGCTTCGCGCCTGACTTTGCTTTTGTGCTGGAGCGGGACGGCGAGGTGCAGGGTTATGTCGTCGCAACGCCCGATACCCGCGCGTTTGAAGCACAGCTTCAGGCCGAATGGTGGCCGCAGCTGCAGGAGAAATATCGCGACCGCAGCGCCAGCGCCCCGCTCGACAGCAAGGTGCTCGACGCGATACGCCATCCCGACCAGGCCGCTGACACCCTGGTGACGCAGTGGCCCGCGCATCTGCATATCAACCTGCTGCCATCAGCGCAGAAAGGCGGCTGGGGTCGCCGGATGATTGAGCATGAACTGGCGGCGCTGCGGGCGGCGGGTGTCAGCGGTGTCCATCTTGGCGTCAGCCTGCAGAACGAGCAGGTCTGTGCCTTCTATGCGCGCTTGGGGTTTACCCCTATCCTGCGCAGCAATGCCATCTACATGGGCCAGTTACTCTGAGTGAGGTAGCCGATGACCAGCCTGCGCTTGCAGAATGTGAAGAAGTCGTATGAACACGTGAATGTCATTCATGGCATCGATCTGACGATCAACAGCGGTGAATTTGTGGTGTTTGTCGGGCCATCCGGCTGCGGCAAATCGACGCTGCTGCGGATGATTGCGGGGCTGGAGGAGATCAGCAGCGGTCAGTTGCTGATTGAGGAGCAGGACATGACGCAGCAGCCCGCCACCGAGCGCGGCATCGCGATGGTGTTTCAGTCTTATGCGCTCTACCCCAACATGACGGTGCGCGGCAATCTGGCCTATCCGCTGGAGGTGATGAAAAAGTCCAAAGCAGAGATCAACCAGGCCATTGAGCAGACGGCAGCACGGCTGCACCTGACTGAACTGCTCGACCGCCTGCCGCGTGCGCTTTCTGGCGGACAGCGGCAGCGCGTAGCGATTGGCCGGGCGATTATCCGTCATCCGCGTATCTTCCTGTTTGATGAACCGCTCTCTAACCTTGATGCCGAACTGCGTCTGCAGATGCGGATTGAGATCGCCCGGCTGCACGCCTCGCTCGGTAATACGATGATTTATGTGACCCACGATCAGCTGGAGGCGATGACGCTGGCTGACCGCATTGTGGTGCTACGTCAGGGCCGCATTGAGCAGGTCGGCGCGCCGCTGACGCTCTATCACGATCCGGATAATCTGTTTGTGGCCGGTTTTATCGGCTCGCCAAAGATGAATTTCCTGCGGGCGGAAATCAGCGCCACCGGCGAAGGTGAAGTGCAGCTACGGGTGCCGGAACTGAAAATTGAGGAGCTGGTGCTAAAGATTGCCGCCGACTGCCGCGAGGGCCAGACCGTGACGCTGGGCATTCGTCCTGAGCATTTCCAGCCTGCCGCGCTGACGCCGGAGGCACAGCGCTTCCACGGCGAGCTGGCTTATGGCGAGATGCTGGGCCACACCAACTATCTCTACCTGGATATCGGGCGCGAGCAGATGCTGGTGGTGGAAGAGCGCGAGGCGACCACGCGCGAACTGGGCACGCAGGTTGAACTGGGCTTTTCTGCCGCGCACTGCCTGCTGTTTGATGAGCAGGGCATGCGTCTGCGCTAAGGGAAGCGCGGAAACAAAAACGGGCGCTATGGTGCCCGTTTTTAATTGCAGGGAAACTCAGGTGACCGGCTCTTCATCGGCCTGCGCCGCCAGTAAATCCAGCAGCCGGTTGACGGCAAAACCCGCCGCACCCAGCGCCCACATCCGGTTCGATTCCGTCAGAAACTGCAACGGCGTCATGTGCGGCGTCAGTTTGAGCCGGTAAGCCTGGAAGCTCTGGGTGATGTGATCGAGCAGAATGCGTGAGGCCATGTGCGGCTCCATCGCCAGATAAACCACATCCGGGTCGTAGGCCACCGACAGATTCGCCAGCGAAATCCCCAGCTCGCGCCCTGCCTCTTCCAGTACCGCCAGCACCTCAGGCGTTGGCCGCTGATCCAGCGCCTGTAGCGTGAGGTTTTCCACCGGTTCCTGCTCTGCCAGCTGCTGCAGAATGGCGCGCGATGAGGCGACATCCTCCAGCAGACGCAGCGAGCCGTCGCCTACCAGTCCGTTGCCAATCTCTCCTGCCTTGCCATGACGACCGCGGTAGAGCTGACGATTCAGGATGATGCCCGCCCCGATCCCTTTGCCGTAGGTCGCGATCACCGCTGACTGGGCATTACCGAGCTGCCCAAACACCAGCGCCGCCATCGCCATGGCGTTGGCGTCGTTCTCGATAAACACTGGCAGCGAGAAGCGTTCTTCCAGCAGGCGTGCAATCGGGACGTTATCCCAGTCGAGCACTTTGGAACGGATGCAGTAGCCATTTTCGGCATCGACCAGGCCTGACAGCGCCAGGCCAATCGCCCCGACCCGCTTTTCCTCCACGCCGCGCAGGAACTTCGCCAGCGCATCGCCAAGCTGACGCGGTGTCAGCGTGCCTTTTGGCATCTGCTGTTCGCCCAGCAGATTGCCGCTGAGATCGGTCATGACAATCAGGTTACGTTCCGCATTAAGCTGAATGCCAATCACGCTGGCGCGATCGGGATTGAGTCCCAGCAGCGTTTTTGGCCGTCCCATCGATACACGACGCAGCCCCAGCTCCTGCACAATCTCCTGCGCCAGCAGCCGATTAGTCGCCTGCGACACGGTCGACATGCTCAGTCCGCTGCGGACTTTCAGGTCTGACTGGCTGATCGGCGCATTTTCAACAATCAACCGCAGAATGCGCGCGGTTACGTTGGGAGCGGTCATAAATTCCTCGGGTTATCTGACTGAGAAGGCTCAGCCAGTTTCAGATCGGTAATCGGACAGGCGTCAGCTGCTGCGCCAGTATCAGCGCCCCGCTCAGGGCATCGCCCTGTGGCGTGACCAGCCTGGCCTGAATATCGTTATCCAGCCAGCGCTGTATTGGCGTCGCCAGGCCACCCATCAGCGCCACCCGTCCGCTGCTCAGCGCAATCAGACGGCGCACCATCAGACCGATATCGGCGGCGGTCTGATGCAGCAGATCCTGAGCATGACAATCACCCGCGTCAGCGGCCGCGAAAATCTGTGGCACTACACGCGCCCAGTCGGCCGGCGTCGCTGAGCGCGTCCAGAGCAGCATCGTTTCCGGGCTGTCACTGAACTGCGCCATCAACTGCCGGGTAAAGGCAGTCGGCGTAATAATGGACTCATAGGCCAGCAGCGCCAGACGCAGCGCACGCCGGCCCAGCTCTGCGCCCGAGCCCTGATCAGACAGGGCAAAACCCCAGCCGCCAAGCAGCGTAAAACGTTCGCCATCCCAGGCCGCGCCCTGACTACCGGTGCCGATGATAAAGACAGCGCCAGGAGCGCCACTATGCGCGCCCGCACAGGCGATCTCCACATCGCTGACCACCTGTAATGCCGCGCAGGCAGGCTGCCAGCTGGCGAGCCGCGCCTGCACCGAGGAAACATTGGCACCCGCTAATCCGGCAACCAGTGCGGTCTGCGCCAGCGCCTCTGGCGCTAATCCCGCCTGTGACAATATCCGGTCAATCAGTTGTCCGACGCAGGTCAGTGCCGCGTCATAGTCTGACCAGACGTTGGCAGGCCCGCCAGCGGCTTCCGCCAGCACGCGGCCCTGCAGGTCGGTTAACCGCGCGCGACACTGTGTACCGCCGCCATCAATGCCAAGAAGATAGTGTGGTTGCACGCGCTTCCTTCCCGATTTTGGGTTATAGCCATAATGAGCGAACGATAGGATAAAAAAACTTAAATCGCAATAACAAATAAATATGGCAAAAGAATATCGACGGTTTTTCTTTACTTTACATAGTTATAACAAAAAACAGCCCCGCAAAACGGGTAGTACGTTATTGACATTAGTTTTTCTATCGTAATAAGTTGGTGGTCAGATTATCAACAGCCGTGCCCGATCACAGGCGGGCTATGCATTATCCGATTTCAGGAACAGGGGTTTAACATGAAAGTAGGCATTATCGGTCTCGGCTTTCGTCTGTCCCACGTGATCAAAGAGTTCAGCAACGCCGACGACACCTTCTCAGTGGTGGGTTATTACGATCCGGCCCCGGCCGGACTGCCTAATCTGCACAGCTTTGGTATCGCGCCTGGCCAGGCCTTTGCATCCATCGACGCGCTGCTGGAACACGGCGGCATGGATGTGGTGCTGGTTGGCTCACCCAACTTCCTGCATCTGGAGCATGTGGGTCAGGCACTGGCGGCAGGCTATACCGTCTTTACCGAAAAGCCGGTGGTAATCAATGAAGAGCAGACCATGGCGATGGCGAAGCTGGTGCGCCAGTATGGCGAGGCACGCATTCTGGTCGGCCTGGTGCTGCGCTACTCCCCGCTCTATCACGATCTGCTGGCGGCACGCGATGCCGGTCAGCTGGGTGAGATCACCTCGATTGAGGCGACAGAACATATCAAGCCTTATCACGGTGCCTTCTTTCAGCGCGACTGGCGGCGTCTGGAAAAGTATGCCGGTCCTTACATTCTGGAGAAGTGCTGCCATGACATTGACCTCTATCAGGGCCTGTTGCAGGAGCGTCCGACTCACGTCGCCAGCTTTGGTGGCCGGAAATCCTTTACCCCGGCGCATGCGCCTCAGGGGGCGATCACCGCTGAGTCAGAGCTTTATCACGTGAAGCCGAGTGGCTGGTCGAGCACCGATGCGGTCTTCGACAGCGACGCCGATATTGTCGACTACCAGACTGCGCTGATTGAGTATGAAGGCGGCGCGACGCTTGCTTTCCATGCCAACCTGAACGTCCCGGATGAGTTCCGCCGTTTCTGTGTGATGGGCACGGACGGCATGGCGGAAGGCGACTTCGTACGAAACTACTTCCGTGTACACAACGCGCGCAGCGGTGAGAAAGAGGTCGATACCGCTTACAGCGGCAATGCTTATGATGGTCACTACGGTGCAGATGCCCTGATGGCAGAAGAGATCGTTAAACATATTAAACAGGGAACACCGCTGAAAGTTTCAGTGGTGGACGCGCTGGAAGCGGGCCTCACCGCCATAAAAATCGATGAGGCGCGCAAAACCCGCAGCGTAGTGGACATGCGTGAAAGCTGGCTGACATTTGACGCCAACCTGGGAAAAACCGGGGCCTGATGGCTCCACCCTGTGGGCCGGACTCCCCCTCTGACCCCAGGATTAAAATGGCAGTATGACTGGTCACTTCCTGTACTGGCCTTCGGGCCAGTGACATTATTGCTGGTGAGCGCCACCGTAATAACTCTGCCCAACGCTCAACCAACGTCTTTTCCCTTCTCCCCAGCCTGAGGCAACGATCAGACGCAAAGCGATGGGAGCATACGCCTGCACCAGATCCAGACCTGCTCACCACAACCAGCCCCCAACAAACCACTCCGCAGCCCAAGGCAACTTACGTACTCAAAGCGATGGGAGCATACGCCTGTAGCAAAGCATCGCGGGCCATGGACAAAAACGCCGGGAACGATTTGAACAATGCAACGCGTTGGCCCGTTTACGGGCGCACCTCAGGGATAAGGTGCGTACTAAAAACGCCGGGAGCGTTTTTGAACAACGCAACGCGTTGGCCCGTTTACGGGCGCACCTCAGGGATGAGGTGCGTACTAAAAACGCCGGGAGCGTTTTTGAACAACGCAACGCGTTGGCCCGTTTACGGGCGCACCTCAGGGATGAGGTGCGTAATCGCCCGGGCTGAGCCTGCCATGGAAGGCGTTCAGGCGTCTTTGCGCAAGGCGTATGATCCCTGAGCCTGCTCAGTGGCCCATGACCGCTGCATACTTCTAACCAGTCCTAAACCGGATCCCCCTCATTCTCCAGCTTCTGACGCCGCCGCAGATGCGGAAACAGCTTCATCCACAACGCCACCACAATCAGCGTACCGATGCCGCCAATCGCTGCCGCAGGTGCCGCTCCCATCCAGGCTGCCAGCAATCCCGACTCAAACTCGCCCAGCTGATTCGACGTATTAATAAAAATCGCGTTAACCGCATTCACCCGTCCGCGCATCGCATCCGGCGTATCCAGTTGCACCAGCGCACCCCGGATCACCATACTCACCATATCAAAGCCACCCAGCGCACAGAGAGCAATCAGCGACAGCCACAGCTGCGTGGACAGCGCGAACACCAGCGTGGCAACACCAAAGCCCGCCACCGAACCAAACATAATCATCCCGACATGCTTGTCCAGCTTATGACGGCTCAGCCAGATGCCCACCAGCAATGCGCCTGCTGAGGGTGCACCGCGCAGCATCCCTAATCCCCACGGCCCGGTATGCAGAATATCTTTGGCAAAAATCGGCAGCAGCGCGGTTGCGCCACCGAGCAACACCGCAAACAGATCGAGCGAAATCACCCCAAGGACATCTTTGCGCTCACGGATAAAGTGAATCCCGGCAAACAGATTCTTCATATTCATCGGCAGACGGGTCTGCACCGGACGCTCATAACGCAGCAGACTCACCAGCGTCAGCGAAATCAGATAAAACAGCCCGGAAACGCCATACACAACATGGGGCCCGGCAACATAAAGCAGCCCGCCCATCGTCGGCCCGACAATCACCGCCGCCTGGCCCCCTACCGAGTTCATCGCCATGGCGCGCGCCAGAATCGAAGGCGGCACCAGCGACGGTAGCATCGAGGACATTGCAGGCCACTCCAGTGCCTTCGCCACCGCAATCATAAACACCAGCCCCCACAGTGCGGTCTTATCGGCGGAATGGAATAAGGTAAGCACCACTAATGCCACCAGTGCAGCAAATTCCACCAGCTGCCCCAGCAGCACAATGCGCCGCCGGTCATATTGATCCGCAAGATGACCGGCAGGTAGCGCCAGCAATACCGACGGCAGAAACTGCATCAGGCCAATCATCCCCAACGCCATTGCGCTGTTGGTCAGCGCATAGATCTGCCAGCTGATTGCCACCGAGAACATCTGAAAACCAAATGATGAACAGGTGCGCGCCAGCCAGAACGCGACAAATGTGCGATGTCGCCACAGCGACTCTTCCGCTGTTGATGCCATAAATCCCATGTCTTATCCCTAATCAGGTGAGGAAGCCCGCATCGTTGCGCGGTGTTATTGGTGTGGTTATTGAAGATGTTAAATTAACAGACCGGATGAGACCTGAATGGCTGCGGCACCCGCCCCGGCTCTCTGCACAACAAAACGCAGACCTGTCCGGCACAGGCACATCCGACCTCTCCTGACTATTACCAGCCTATTGGTCCCGACTATTGAATATATTCCAGCGCATCATCAGACGCCAAAGGAATTATGTTCTCTTCGCTAATGGGTTTATTTACTTTCTCAGGCAACAAAAGGATGATTTGGATTAAGGAGATGATCTATATTTATTCGCGCGTTTAAAAAAATGCGACTTTTTATATGATCAATTATCAATAAATCCTTTTTTATTGCATTTCATAGAGATAATGAAAAACAGTTTATATAACCCCTATGTTACTGAACCAATCCATCACGTTAAGCGTAATGTCACTGGCATTTGCTATAGCGTCCCTTATCTTCAGCAAAACCAGGAAATCGGCAATACACTTAATACAAACAACATTATTTCATTACACAATCAAATTGCTACTGAAGCAGCATTAATGATTATTCCAATCGATGATATGCGATTGCGGGGAATGATGGCTGTACCGGACGCTTATTCACATTTACAGAATGGGCGAATCCGGATTGGAATCAATTATTCCAGTTTAGCGGCACACTATGCGCCACTACTTGAATTAACTAAGAAATTTGATTTCTGGCTTTATGATTTTGCGCCGCCGGGAGCAGACTGGCGACTGCTGGAATCTTTTCCTTTTTCAGGGATTGTTTTAAACGAAGCGTTCTTTAATGACAATTATGAAAAATTTACCTTTCCCTTTTTTATGGCGACATTTCGTGAAAAGGGGGCAGAGGTCATCGTGCGAAGTCATACGCCGACTTTAACGGCTGAACAGTTTGCTGAGATAAATATCAGCGGCTGGCAACAGCAACGCTCGGACGGCGATCTTATTAGCTGTTGATTCACAAATCCTGCCTTCCGGCGTTAAGGGCACACGGCGGTGCGCTTAACGTCCTTTAATCCCTCATAAAATGTCGTATTACTGCATTTGTTAAGCGCTTTAAGCTAAAAAAATCAAACCTCGATCTGATTTTGCTATAACATTTAACACAAAGGGATCGTCTGTCTTAACGGAAGAGATACTCAAGAACACCCTTAATCATTTGTACTTGATAACTGGAAGCAACCTATCTGGTTGTTTTCGTGTGTTTTATGGTAACGAAACGAGGTCGATATTATGGGGAAAAACTCCTCATCATTTGGCGTAATTCGTTTTCTGACAGTGCTGTTCGCAGTACTGACGGGCGCGTTTATGCTGATTGGCGGTGGCTGGTTAGCCGCCATTGGTGGTTCCTGGTATTACGTTTTCGGCGGTGTAGTGATGCTTATCACCGCCTATCTGCTTTCCCGTCGTAAAAGCACCGCGCTGGTTCTCTATGCGCTGCTGCTGATTGGCACCCTGATCTGGGGTGTATGGGAAGTGGGTACGGACTTCTGGGCACTGGCACCACGCACCGATGTGCTGGTGATCTTTGGTGTCTGGCTGATCCTGCCGTTTGTTTATCGCAGTGTTAACGCTGGCAGCAAAGCCGCGCTGGGGACCATGGCTGTGGCGCTGATTGCCAGTGCTATCGTGCTGGCCTATGCGGTGTTTAACGACCCGCAGGTGATAAACGGTTCAGTGCCAGAAACCGCTGACAACGCCCCGCAGGCTGCGCCGCTGAGTAACATTCCTGATGCTGACTGGCCCGCTTATGCGCGCGATCAGCAGGGAACCCGTTTCTCGCCGCTGAAGCAGATCAATCACCAGAACGTGAAAGAGTTGCAGGTTGCCTGGCAGTTCCAGACGGGCGACATGAAAGGGCCTAACGATCCGGGTGAAATCACCGACGAAGTTACCCCGATTAAAATCCGCGACACGCTTTATCTCTGTTCACCACACCAGATTCTGTTTGCGCTGGATGCGGCCACCGGTAAGCAGAAGTGGAAGTTTGATCCGGGCATGAAGGTTAACCCAACCTTCCAGCACGTGACCTGTCGTGGTGTTTCTTATCACGAAGTACCGGCAGCCGCCGATGCGGCAAACACACAGCCTGCGCTTTGCTCACGTCGTATCTATCTGCCTGTCAACGATGGCCGTCTGTTTGCGCTGGACGCAGAGACCGGCGAACGTTGCCCGTCATTTGGCGTTAACGGTGAGCTGGATCTGCAGCACAAACAGCCTGTTACCACTGCGGGTATGTATGAGCCGACCTCTCCACCAGTCATTACCAACACCACCATCGTAATGGCCGGTGCAGTAACCGATAACTTCTCAACCCGCGAGCCGTCAGGCGTGATTCGTGGTTTTGATGTGAATACCGGCAAACTGCTGTGGGTGTTTGATCCAGGCGCGAAAGACCCGAATGCCATTCCGGCTGATGAACACACCTTTACCATGAATTCACCGAACTCATGGGCACCGGCAGTGTACGATCCGAAACTGGATACCGTTTATCTGCCAATGGGTGTGGCCACACCGGATATCTGGGGCGGTAACCGCACACCAGAGCAGGAGCGTTATGCGAGCAGCGTGCTGGCGCTGAACGCCACCACCGGTAAGCTGGTCTGGTCTTATCAGACCGTGCATCACGACCTGTGGGATATGGATCTGCCGTCGCAGCCAACGCTGGCTGACATCACCGACAAAGATGGCAACACCGTACCGGTGGTTTACGCGCCAGCGAAAACCGGCAACATCTTTGTCCTGGATCGCCGTACTGGCAAGCCAGTGGTCCCTGCGCCAGAAACGCCAGTGCCACAGGGTGCTGCCAAAGGCGACCACGTTGCCGCCACTCAGCCCTACTCTGAGCTGACCTTCCGTCCAAAGCAGAACCTGACGGACAAGGATATGTGGGGCGCAACGATGTTTGACCAGCTGGTGTGCCGCGTGATCTTCAAGCGCCTGCGCTATGAAGGTCCGTTCACTCCGCCATCTGAGCAGGGTACGCTGGTGTTCCCGGGTAACCTCGGTATGTTCGAATGGGGCGGTATTGCCGTCGATCCACATCGTCAGATTGCGATTGCTAACCCAATGGCGCTGCCGTTTGTCTCGAAGCTGGTTCCACGTGGCCCGGGCAACCCGATTGAGCCGCCGAAAGGCGCAGAGGGTGGTTCAGGTACGGAAACCGGTATTCAGCCACAGTATGGCGTGCCGTATGGCGTCGAGCTGAATCCGTTCCTTTCACCGTTTGGTCTGCCATGTAAACAGCCTGCCTGGGGTTACATCTCCGCGGTAGATCTGAAGACCAACGATGTGGTGTGGAAACAGCGTATCGGTACCGTTCGCGATAGCGCACCGGTTCCGCTGCCGTTCAAAATGGGTATGCCGATGCTGGGTGGTCCTATCACCACCGCGGGTAAGGTGTTCTTCATTGGCGCGACCGCAGATAACTACCTGCGTGCGTTCAGCACCGATACCGGCGAGCTGTTATGGCAGGCCCGTCTGCCAGCAGGCGGCCAGGCGACCCCAATGACCTATGAAGTAGATGGCAAGCAGTACGTTGTCATCGCAGCAGGTGGGCACGGTTCGTTTGGTACTAAGCTGGGCGATTATGTGATTGCCTACGCCCTGCCAGACCAGAAGTAATTCACGACGCTGTGAACAACCTAAGGCGGACTCCGGTCCGCCTTTTTTGATCGCGTTATTTACGCATCTCACGCCAGTTGAGCCAGGCGCAAAACAGCATCACCACGCAGGTCGCCAGAAACACTGGCCGCATCCCGAATGTCCCACCCACCAGCCCACCAAACAGCGGGCCGCTGACCTGACCGATATACTGCGCCGAGGTTGAATATCCCAGCATCCGCCCGACCTGTGAACCCGGCACGTTATGACGGATTATCGCCGTAATGCACGGCATCAATCCGCCCAGCGCCATCCCCATCAGAAAACGCAGCAGCACCAGTTGCCAGGCCGCGGTAATAAACGCCTGCGGAATCAGCAGCAGCCCACTGACCAGTAGTCCGCCGGTCAGAACTCGCCAGTGCCCTACCCGATCGGCGAGACGACCCAGTCGGGGTGCTGCCAGCACCGTGCCCAGCGCCGCCGCAGACATCACCAGCCCGGCCACTAATGTAATCTGATGGTCGCCCTGTACAAACTCGCCCACATACAGCGTGATAATCGGCTCAATCGACATGCTGGCGAAGATCAGCAACATGCCTGAGAGCCACATCAGGCGCACCAGGTTATGATTCACTGGCTCGGCCTCAGACGACAGTGGCTGGCTTGTGCGTGACGTCGC
This sequence comes from Pantoea sp. F_5, assembly GCF_008631595.1. Taxonomy (NCBI): domain Bacteria; kingdom Pseudomonadati; phylum Pseudomonadota; class Gammaproteobacteria; order Enterobacterales; family Erwiniaceae; genus Pantoea; species Pantoea sp. F_5. Next base: position 129,790 of record NZ_VWUO01000008.1, read on the forward strand.
AGCAGCACGCGGCTGCTCTTTGAGTAAAAAGGTGGTGGCGAGGAAGGCGATAAAGATGACCGCGCCGGTCAGCCAGAACGTCTGACGAATACCGATCAGCGGCGGTAAAGCGCCACCCAGCAGCGGGCCCACCACGTTGCCCGCCATAATGCCGGATGACAGGATGCCCAGCGCCCAGCCGGTCTGCGCTTTTGGCGTCTGCGCCGCCACCAGAATGATCGATCCCGATGCGTAGCCACCCAGCAGCCCGGCCAGCAGCCGCAGTGCCACCAGCTGCCACGGCGCGGTCGCCATGCCGATCAGCGACATCGCAATCGCCATCCCCAGGCTGGCCCGAATCAGCATCAGCTTACGACCATAGCGATCAGCCAGCCTGCCCCACAGCGGCGCAGTCAGCGCGGCGCTGAAAAAGGTCGCGCCATAGGCTATCCCGGACCAGCGGGCGATGGCTGCCGGCTGCTCAACGCCCAGTTGCTGCACATAGAGCGGCAGAAACGGCAGCAGCAGCGTCATTGCCACGATGGTGGTAAAAGAGCCGACGACGCAGACCGCTAAGTTACGTCGCCAGTGCTGAAACTCTGCCGCTTCGGGTGACTGTTGCATGGTGATATCCGTTGAATGATCAGGGTTACAGGCTAACCGGCGTAGCGGATGAACAACAGTCATCGCAGGATAGTTACTCTGTGGCGCTGACTGTTGTCAGCAGGCAACAATCAGTCCGGATTCAACGCCGCAATCAGGGCATCGCACAGCAGTGTCACAGGTGACGCCGGTTCAGGCGTGTTGTGCAGCAGCAGATAGCTTTGCAGGCGATCCATCTGCCACTCCGGCAGCAGTTGCTGAATGTCGCCACGCGTCACCGCCTCCTGTGCCATGTAGGACGGAAGATAAGCGATGCCGCTGCCCGCCAGTGCGGCATTGAGCAGCGCCATGCTGTTATTGGCGCGAAAGCGGCTGCGCACGTCCAGGGCCAGCCGCTGTTTATCACGGCGGAACGGCAGCGCGGCGGTGTGCGCCGGACCGTGAAACAGCAGCAGGTCGTGGCGCGGCAACATCTCAGGATGGGTGATGGCGGGTTGCTGCGCCAGGTAAGCGGGCGCGGCATAAAGTCCCCACTCGATATCGCTCAGTACCCGAAAATTGCCCTGTTGCGGCGATCGGGATCGGATCACAATCGCCAGATCGACCTGATCGTCCAGCCGATCGTGATTGCGATCGGTCAGATCGAGATCGACGTTGATATGCAGATGGCGGCGCAGAAAACGATTGAGAACGGGAACCACACACTGGCAGCCAAAGGTGACGGGTGCCTGTAGCCTGACATGGCCAGCGGGCTGCTGATGCACCTGCTGCACAAACGCCTCGGCGCGCTGTACTTCAGCCAGCATCCGCACACAGTAGGGGTAATAAGCCTGACCCAGCTCAGTCAGTGCCAGCCGCCGGGTGGTACGCTGCAGCAGCCGGATACCGAGCCGCAACTCCAGACGGGCAATTTCCCGGCTGACATGAGATTTGGACAGGCCAAGTGCGCGTGCCGCCTCGCTGAAACTCTGTAATTCCACAACCCGTGCAAATACCAGCATGGCGGTTATGTTCGCGCCATTTTCCATGTTTCCCGACTCCGGCAGTAAAGGGGGATGGCAACAAACTAACATGTTCGGGCGGGATCGCTGTGGCTGACGGGCAAAAAAAGCGAGGCGAAGTTCAGGAGGAGAGCGGCGCAGAGCGAAGGCCGACCTTCCCGTCTCTGTGCGGTGACGGAAAGGTCTTATCAGGCATCAGCTGGCCATCGCCAGAGGGAACAGCAGCCGATCCGGCTCGACGCGACGCTGACGGCGCAACTGGCCTGGCGTCATCATAAAGTAGTTTTTAAAGGTGCGGGTATAGGCCTGCTGGGTATCGAAGCCGTAATTCATCGCCACCTGTAATATCGCTTCGTTGCTGCTTAGCAGACTGAGTGCAGACTCGGTTAAGCGGCGCTGGCGGATATATTCTGCCAGTGAAAAGCCGGTATGCTGGCGGAACAGGCGTTGCAGATGCCAGCGCGAATAGCCCGAGCGGCGTGCCACCTCATCCAGATGCAGATCGTGTCCTAAGTTGTTCTCAATCCAGTCCAGCAAACTCCGAATAAACTCGCGCTGATTCATGGTTCCTCCTGTTGATGCTGATGTGCAGTGGAGCCACTCTACCCGCTAAAATTTATCCCTTAATTAGCAGAAAATTAGCGCAGAATTAGCAAGGGCGAGAATGGGCGCGGAAGGGTGCGGCCAGCGGGGCTTTGGGGGGAAATCTGTGGTGAGATTGCTGTTAAAAAAAGAGGTGAGATGTTTAAAAAGCTTAGTCAGTCGGAAGCATTTTTTGTGTGTGATGTGGTGATTAGTTCCTGGTTGCATCTGAACTTATACGTTATCAATAATTCTCTGCCCCACACACAAATCCTCCATTTCTGAGCAAATCCTGTCAAAGCATCGCTGTTGAACCATTTATAGTCACAGGGGATATTTATTAGCCTCCTGTTTTATTGATTTTGTTGAATAAATAAAGGGGCCGAAGCCCCTGCAGATTTAATATCGGCGCTTAAGTGTTTTTACTGCTGTCAGATGTACTGAAAAAACTTGAACATAAAGAAATAGCAGCTTTAACAAAAGTCGCCAATGTAGCGATTGTAACCACCATTTTTGATGCATTTTCTGGCATAGCATACCAGCCTACATAAGAGACGCCCGCGCCACTCAAAAACATTGCGCCTATCAATATGCTGATTAGTATAGACAGATAGCAGACTATTTTTTGCATAAGACCCTCAGCTGTCATTAGTCATGGAGACTAACTTCACCAGGTACATTGACCACCAAAACTATTCCCGGCATTGCTGTTTCCAGAATTATTAAAACATGAACCAATACCACCACCAATGGCACTTGCCACAGCTGAGCCCGGACCACCTGCTGAACCACCAACCATCCCGCCGAGAATACCATTGAGGCATCCCGCAATTTCAGGATGAGCAGCTACGACCTGTACTACGCCATTACTCGGTCCAAATAGATTACTGGAACTACCCAACTTATTACCATGCTGGCTCGCATAAGAAGACGCTCCAGCATAGGCAGGGTCATATGCACCGCTTGCACCTGTAACTAAAAGACATTGATTATTTTCTAATATTTTCATTTAACAAATTCCTTCTGTTTTTTTATCTTTAGCAATCTCTATTGCCAGCACTTTTATATCAATTCAGTTTTTTATGATCAAATACTTATTATCCTTAATAAAATTCAGCAAAAAACAATTAATATCAAATAGATTCATGGAGATAAACGGTTGTTTTTGAGCTCCTGCCTGTCTTTTTATCTTGCAAGAACATTAATATTTATGTAATTTTGTGATATCGAGCACAATTCGTTCGCAGAGTTAATTTTCATTGCATAGTTTTAACATTTTTGCGCTGAATTTGATTATCGAAAATGAAGTCCATATTTAATAAAAATTATTTTAATGTAATTGTGTAATTAAATAACTCCTGCAGATTCTGGATAGTGTTTACTTAATAATGAAAACATCAAAATTTCATCCTGAAACATGTGGTTTTGCCCTCGTTTAATTTGGTGAATACGGGTAGGGTTCTGATTGAGCACTGTAGATGCAGCCAACGCCGCGACAGTGCGAAGTATGACGGCCGCGGTCCGCCAAAATAATTCGTGCTGTAGCAAGGCGGCAAATGCGCGAATCCCCAGGAGCTGAAATTGGTCAGTGACTGGGGTGAGCAAAAGCAGCCAACGCCGCGACAGTGCGAAGTATGACGGCGGAAGGATAATTCTGGCCTAACAATTGGTGAGTAAACTCTCTCTTATCTTTATGAAGGAGATCAGCCATGCGCGTGTTACTGGTTGAAGATGATGAAATGATCGGCGCGAACCTGCAGCAGGCACTGCAGGGCGCGGGCTGGTCAGTAGATTGGGTGCGCGATGGCGTTTATGCCCAAAATGCCTGGAGCGAAGGCGGCTACAGTTGCGTGCTACTCGATCTCGGCTTACCGCGCGATGACGGTCTGCAGGTGCTGCGCCGGGCGCGCGGCCGCGGCGACGCGACGCCAGTGCTGATTCTTACCGCGCGCGACACGGTCGCGCAGCGGATACAGGGACTCGATAGCGGTGCGGACGACTACCTGCTTAAACCGTTCGATCTCCAGGAAGTGATGGCCCGGATGCGCGCCATTACGCGACGCAGCCACGGTGCAGCAGACTCGGTGCTGGGCAGCGGCGATGTCCAACTGGATATGATGACCCGCGAGGTGCTCTACAAAGGCCAGCGCGAGCAGCTGACGGCACGGGAATATGCCCTGCTCTACGCGCTGCTGGAGCGGCCGGGTGCTATTCTGTCGCGTGAGCAGCTGGAAAACCGTATCTACGGCTGGGGCGATGAAGTCAGCAGCAACGCGGTCGATGTGCTGATCCACGGGATGCGGCGTAAGCTGGACAACGACGTGATCCGTAACGTGCGCGGACTGGGCTGGCGGGTTCCGGCAATATGAAACCTTTCACCTTTATGCGCTCACTGCGCAACAAACTTCTCTCTACCCTGCTGATTATTCATCTGCTGATGATCGGCGGCGTCACCTGGTATTTTTTCAGCTGCTACGGCGATATGGTCGGCACAATGAAGGACGATCAGCTGGCAAAAATCGCTGATGCCTGGTCCACCAATAAACAGATGCCCGCCCTGATGCCAATGCTTATCGCGCCGGACAAGGCAAAGAGCGCCTTTGTGGTTCAGCTCTGGGACGATCAGGGCCAGTTGCGGGCCAGCTCATGGCCGGAGTTGCAGGCCCCGCTGCAAAATCAGCGCGGGTATCACGATGTGCATGTGGGACAGTGCGACGACTGCGAATGGCGTATTTTTACCCGGCCCGGCATGCCCGGCAGCGAGATTAAAACCATCCAGGTCATGCACAACCTCAGCTACATGAAAGCCTCGATGGTGAAGCGGGCGCTGTCGGCGATCATTCCGATGATCCTGATGATGCCGCTGTCGCTGCTGGTGATCTGGCTGGTGGTGCGTAAGATCACGCGCGATCTGCAGGTCGCTTCACGGCAGATTGCGGCGCAGGAAACCCATCATCCACATAATGTCTCACCGGAGGGCTTACCGGATGAGATTCTGCCGCTGGTAGCCGCTTACAACTCGCTGCTGAGTAAGCTACGTGACGCCTGGTCGTCGCAGCGTCAGTTCCTGGAAGATGCTGCCCATGAGCTGCGTACACCAGTAACAGCGGTGACGTTACAACTGGAAAATTTGCGTCAGCACATCCAGCCCGGCGAAGCGAGCCGTCAGTTCAGCCAGCTGGAAGCGGGCGTCACGCGTACCCGGCACCTGGTCACACAGTTACTCAATGTCTCACGCCAGGATGACCAGAGCGTGGTGGCCAGTGTGGAGCATATTGAGCTGGAAGATCTGCTGAAAGAGAGCATTGAGCAGCTGATGGTGGTGGCGGACAAACGCGGCATTGATATCGGCTTTAATGGCTCAACGCAGTACCGTCTGCAGGCCAGCCGTTCCGAATTGCGCAGCCTGTTCGATAACCTGATCGGTAACGCTATGTTGCACACGCCGGAAGGCAGCCTGGTCGATGTGCTACTGCATCGGGTCGCGGGCAAAACGGTGGTCGATATTGTCGATAATGGACCGGGCATGCCGGAATCCTTTATCGAACGCGCGTTCGACCGTTTTACCCGTTCGCCTGATGTCAAAGCCCAGGGCAGCGGGCTGGGACTTTCCATTGTGCGTAACGTCGCACAGAAACATCAGATTCACGTCGCCCTTTCCAACTGCCTGACGCCACAGGGGGCTGTTTGTGGTTTGCAGGTTCGCGTCACCCTTCCCTGATCCCGCCTGTTTGATCACGAACCAGACAACGTAAACGGTTGCCTGGTTCCGTTCGATCCCGGTCATTATTGTGAAGCGCATCACATTTTAGCTGAATTGTAATGCAACACTTTTTGACAAACGTGAGCAAAATCTATTTTCTATCGATCTGTTACAGGCACGCTACGCGGGCTGAAGAACTGGCTGTTTTTTGCTGAATACCTCACTCCCCTCCAGGGACCGACTTCTCTCTGACTGCGTCTGCTGTGCGGCGGTCAAAAGCATGTGGCTGATGATAATGAAATTTAAAACGTTGATAGCAGGTGCCGTGCTGGCATGTTCATTGAGTGGTGCTGCGCAGGCTGCTGAAAGCGATCCGCAGTACCTCTCCGACTGGTGGCATCAGAGCGTTAACGTGGTAGGCAGCTACCACACGCGTTTCGGACCGCAGTTTAACAACGACGTTTATCTGGAATATGAAGCGTTTGCGAAGAAAGAGTGGTTCGATTTCTATGGCTATCTGGACGTGCCTAACTTCTTCGGCGTGGGCAACAGCAATGCCAACGGCGTGTTCGACCACGGTTCACCGATGTTTATGGAGATTGAACCGCGCTTCTCTATCGACAAACTGACCGGCACCAGCCTGGCTTTTGGTCCGTTCAAGGAGTGGTATTTCGCCAATAACTATATCTACGATATGGGCCGCAACAGCGACAACCGTCAGAATACCTGGTATATGGGTCTGGGCACCGATATCGATACGCATAGCGATGTCGGCCTGTCGCTGAACGTCTATGCCAAATATCAGTGGGAAAACTATGGCGCGGCGAACGAAAACAGCTGGGATGGCTATCGCTTCAAGGTGAAATACTTCGTGCCTATCACCCAGCTGTGGGGCGGTAATCTGGGCTATGTGGGCTTCACCAACTTCGACTGGGGTTCTGACCTCAACGAGAAAGGCGGTTCATCACGTACCAGCAACTCCATCGCCTCCAGCCACATTCTGTCACTGGGTTACGATCACTGGCATATTTCTGCGGTGGCGCGTTACTTCCACAACGGCGGACAGTGGGCAGATGGTCAGGAGCTGAACTTCGGCAAAGGACCATTTGAAGTGAAATCGACTGGCTGGGGTTACTACCTGGTGGCGGGTTATAACTTCTGATAATGATAACGGGCGGCTGAAAAAAGCGCCCGTTGCGCAGGAAAACTGGCCTGGGGCGTTAATTCCTCCAGGCCAGCTTTTGAGAGGCAGGTTTAACAACTCAGTCCTGCATCTTACCTTCGGTTATTCCTGTGGCTTCTCAACGTTGATGCGCCATGGAATGTTGAACTTATCAATGAACATCGCGAATCCGTTCGACCAGAATGTCTCCTGCCACTCCGTTGTCACCTTGCCGCCTGCCGACAATTTCTCAAACCAGGCTTTGCCCTCTTCAACATCATTGGTAGAAAGACTGACCGCGTAACCGGCATGTTCAGACGCGGGCGGCTTCTCAGTGTTGCCGTCGCTCAGCATCAGCTCACCGTCACCGATACGCAGCTGGGCATGCATGATCTTTTCTGGCGGCTGCGGCGCTGCGGACTGATCGCCGACCTGCTCACCCTGATCCGGCATGTCACCAAATTTCATTTTGGAGAGCAGCTCTCCCCCGGTCGCCTGCAGGTAAAAGTCGATAGCCTCTTCACAACGGCCATAGAGAAACAGATAAGGACTGACTTGCATCGTAACCTCTATTTGTCGGGTGGATTTTTTACAGTACCTCTACAGTGTAGACGATCGGCTTTACTCACTGATTTTAATGACAATAACGCCGAAAGAGTTGCGCCATATAACTGCTCATCGGCGTCAACGCGGTGTCTTTGCGCTGGATCAGGTAGAAGATCGCTTTCGGCAGAGGCTCGTCGAGCGTCAGCGCCACCAGCGACCGCCCCAGAATGGGATCGTCAATCACGTCGACCGACAGAATGCTGATGAAATCGCTTTGCGCCACCAGGCTGGTGCAGGCCATAAAGGTTTCACAGGTCACCACGATTTTGGGTGCCATGCCGCGCTCGCCAAACAAATCGTGCAGCAGGCGATAGTAACTCCCTTTCGGCGTTGGCATCGTCCAGTCCGCCTGCTGTAACGCCGCCAGAGAACGGGCCTTTTCCAGCGGGTGGCCTTTACGCACCACCACTTTATACTCGCGCTCCATTACCCTTTCATACATCAGCTCCTGATCGAGATGGCTCTGATCGTAGGTGTTGATGGTGAAATCGAGCGCCCCCTGACGCAGTTCATGCACCATCGACACCAGCTGGCCTTCAACGATGCGTACCTTAACCAGCGGGTATTCGCGATGAAACTGGTTTATCACCTGCGGCATGATGGTGCGCGCCACGCTGCCACCCACGCCGATGTTCACCTGACCGCCACCCAGCCCCAGTCGCTGCTGGATATCCTCTTCTGCAACCCGCAGCTCAGCCAGCACCAGGCTGGCATGGCGAAAAAAGTTATCACCGATATCGGTCAGTACCACGCCCTGCTGGCGGCGGATAAACAGCTTTGCTCCCAGCTCTCGCTCCAGTTCCTGAATCGCTTTGGTTAACGCCGGTTGCGACAGCCCGGAAAGACGGCTTGCCGCCCGGATACTGCCCTGTCGCGCCACGTCAGTGAAGGCACGCAGCTGATGAAGTTTGAGATTGGCAGACATAGTTTTGCGATAACCGTTGTTTATCAGTCACAAGATATTCGCATCTTATGCCGCCCAGTACCATTGTGTAGATTCGACGCAGTGCATAAAAAATCAACAATGAGGAGAGAGCCGATGAAATCCCTTTCAGACCGCATCAGCGCCCTGCTGCCACAGCTGCAACAGTGGCGTCGCGACTTCCATCACTACGCCGAATCGGGCTGGCTGGAGTTCCGCACCGCGACGTTAGTCGCAGAAGAACTGCATAAGCTCGGTTATCAACTGAAGCTGGGCCGTGAGGTCGTCGATGCCGATGCGCGGATGGGCTTGCCCGACGAAGCCATACTGAAGCAGCAGGAGGCACGTGCGTTGCAACAGGGCGCGCTGCCGCAGTGGATCAGTCACTTCTCCGGTGGATTCTGCGGCATCGTGGCGACGCTTGAGACCGGCCGTCCCGGTCCGGTGATGGGCTTCCGGGTCGATATGGATGCACTGGATCTCAATGAAAGCCAGGCAGCCGATCATCTGCCGCAGCGCGAAGGGTTTGTCTCCTGTAACGCCGGGATGATGCACGCCTGCGGCCACGATGGTCATACCACCATTGGGCTGGGCCTCGCCTCAGTGCTGATGGCGATGAAAGATCAGCTCAGCGGCACGATTAAACTGATCTTCCAGCCCGCCGAAGAGGGCGTGCGCGGCGCAAAAGCGATGGTCGCCGCGGGCGTGGTCGATGACGTTGAGCGCTTCACCGCGATTCACATCGGCACCGGCGTGCCGGCAGGCGAAGTGGTCTGCGGCAGCGACAGCTTCCTGGCCACCACCAAGCTGGATGTTCACTTTACCGGCATCGGTGCCCACGCAGGCGGTCGCCCTGAAGAGGGTCGCAATGCCCTGCTGGCCGCCGCACAGGCGACGCTGGCGCTGCATGGCTTAACCCAGCACAGCGGCGGCGTGGCGCGGGTCAACGTGGGCGTGCTGCAGGCCGGAACCGGCCGCAACGTAGTGCCTGACTGCGCTCTGCTGAAGGTCGAAACCCGTGGCGTGACCAATCAGGTTAACGACGATATTTATCAGCAGGCGCTGCGGGTGATTGCCGGTGCAGCAGCGATGTATGGCGTTGAGCAGGAAGTTTCGCTGATGGGTGCTGCGCGAAGCTGTACCCCGACGCAGCCGTGGGTCGATTTCATCCATCAGCAGGCGGACGCGCTCGGTATCTTCGACTCGGTGGTCGATCGTAAAGCGCAGGCGGCAGGATCAGAAGATGCGACCTACATGATGGAGCGGGTAAAAGAGCGCGGCGGTCAGGCCTCTTACGTCATTTTTGGCTGTGAGCTGGCGGCGGGTCATCACAATGCGAAATTCGACTTTGATGAGCGGGTGATGCCGGACGCCATCACGCTGCTGGCAACCCTGGCGCTGAACCAGGCGCAGTTTGGGGGCTCATGATGATGGAAGACTTTATTGCCGACTATATCAATCGTCATCAGCTTCGTTTCAGCACGCTCAGCGACGCCATCTGGGACACGCCTGAGACCCGCTTCGCCGAGACCCGTTCCTCTGCTCTGCTGGCTGATGCGCTGCAGGAAGAGGGTTTCACAGTAGAGCGCGGCGTGGGGGGCATCGACACCGCCTTTATCGCCAGCGCGGGCAGCGGCAGGCCGGTGATTGCCATCCTCGGCGAGTTTGATGCGCTGGCCGGTCTGAGCCAGCAGTCGGGCTGCGCCCGGCCACAACCGCTGGAAGCCAACGGCAACGGCCATGGCTGCGGTCACAACCTGCTCGGTACGGCAGGCGTTGCTGCAGCCTGCGCCGTGAAAGCGTGGATGGAACAGCATCACACGGGCGGCACGGTTCGCTTTTACGGCTGCCCCGGCGAAGAGGGCGGATCGGGCAAAACCTTTATGGTACGCGAAGGGCTGTTTGACGACGTCGATGCCGCCGTGACCTGGCATCCTGAAGGTTTCAGCGGGATGTTTAATCTGCGGACGCTTGCCAATATACAGGCGGCCTTCAGCTTCAAAGGTGTCGCCGCTCACGCGGCCAACTCACCCCATCTGGGCCGCAGCGCACTGGATGCCGTCACGCTGATGAATACCGGGGCCAACTTCCTGCGCGAGCATATCGTGCAGGAGGCGCGTCTGCATTACGCCATCACCAACAGCGGCGGCGTCTCACCAAATGTGGTGCAGGCCGATGCAGAAGTGCTCTACCTGATTCGCGCCCCGGAACTGCCTCAGGCGCAGGCGATCTATGAGAGAGTCATCAATATCGCCAGGGGCGCAGCGCTGATGACCGATACCACGCTGACCGTGCGTTTTGACAAAGCCTGTTCGGACTACGTGCCTAACCGCGCGCTGGAAGCGGTGATGGAGCGTTATTTGCATCAGTTTGGTTTGCCCGACTACAGCGACGAAGAGCGCGCGTTTGCGGCCGAACTGCGTGCCACCCTGACCGATGACGATCTGCGCAATGCCCGGCTCAATGTCGCCCGCACTGGTGGCGAAGCCGGGTATGCCTGGGCTGAACAGCTGGGCGACAGGCTGTTTATGGATGAGGTTGCGCCCTATGCGGTCACGCGTGAGCTGCTTTATGGCTCCACCGATGTCGGCGATGTCAGCTGGGTAACGCCGACCGCACAGTGCTTTGCGCCCTGCTTTACCTTCGGCACGCCGCTGCACACCTGGCAACTGGTGGCGCAGGGTCGCACCAGTATCGGGCATAAGGGGATGTTTCTGGCGAGTAAAGTGATGGCGGCCACGGTGTTAACGCTGTTAACAGAACCGCAGGCACTGGCTGGCTGCAGGGCCGAGTTCGAACGGGTACGTGGCGCGCAGCCTTATTACTGCCCTATCCCGGCGGGGATCACACCCACAAAACTGGCCGAATGAGCCAATGGCCGTGTCTCTGATACGGACCACTATAAAAAATATTGCAAACACTTCCCTGATTCAGCGGAGCCGAATCTGAACTCACCGCCTGTTGTAGATCACGACAAGCGTCAGACCGGGCCTCCACCGATAAGGGGAACACAAGACGAGAATCAATACCATGGAAGCAACATCCGGGAACCGCAGCCCTGGCCGGCTTTTCAGCTGGATCGAGCGTGTGGGCAATAAAGTACCTAACCCGTTTTTACTGTTTGTCTATTTGATTGTTGTTCTGATGGTGGCGACCGCCGTTATCAGCGCGCTGGACCTGGCGGTAAAAAACCCCAGCAACGGCGAAATTGTCCGGGTGAATAACCTGCTGAGCGTCGCAGGCATTCAGTGGATCCTGCCTAATATCATTAAGAACTTCAGCAGCTTTACCCCGCTGGGTTCGATTCTGGCGCTGGTCATTGGTGCCGGACTGGCAGAAAAGGTCGGCCTGTTACAGTCGCTGATGGTGAAGATGGCGTCGCGCGTCAGCCGTCGTTACGCCAGCTATATGGTGCTGTTTATCGCCTTTTTCAGTCATATCTCCTCGGATGCCGCGCTGGTAGTGATGCCGCCGCTGGGCGCACTGATCTTTCTGGCGGTGGGCCGTCATCCGGTGGCGGGCCTGCTGGCCGCCATTGCCGGTGTGGCCTCAGGCTTTACCGCCAACCTGCTGATTGTCACCACCGATGTGCTGCTCTCGGGGATCAGCACCGAAGCGGCGAAAGCGGTCAGCGACACGGTGCATGTCAGCGTCATCGATAACTGGTTCTTTATGGCCACCTCGGTGATTGTGCTGACGGTTGTGGGCGCGTTGCTGACCGATAAGTTTGTCGAGCCGCGCCTGCCGCAGTGGAAGGGCAATGGTGAGAAGCTGGCGGCACTGACGCCGCTGGAGAACCGCGGCCTGCGGGCCGCCGGGATGGCCGCACTGCTGTTTATCGCCGTGATGGCGCTGCTGGTGGTGCCGGAAAATGCGCCGCTGCGTAACCCCGCTACCGGCGCCATTATTCCCTCGCCGTTTATTCAGGGCATCGTACCGATCATCATTCTGTTCTTCTTTGTGGTCGCCATTGCTTACGGCGTGGTCACCCGGCAGATCCGCCGTCCGGATGATATCCCGCAGCTGCTGGTCGATCCGATGAAGGGCATGGCGGGCTTTATCGTGATGGTCTTTCCGCTCTCGCAGTTCGTGGCGTTCTTTAACTGGAGCAACATGGGCAAGTTCATGGCAATCGGGCTGACCGACGTGCTGGAGAGCGCTGGCGTCAGCGGTGCGCCCGCGTTTCTCGGCCTGATGTTCCTCTCGGCGTTTCTCTGCATGTTTATCGCCAGCGGCTCAGCAATCTGGTCGATTCTCGCCCCGGTCTTCGTGCCGATGTTTATGCTGCTCGGCTTCCATCCCGCCTTTGCCCAGATGATTTTCCGCATCGCCGACTCCGCCGTGCTGCCGCTGGCACCGATGTCGCCGTTTCTGCCGCTGTTCCTGGCCTTTTTGCAGCGCTACCAGAAAGATGCGCAGCTCGGGACCTATTACGTGCTGATCTTCCCCTATCCGCTGGTGTTCTTTATCAGCTGGATAGCACTGCTGGTCGCCTGGTACTGGCTGGGACTGCCGATTGGACCCGGCGTCTGGCCGCAACTGCCTTAAAGTAACGTGCCACCGATGCGGGCATTATCGGTGGCGCTTTCTCGCTTTTCCGGCAGGAGGGATATATGGGCATGGATTGAGTGCCCGAATAGTCTTCACGTCGGCCACCGCATAGCGGGTAACACGACCTGGCTCTTTGGCACCGTTTTTGATCTCAACAGCTTCTTTCAGCGATGCTTTAAGCTCGTCAAAAAAACTCACGTTACACCTCATCTTTCCCTGATTGTGTCAGCTTCTTCAGCTCAGCTTTTCTGCATCCATGAAGAAGATGTAACAAAGCGAGACTATGATAGCGCAATTGTAGCATTTGCATCCATGCGGGCCTGCTACCGCGTTATCGGACTGAGAGACAGCTCTGAGTTTGCAAACAGATCCTGGCCTGATCACAATGCCGGAGTTGGTCTGCGATGAATGGCAAAACCTGCAACGTATCTTGCTAAATCGTCAGCAACGACGCTCTCGGCATTGGCAGATGAATTGATTATTCTGCTATCTCTTCGCTTGCTAACGGTATAAGCCTCTGACCGGCTGCGAGTCGTATCCACATTGCCTGAGGTTCACGCTGATATGACCACCCACTCCACCAGCCTGCCGCCGATGCACGCTTCATTGGCGGCCCGTAACAGCTTAGCCGCGCGCATTGATGCGCTGCCCTCCTCTGCCGGATTATGGCGCTTTATCACGCTGCTGGCGCTGGGCGGTTTTTTTGAACTGTATGACCTGTTTGAAACCGGGTATATCAGCACCGGCCTGCTGTCGGCGGGCGTATTTCACACGGGCGCGGCGGGCGTGCTGGGTTTCTCCGATCAGGCGGCGTTCGCCTCGGCCACCTTCCTGGGTCTGTTTTTCGGTGCCAGCCTGCTGGCCCCCTACGCTGATCGCTTTGGCCGCCGCCTGACCTTTATGTGTGCGCTGCTCTGGTACGGGTTATTTTCGCTGCTGATGGCGTTCCAGCAGAGCGCGGAGATGATCATTCTGTTCCGCTTTCTGGTAGGGATCGGGCTGGGCGTCGAGCTGGTGACCATCGATACTTATCTGTCGGAATGGGTGCCGAGCCATCTGCGCAGCCGCGCTTTTGCCTTCTCCTTTTTCGTGCAGTTTTTGTCGGTGCCTGCGGTGGCTCTGATGTCCTGGTGGCTGATTCCGCAAACACTGCTCAGTCTGGAAGGCTGGCGCTGGGTAGTGATCGCGGGCGCGGTCTGTTCGCTGGTGATCTGGCTGGTGCGCAGAAATCTGCCGGAGTCAGCACGCTGGCTGGCGCAGCAGGATCGTCATCAGGAGGCGCATAAAGTGCTGTCGGTGATGGAGCAACGCTGCGGCATCCCGGCCGGACCCGCGTTTTCAGCTGAAGATGCAGCGGCAAAACTGCCCAAAAAGGGACGCTTCAGTGAAATCTGGTCTCCTGCATACCGCAAGCGCACTCTGATGCTGGTGGTGATGAACTTTTTTCAGGCAATCGGCTTTTTCGGCTTTGGTAACTGGCTGCCTGCGCTATTGTCAGGCCGTGGAGCCACGGTGACGCACAGCCTGCTCTATGCTTTCTTCATCACGCTGGCCTATCCGCTGGGATCGCTGATCTGCAGCCGCTACGCCGACAGGCTGGAGAATAAGTGGCAGATCGTCCTGTCGTCGCTGATGACGGTGGTGTTCGGTACGCTCTTTGCCTTCCAGACGCACCCGGTGCTACTGATCCTCTGCGGCTTCCTGATTACCTGGTCCAACGCCTGGCTGACTTTCAGCTTCCACGCCTATCAGACCGAGATCTTCCCGACCCACATCCGGGCGCGGGCAGTCGGCTTCTGCTACTCCTTCAGCCGCCTCTCAACGGTCTTCAGCAGTATTCTCATTGGGGTGATATTGCAGTACGCAGGAACGGCAGGCGTGATTACCTTTATCGTGCTGAGCATGGTGATGGTGATGCTGTCGGTGGGGATTTACGGGCCGAAAACGCGCGGAATCGATCTGGAGAATATCTAAAAGAAAAGGCCGTCATCCTGATGATGACGGCCTTTTTTACTCTCGCTTATTTGCCTTCCAGCACCCGGATGTCTGCACTGCCCAGACGATCCTTCTCATCTTTACGCAGCGACGCGACCTGTTTCGCGGTCACCGGTTCTGACGCCTTGTTGCCCCAGCTGTTGCGCACGAAGTTCACTACGTCCGCCACCTGCTGATCATTCAGACGCCAGCCGAATGCCGGCATGGTGATGGTCGACGGCGCACCATTGACGCCAGGCAACTGTCCACCCACCAGCACAATGTGGATCAGCGAGGTCGGATCCTCTGCCATCACCACCGGATTACCGCGTAGTGCCGGATAGAAACGTTTATAGCCGCTGCCATCGGTTTTATGGCACGCTGCACAGCTGTCGACGTAGGTCGCCGCACCGGTCTGGCTGTCATCGCCACGCCACAGCGCTTTTGCCGTGGCATCATCCACGCTGAACGCCGCCTGATTCGGGTCTTTTGCACCCAGCGACTTCAGATAGCGCGCAATGGCGGTGATATCGGCCTCGCTCAGGTGCTGCAGACTGTGTTCCACCACGTCGGTCATGCCACCGAACGCGGCGGTGTGATCGTTGCGGCCATAGCGCAGGAACTGACGCAGATCCTCTTCGCTCCAGCGTCCCAGCCCGTCACGGTTGTCACCGCGCAGGTTGCTGGCGGTCCAGCCATCAATCGGTGCGCTGCTGCCCGCCAGATAGTCGCTGCCCTCCTGGTTGGTCAGCGCCTTCTCCTGCATGGTGATGCTGCGTGGTGTGTGACAGGCTCCACAGTGGCCCAGCCCTTCAACCAGATAGCGACCCCGCGCCAGCACCGGATCTTCCTGGGCGGCAGGCTGGAACGCTTTTACATCGGGCGCAAAAATGCCGCGCCAGATCGCCAGCGGCCAGCGCATCGACAGCGGCCAGGGAATGTCGCTCTCCCGGTTTGGCTGCTTAACCGCCGCAACGCCATGCATGAACCAGGCATAAAGCGCCTTCATGTCCTCATCGCTGACCACCGCGTAGGAGGGAAATGGCATCGCCGGATAGAGCGTATCACCATTTTTCGCCACGCCATGACGCACCGCTTTCTGGAAGTCGTCATAGCTGTACTCACCAATACCGGTCGCGCGATCGGGGGTGATGTTGGTGGAGTAGATGGTGCCAATCGGTGTCGCCATCGGCAGACCACCGGCAAAGGGAGCGCCGCCTTTGCTGGTGTGGCAGGCCACACAGTCACCGGCGCGTGCCAGATACTCCCCCCGTTTAACCAGATCGTCCTGGCTGTTATCCGCCAGGGCGGCGAACGACAGGGAGCCGAGAATCAGAGCCAGAATGCCATTTTTCATCGCCATCTCCTTATGCCTGCACCAGTGGACCGGGGTTTTTCAGGTAGTGTTCGCGAATCGCTTTGGCTGACCAGTAGGTCAGCGCCGCCACCATGCCGGTCGGGTTATAACCCAGTCCCTGCGGGAAGGCGGATGCGCCTGGTACAAACACATTTGGCACGTCCCAGCTTTGCAGATAACGGTTCACCGCACTGGTTTTAGGATCGTCGCCCATGATTGCCCCGCCACTGATGTGGGTGGTCTGATACACCGTGGAATCAAAATGGGTGCCCGGCTTTTTCGCGCCGCCGATGATCATCTTCGGATTCATCGCTTCCGCGATATTGCGCATCTTGCCAACCATAAACTGTGCCATTTTGATGTCGTTATCCTGCCAGTCAAAGGTCATGCGCAGCAGCGGCTGCCCATAGGCATCTTTGTAGTTGGGATCGAGATCGAGGTAGTTGGCGCGATAGGACTGGTGCGCGCCGTGCGCATCCATCGACAGATGGTGGGTGTAGGTATCCGCCACCGCCGCTTTCCATTGGCTGCCCCAGTCAGGTGTGCCCGCCGGCACCGGCAGGCCGGA
The DNA here is from genome assembly GCF_008631595.1 of Pantoea sp. F_5. Lineage (NCBI taxonomy): Bacteria > Pseudomonadati > Pseudomonadota > Gammaproteobacteria > Enterobacterales > Erwiniaceae > Pantoea > Pantoea sp. F_5. The sequence continues at coordinate 146,798 of NZ_VWUO01000008.1, forward strand.
GATCGGTTTGGTGCCCGCCTGGTTGACCCAGAATGGCGAACCGCCGACAAAGCCCAGCGGCCCGTGATCGAAGTTATCTGCGTTGAAATCATCAACCGCCACGCCCGCACCACCCGCGCCGATAAACGGATTGGTCGTGGTGTTTTTATCAAACAGCGCCTTGAGCGTTGAGAGGTTCTGATAGGCGAAGTTGCGGCCTACGGTACCTTCGTTGGTGATCGGGTTGTAGGGTTTACCGATCCCTGACAGCAGCATCAGGTGAACATTATGGAACTGGAAAGCGGAAAGGATCACCAGATCAGCAGGCTGAACCTGCTCGCGACCCTGACCATCCACATAGGTCACGCCAGTTGCGCGCGTTTTGTCATCGCTGAGATTGACCCGCAGTACATAAGAGTTGTTGCGCAGCTCAAATTTCGGCTCCTGACGCAGCGCGGGCAGAATGTTGACGTTAGGCGACGCTTTGGAATACATGTAGCAGGCGTAGCCGCTGCAGTATCCGCAGAAGTTGCACGGACCCATCTGCGCGCCATAGGTATTGGTATAAGGACCCGAAGTATTGGCGGACGGCAGATCGTAAGGGTGATAACCAACCGACTCGGCCGCCTGAGCAAACAGTTGCGCCGAGTATGTTCGCTTCTGCGCGGGCAGCGGGAAGTTATCGGAGCGATCCGGCGCAAACGGGTTGCCGCCTTTATCTTTGCCGACCACTTTCCCCTTGATGCTCCAGGCGCTGCCGGAGGTGCCAAAGACTTTCTCTGCCTTGTCGAAGAACGGCTCCAGCTCATCGTAGCTGACGCCGAAATCCTGAATCGTCATGCCCTCCGGGATAAAGTTCTTACCATAGCGCTCTTCGTAATGGCTACGCATCCGCAGTTCAATCGGGTCAACGCGGAAATGGACGCCTGACCAGTGCAGACCTGCGCCACCGGTGCCGGTGCCAGGCAGAAACGCCGCCAGCTGGCGATAGGGAACAGCCGTCTGCGAGGCGTCATGACGAATGGTTACGGTGCTTTTAGAGAGATCCTGGAACAGCTTTTTGCGGACGTTATAGGTCAGCTCATCAATGGACTGCGGATAGGAGCCATCAGGATAGGTATCGCGATGCGGTCCGCGCTCCAGCGCCAGTACGTTAAGACCCGCTTCGGTCAGCTCTTTCGCCATAATCGCGCCTGCCCAGCCGAAGCCGACAATCACCGCATCCACTTTTTTCATTTCGTTAGCCATGCTTAGCTTCTCTCCCCGCGAATCGACACTGACGGGAACGGATATCGTTCTCCGCGCTCTACCCAGTCCATAAAGTCGGCGCGTGCGCCAGGGAAGTTGATCAGCTTCCAGCCGACCATGCCCTGATTCCCGCCGTGGATGGGATCGCTGAAGAAGCCTTCACGGGTGTTCTGCAGCAGGAAGCTGAAGAAGACTTTTGCTGGCAGCTGGCTGAATTCCGCACTGCCACTTTCCATCGCCTGCAGTAAGGCATCCTGCTGCTCGCCGCTGAGCTGGGCGAACACCTTACCGTGCTGCTTTTTACTGTAGCTGTCGGCATCGGCCAGCCCGAGACGATAGATCTGCTGAGGTACCAGCGGCAGCTGATAGCCCAGCTCTTTCGGCAGATCGGGATTAAACGGCCCCTGCATATACCAGTTCGAACCCGTGGCATATGGCGTGTTCATCTGACGATCGATAAACTCCGGCACGCCAGCTTCCAGCGCACCCGGCCCGCGTTCATCGCAGGGGATCAGCCGAGCTACGGCGGCAGTAATAAAGGCAAACTCTTCGGCGGTAAACCAGGCTGGCTGGTAGTCACGCGCCTGCTGTGGACCCGCCGGGGTTTCAGCCGCCTGTGCGGCGAGCGGCAGAGAGAGCGCGCCCATCGCTGTGGAACCTACCGCCATTGCAGGCGCAAGGGTAATCGTCTTCAGCAAAAAATCCCTGCGTGAATGACCTTTTTTTTGTTCTGACATGACATTGCCTCATTCCCGCTATCGTGAGCGGTATGAAAAAGTAGAGGGTTGCGTTGTAATGGTTTTTATAAGCAAATTCAGGGCGACAGATTTTTGTTACCGGTAACAAAGCGCCATATTGTAACACTGCCATTCACAAAGATTTAGTTCCACGAAACAAAACCGCACAATTTCATTAACATCTATCATCGTCCTGTCATGAGCAGAAACAACAGACTACAGACAGCGACCCGCCAAAAACGTTATAACAGGCAACACACAACAGCGGAGTGCCTATGTTTAAGTCTTTTTTTCCGCGGCCAGCGCTGTTTTTCAGCTCTGCGGCTGTCTGGAGCTTAGTAGCGATTTTTGCCTGGTTCGGCTTTGCCGCGCATCTGCCCGGCATGTGGCCGACTTTTGAAGCAGCAATGAAACAACCTTTACCGACCACAGCGGCTCGTTTTATCGCCGCGAGTCAGATTTGGTTTTATCTCTATTACTGGATCATGGTAGCCATTTTTGCTCTGGCCTGGCGGCTGATTGATGCGCATCCGTGGCAACGCTGGTCAGTGTGGGGTTCCGCGCTGATTATCTTTGTCACCTGGTTTGGCGTGCAGGTGGGTGTGGCTATTAATGCCTGGTATGGTCCGTTCTATGATCTGATACAGAAAGCGCTGACCAAAGCGGGATCGGTGCAGATTGCAGAGTTTTACCATCAGGTTATCGCCTTTCTCGGCATTGCCTTAATTGCGGTGGTGATTGGCGTTCTCAACTCCTTCTTTATCAGCCACTGGGTTTTCCGCTGGCGTACCGCCATGAATAACTACTACATGCACAACTGGCAGCGGCTGCGTCATGTGGAAGGTGCCGCGCAGCGTGTGCAGGAAGACACCATGCGGTTTGCAACTACGCTGGAAAACTGGGGTGTCAGTTTTATTCAGGCGATTATGACGCTGGTGGCGTTTTTGCCGGTACTGGTGGCGCTGTCACATCACGTAAAAGATATCCCGTTCCTCGGCAATATTCCTTACGCGCTGGTGATTGCCGCAGTGCTCTGGTCTGTGTTCGGCACCGGCTTGCTGGCGCTGGTCGGAATTAAGCTGCCAGGGCTGGAGTTCCGTAATCAGCGGGTTGAAGCCGCCTACCGTAAAGAGCTGGTCTACGGCGAAGATAATGCCGATCGTGCACAACCGCAGACCGTACAGGAACTGTTTAGCCGGGTGCGGGTTAACTACTTCCGTCTCTACTTTCACTATCTCTACTTCAACATCACCCGCATTCTCTATCTGCAGGTCGATAACGTGTTTGGTCTGTTCCTGCTGTTCCCGTCGATTGTGGCAGGCACTATTACGCTGGGCTTACTCAACCAGATTACCAACGTGTTTGATCAGGTGCGCGGTTCGTTTCAGTATCTGATCGCCTCCTGGTCGACGCTGATCGAACTGATGTCGATCTACAAGCGTCTGCGCAGCTTTGAGCAGATTCTGGATGATGTACCCCATGATGAGATGAAGCGCGAGGCATCGGAAGAGGTTTAGTGGTTCAGGGGAAGACTCTTCCTCTCTGGCTGGAGAGGAAGAGGAATCACTTACAGTACAATACGCATCACGCTGTCAGGATTTTTTGGCGGTTCCTTGCGCGAGCCGGGCTGTTTTACGCTAACGTACAGCACCTTACCATCCGCCGAGAGCGCCAGGCTGTTAGGCAATGCCGGAGTTTTTACCGTGCGCTTCACCTTATAGCTGCTGGCGTCGATGATGCTGACTTCACCGGCTTTGCGATGGGTAACATAAAGCTCATCACGCTGCGCATTAAACAGAACCGCCAGCGATTCAGGCACATCAATCCGCTGCATCACCTGCTGATTACGCAGATCCACGACCAGCACCTGCGCCTGCTTTGAATCTGTCAGAAAAGCGCGCTGACCACGCGTATCCAGCGCAATGTTCAGGAAGAAGTGCGCTTTATCGCCGTCAATCTTCTGCTTCTTCTCTACCGCATTTGTACGCGCATTAATCGTGACCAGTTCGCCATCGGCATTGGTGACGTAGACCTTTTGTGCGCCTGCATCCACAGCCAGGCCAGTGCCCATTTTGCCGGTATTCGGGATGGTGCTGACAAGCTTCATCGTGCTGCCATCCACCACCCAGACCACGCTCTGCGGTCCCAGTCCGTTGATATACACCCGGTTAGTTTTCACATCAACCGCCACCTGGCGCGGCTGCAGCGGACGCACGGTCTCACTCCGCGGACGGCTATCCAGCACCAGCGTATTCAGTACCTTGCCGCTACTGGCGTCGATAGCGGTGATCGAACCGTTTACCGTGTTACCAATATAAAGCACGTTGGTTTGTGGATTGATCGCCGCACCAAACGATTTCAGCTCAGTGTTGATTGCCTGCTGCACTGCCAGCGTCGCCGGGTCGAGACGGAAGACCGTGCCACCGTTACCGCTGCTGTTCTGCGCTGTGGCCACGAACAGCGCGTTATCTTTCGGGCTGACCGCCAGTTCATAAACACCTTTACCCACTGACTGATTAAGATCCTCAGCCTGCACTGCCAGCCATCCTGAGGCAGAGAACAGGGCCGTAGCCAGTAGCAGCGGACGCAGAGTCCGGCGCGAAATGGTAATCGCTTTCATAACTTCTCCAGAGTTAATCCACTGCAGACGCAGTGATAAGAAAGCCCGACATTGCAACCAGAAAGGCCTGACGCACAGGCTGAGTTACGCTCTTTTTGAGAATGATAATTATTTATGAAGAAAAGTAACAGGATTATTCGCGGAGAAACGAAGCCAGGACGCCCGGAGGGCGTCCTGTCAGCACAAGAGGGTAGAACGTTTTATTTCAGCAGTTCAGCGGTCATGTGAACGCCGTTATTGGTATAGGCTTCAGTGATTTTATATGAAGCACCAGCTTCCTGCGCCTGTGCAGCAATTTTCGCTTCCGCACCATCCAGCGTAGAGTCGATGGCGGTCACAGATTGCGCGAAGCTGGCGAATGGCAGAACAGAAAGCGCGATAACAGCTGCAAAAGTTTTGATAGATTTCATGGTCAATTCCTCGGTTAATTTTTATCAGGTAAGGCGTGCTGCCTTGTTGATAGATATATTAGTCCGGAAGTTGATCAGTAAAAAGCGGAGGGTTTTGCTTAACTCTTTCAGTAAAATTGAACATAAAAAGCACGTATCGCACAGTTATCGCTCAAAAGGTTAATAACCCACTTCCATAAAAAAAGGCAGCATAATACGCTGCCCTCAGAAGATTAACCGTGATGCCGCACCCGCGTGAAGATGGTCAGTGCAGCCAGCAGCATCAGCACGCCACTGGCAACGAACACGCCGCCTGCTCCGCGCAGGTCAAACATCCAGCCGCCCGCAGCCGCGCCGACGGTAATCGCCAGCTGAATGGTGGCGACCAGTAACCCGCCGCCTGATTCCGCGTCATCCGGCACCGCGCGCGAAATCCAGGTTGACCAGCCGGTTGGCATCGAACCAAATGCCATCCCCCAGATTGCCACGCCTGCGCCTACCATCCAGCTGACATCGCCAAAGCTCACCAGCATCAGCGCAGTGACACTCATTAACAGCGCCATCCCGCTCAGCGTCAGCGATACGCTGCGGGTGACCAGGAAACCCGCCAGCGAGGTACCAAAGAAGTTCGCCACGCCAAAGGCGAGCAGCGCCAGCGACAGCTGATTAAGGTTGAGCTGTGCAACGCCTTCCAGGAATGGACGCAGATAGGTGAAGAAACCGAAGTGGCCGGTAAACATCATGATCACCGCCAGCATGCCCCAGCGCATCACGCCGATACGCAGGAGCGCCAGCACGCCGCCATTGCGGGCTTTGTTCTCTGCCGGCATGGCGGGCAGGGTAAAGAACTGCCACAGCAGTGCCACCGCGCCCAGCCCGGCGGTCAGCATAAAGATGTTGCGCCAGCCCACCAGTCCGCCGAGATAGCTGCCAAGCGGCGTGGCGATAATCGTCGCCAGCGAGATCCCGCTGAAGACAATGGAGAGCGCGCGCGGCACCTGATCGACGGGAACCAGACGCATGGTAATGGCGGTTGAGAGCGTCCAGAAGCCGCCGATGGCCATCCCCAGCAGCACCCGTGCCAGCAATATCACCGTCAGGTCACCGGCAAATGCCACCATCAGCGCCGAGGCGATCAGCAGCAGTGAGAACACCAGCATCACGATGCGGCGATCGATACGCCGCGTGACGCTGCCGGTGACCAGACTGGTAAACAGCGCCACCAGGGCGGTAATGGTGACGGTCTGTCCCGCCTGCCCTTCTGAAACGCCGAGGCTGTCTGCCATGGGCGTCAGCAGACTCACGGGCAAAAATTCGGCGGTAATCAGGCTGAACACCCCAAACGCCATAGCAAAAACTGCGCCCCACGCGGGATGGGTCGGCGAGGAAACCTCATCAGCCACTTCGGTTGTCAGACTCATGCTGCTTCTCCGGAAGATAAAAAAGTGTGAGAGAGCATAGAGTGGAGCGTCAGGACGATCTATGATGCTTACACCTTCATTTTTGATAATTCGTCTGGAATCGTATGAGTCACTATGGAGATCTGACCAGTGAGCTGCTGATGGGAATGCGTCTGTATGGCGTGAACTATCAGCGAATCGCGGTAAGCGCGCCGTTCGGGCTGCATTATGAGCACGCGCCGGGGCGGGCGCAGTTTCACTTTGTCGGACGCGGCTCACTGCTGGTGCGCAGCGCCTCCGGCGAACTGTTTCAGCTCAACAGCGGCGATGCGCTGCTGGTGCCGCACGGTAAGCCGCACAGCCTGATCTCCAGTGAGGAGGCGGACTGCCAGTGTATTAAGAACATGGCGAGTAAGCCGATTTGCGACAGCGTCTGCGCGATTGCCGCACCGGAAAATGCCTGTAATGACGAGCACAGCGTGCTGCTGTTCAGCGCCTGCATGGCGTTTGAGCTTGGCGGCATGCAACCGCTGATCAACACCATGCCGGATGTGATGCTGGTGAGTACGCTGCTGTCGCAGTACCCGGAGATTCAGCCGATTCTGGCGGCGATGGAGCGGGAATCGCGGACCCGCCAGGCGGGCTTTGCCGGGATTCTGTCGCGTCTGGCTGATGTGGTTGCCGCGTTGATAGTTCGCGGTTGGGTAGAGAACGGCTGCGGCCAGAGTAGCGGGCTGGTGCAGGCGATGCGCGATCCGCGTCTGAGTCAGGCGATTGCCGCGATGCATCGGGAGCCGGGCGAAAACTGGACGGTGGCGCGACTCGCCCGCGTGGCGGGCTGTTCGCGTTCGGTGTTCGCCGGACGCTTTCTCACGGCTACCGGTATGACGCCGCTGCGATATCTGACCGAATTACGGATGCGGCTGGCGGTGCAGCGGATCGTAAACAATGGCGAAGCGGTGGAAGCCGTCGCTTATCATCTCGGCTACGGCTCGATCGCGGCATTCAGTCGCGCCTTCAAGCGGATTGTCGGGCAGTCGCCAGGCGCGCTGCGTGCCGAACGCGACGGCACGCAGGCGCTGGCCTCGTAGTCTGATCTCTTAACGAAACACGCTAATCGCTTCCACCAGCCGGTTAGCCTGATGGGTCATGCGACCTGAAGCCTCGGCGCTTTCTGTTACGCGGGCGGCGTTCTGATGAGTGATGTCATCAAGATCTTCCACCGCTGAACTGACTTCACTGAGCGCGGTCGCCTGTTCAGCCGTAGCTGAACTGATCTGAGCGATCAGTGCGGTGACATTCTGCACCTGCGACACGATATCCTGCATCGTGCGGCCTGCCGCGCTGGCGTGCTCATTGCCCGATTGAACGCGGCTGGCACTGGTTTCGACCAGCATTTTGATTTCGCTGGCGGCTTTGGCGCTGCGCTGAGCCAGGCTGCGGACTTCACCCGCCACCACGGCAAAGCCTTTGCCCTGCTCACCGGCCCGCGCCGCTTCCACGGCGGCATTCAGCGCCAGAATATTGGTCTGGAAGGCAATGCCATCGATGACGCTGGTAATATTGGCGATCCGTTTTGAACTGTCGGCAATTTCGCCCATCATGCCCATCATCTCACTCATCACCTCCCCACCTTTGCTGGCAGCGTGGCTGGTGCTGGCTGAGAGACTATTCGCCTCGTGCGCGGTTTCGGTATTGCTCTTCACTGTGGCGGTCATTTCATTCATGGTGGCCGCGGTCTGCTGCACGTTGGCCGCGGCCTGTTCGGTACGGCGACTGAGTTCGTTGTTGCTGCGGGCGATGGCGTCGCTGGCGCTCAGCACATTGATCGCCTGTCCGCTGACATCATCCACCAGCCAGCGGAACATCAATCCGAGCTGACCGATAGCGCGCAGCGTGACACCGACCTCATCAACGCGATCCATCTGCTCAACTTTGTGACTCGCACCAGTCGCCACGCTCAGCGCCTGCTTACACATCCGCTCGATAGGGCGTGAAATCTGCTGCTCCAGCCACAGACTGCTCAGTGTGAGTAGCGCCGCCATACCTGCAGCAAAGCCGGCCAGTGCTGCGTGCGTCATACCCAGCGCCCAGACACCTGCCACCGAGAGGGGCAGTAATGCCAGCAGCGTACTGCGGATCCGCCAGCGCAGGGGCAGCATTTTCAGAATGGAGGCGGGACGACGCCAGCCGCTGCGAACCAGCAGGCCTTTGTGAAAACGTCGCCCTTTGGCCCGGCCTTCACGAAAATCCTGATAGAGCGCTTCGGTCTGACGGACTTCCTCTGCCGTGGGTTTGGTGCGTACTGACATATAGCCCTGCACTTTACCGTCGCGCACCACCGGAATGGCATTAGCCCGCACCCAGTAGTGATCGCCATTTTTACGGCGGTTCTTAACCAGCGCGGTCCAGGGTTCACCCTGTTTCAGCGTCGCCCACATATCAGCAAACGCTTCTGGTGGCATATCGGGATGACGCACCATGTTATGCGGCTGGCCGTTAATCTCTTCGGCAGAGAATCCACTCGCTTCGATGAAGGCGTCGTTGGCATAAGTGATGTGGCTGTTGAGATCGGTGGTCGACATGAGTGTCGCATGCTCGTCAAACTGATATTCACGCTGAGAGACAGGCTGGTTGTTACGCATCAAAAGTCCTTGAAGACCCGACGTCCTGCACGTGACAGTCTGCGTGCCAGCGTGAAAACTGTGGGCTGAGAAATAACGATTACCTTTTTTTATGTTTTCGGCATGCGTCCGCCTACTCTTTAGCGATTAAGTTAAATTACTGGCAATAAAAAGCCGCTTTGCAGCGGCTTTCACATTTTTGGGTGATTATTCATCCGTTAGCCGGATTTCAGAATTCCGGCAGCCAGTCAGCTGAGGTCAACATTCCGGGTGCCAAACCACCAGGTCAGCAGGAATCCGCCGACCCAGGCCACGATCAGCCCAGCCAGGTAAACCGCCATACCGGCGAAGATCCCCTGGCTGGAGGTCATCAGCGGCAGCGTGACCAGCCCGGAAGGGCCGAATACCGTATTCATCCCAACCGGCAAACCCAGCCATGCTACCAGCCCGATAAAGAAACCGCCCAGCGCCCCGCCACCGCAGGCGGTGATAAAGGGTTTGAGGCGCGGCAGCGTGACGCCATAAATGAGTGGTTCTCCGACGCCCAGCAGGCCCGGCACGATAGCCCCTTTAATCTGTGCCCGCAGCAGCGCCCCTTTTTCTGCTTTGCACCACAGTGCCAGTGATGCGCCGACCTGACCTGCGCCCGCCATCGCCAGAATCGGGAACAGCGAGTTAAAACCCTGCGTTTCCATCAGCGCAAAGTAGACCGGAATAAAGCCCTGATGGATGCCGAACATCACCGCGCTCAGGAACAGCCCAGCCAGCAGCGCACAGCCAAAGGGATTGTTATTGAGGTGGATAAACAGCCACGACATCCCCTTAAACAGTTCACCACCCAGCGGCATGATCAGCAGATAGGTGATGGCCCCGGTAATCACCAGCGTAAACAGCGAAGTCAGGATCATATCAAGGTTGTCAGGAATGATTTTGCGCAGCTGTTTCTCAATCCACGCCCCGATAATCGCCGCCATCAGCACGCCGATAATGTTGCCGCGCGGGTCGATCGTCAGGCCAAAGAAGCTCTCCATGCCGCTGTAGTAGCCGGTGGTGGCCGTGGGCACATAGCCGAGCACAAACAGCGAAGCGATGATGGCACCATTGACGCCGCTGCCGCCAAAGGCTTTTTGCGCGTTGTAGCCAATCAGGATGCTGAGAAAGGTAAACAGCCCTTTGCCGAACACTTTCATGTACGCCACGGTGTGCAGCAGCCAGTGCGCGTGGTCGCCGGGCACATTAAGGTGGAGGCTCTGCTCAATCAGCGTGGCAAAGCCCAGCAACAGTCCCGCGCCGATGAAGCCTGGGATCAGCGGGGTGAAGATAGTGGCGAAGCGCGACAGAAACTGATGCACCCCGCTGGTCTGCTTCGCTTTGAGCTGCTGCTTCTGCTGCGCTGCCAGCTGGCTGAGTTCTGCTGTTCCGCCCTCTGTCAGCAGGCTCTGCATCCCCTCGGCGGCGGTTTGCGCTTTGCCTGGCCCCAGGACAATCTGTAACTGCGCCTCGCTGTCGATTACACCCAGCACGCCCGGCAGGCTTTTTAATCCTGTCAGATCAGCCTGTTCTGGCTGATTCAGTGTCAGGCGGAGCCGTGTCATACAGTGACCACAGGCCGCGATATTTTGCGCGCCACCGACCGCCTGCAGGATGTCACGCAACAGTGCCTCGGTGATTTTCGCCATTAGCGTGCTCCCGCTGCCTGCAGAGCCTGGCGGATAAAGCCCTGATGCTGACTGAGCAGCGCTTTTGCCTCATCGGCGGCCAGGTCAGCCAGCACCATCAGGATCGCGGTTTTGCAGTGTCCGCCACAGGCGGTGAGCGCGGCGCTGGCGATTGCGTCATCACAGTCCGTGGCCTGCATGACGATGTTGACCTGGCGCTGCACCAGTTTCTGATTAGTGGCTTCCACGTCGACCATCAGGTTGCCGTACACTTTTCCGCTGCGGATCATCGAGCCAGTGGTGAGCATATTGAGCACCAGTTTTTGCGCCGTGCCCGCTTTCATCCGTGAGGAGCCGGTGACCACTTCCGGGCCGACCACCGGCGTGAGCGCAATCGCAGCGACCTGCGACATGGCGCTGCTGGGATTACAGGTGAGCGACACGGTGGTTGCGCCAAGCTCGTTAGCGTAAGCCAGCGCGCCCAGCACATAAGGTGTGCGGCCGCTGGCGGCGATACCGACCAGCACATCGTGGCGGCTGAAGTGAATATCTTTCAGATCCTGCGCGCCCTGCTCCCGGTTATCTTCGGCATTTTCGACCGCCTGGAGTATGGCGGTATGGCCGCCGGCAATCAGGCCGATGACCTGTTCGCGGGGTGTACCAAAGGTGGGCGGGCATTCGCTGGCATCCAGGATGCCCAGCCGCCCGGAGGTGCCCGCACCGCAATAGATTAATCGCCCACCTGCCTTAAACGCAGCGCAGATGGCGTCAACGGCGGCAGCGATCTGCGGCACGATGGCCTCAACCGCCAGCGCCACCTTTTTATCTTCATCATTAATGACGCGCAGCATCGCTTCGGTGGAGAGTTCATCAATGTTCTGGCTGGCCGGATTGCGGCCTTCGGTGATCATCTGGCTGAGGTCGAGTTTCATGGCGGGCTCCGTTAAGGAATAAATTATTCAAATTAACAAATATCATAACGAATGATTAATTCATTGGGTGAGATCTTTTTTCAATGGATGTGGGGTGAGTCATGTTGCAGGGAGTGGGCTGAATGAGTGATATCGGGCATTCGGCACTTGATCACTGCGCATTCCGGTCTGGGCGCAGGGTGTGTGAGTAGTGTTGCTGGGAAATCGGAGCCGGTCAGAAAAGGTTCACCTGATCGTAAAGACGCATTCGTCATCCATGACGCTCGGCCCACGCCGTCCCTGGCGTGGGACGCTTTACTCTTCAGGTGAACCTTTTCTTCCCTCAGGCTGTTTTACTGCTGTTCGAACAAGTGTGGCGAATAAACATGAATAGCGGAGTAAAGCGTCCGCCGCATGGACAAAAACGCCTGGAGCGTTTTTGAACAACGTAAAGCGCTGGCCCGCTTGCGGGCGAGCCTCATGGATGAGGCGAGTAACCGGCGGCCGAGGCTCAGGGACGGGTTTACGCCGACTTTACGCAGCCCGTCTTTGTGCCCGACTGAACGGCACAAAGGCTGATCTTTCATTTCTGCTCTATTGACCAGGTAAGAACTAAGCCACACCAACAAAAAAGGCCCAACTTTCGTTGAGCCCTTCTTTACGCTAACGCTGTTCTCAGCTTGCGGTCTGCGTCCGCAACTGCAGCTCATACGCTTTCGCCTGTTCGGCGTCGAACTGGTTTTCCCAGCGGGCAATCACCAGGACAGCCAGCGCGTTACCGACCACGTTCAGCGCGGTACGCGCCATATCCATAATGCGGTCAACACCGGCGATAAATGCCAGACCTTCCAGCGGAATGCCGACGCTGCCCAGCGTAGCCAGCAGCACCACGAAGGATACGCCCGGCACGCCAGCGATCCCTTTCGAGGTCACCATCAGCGTCAGGACCAGCACAATCTCATCGGTCAGCGACAGGTCAATGCCATACAGCTGCGCAATAAAGATCGCCGCGATACTCTGATACAGCGTTGACCCGTCCAGGTTAAATGAATAACCGGTCGGCACCACAAAACTGGTGATCGCTTTCGGCGCGCCGTAGGCTTCCATCTTCTCCATGATGCGCGGTAACACGGTTTCCGAGCTGGACGTGGAGTAAGAGAGAATCAGCTCATCTTTCAGAATACGCATCAGCGTGGTGATGCGCAGCTTACAGAAGCGCGCGACCCCGCCCAGCACCACAAAGGCGAAGAACAGAATCGCCGCATAAACCAGCAGCACCAGCTTAGCCAGCGGCCACAGCGAGGCAAAACCGAAGTTAGCTATCGTCACCGCGATTAGCGCGAACACACCGACCGGCGCATAACGCATGATCATGTGCGTTACTTTAAACATCGCTTCAGAGATGCCACGGAACAGGTTCACCAGCGGATCGCGCTGTTCTGACGGCAGTGACGACAGGCCTAAGCCAAACAGCACCGAGAAAAAGATAATCGGCAGCATGTCGCCTTTCGCCATAGAGGCGAAAATATTCTGCGGGATCAGCGACAGAATGGTGGTTACCAGGCTGTGCGGACCGCCCTGTACCTCTGCCGTGGTCGCTTCATATTTAGAGATGTCCACCGTTGCCAGCGTTGACATATCAATGCCGGTGCCGGGTTGAAATACGTTGGCCAGCGTAATACCGACCACAATGGCAATGGTGGTGATCACTTCAAAGTAGAGAATTGTTTTGACGCCGATGCGTCCCAGCTTCTTTGCATCACCCACGCCAGCGATGCCGACAATCAGGGATGAAATCACAATCGGTACCACAATCATCTTGATAAGATGAATAAAGATATCGCCTGCAGGACTGAGAATGTTGGTGACTAACCATTCACGATTGTCTGGCTGATTATGCAACACAGCACCCACAACGATGCCGAGCACCAGGGCTGTCAGAATCTGCCAGGCCAGGCTGATTTTAAAACCTTTCATAACGCGTAATTTCCTCAGTCAAAACCCGTTTCTCTCTACTGCGAAGGTGCAGAAGACAATACACACAGGGAGTGAGCAAAAAGCCCGGTAAATTAGAGGGTGTTTAGAAACAGCGCCTCGTATGAAAATCTGATGATTCCCATACCCATTTTCAGACGCGGTCTGAGTTGATACCTGCAGAACAGGGGCGAGATAAGTACCATTTTCACTGTGGTAAATGCAACCCCTGGCGGATCCGATTAAAAGTTAGCCACCTGAGTAGCATAAAGTGCTGCCAGCACTAAAAATCCCTAACCTGCTGTTATGAAAAGTAATACTTAGATGAATTTACGCATAGCTATGCAGAGTGGGTTAAAAACGCGCCAGGCGCGTTTGCTTGCTTTTTATCCAGCCTAATCCCAAATGATACCCCTTCTTAATTTCCCCTGGCCGCCAGAGAGTTAACCGGAAATATCAGAACGGCTTCACGCTTCTCCCTAAGAGGTTTATCTCGTGATCTGTGGCGCAAAAAAGAAACAAAGCTATGGCGCAGGCTTCAATTAACCATTGATTGACATATCATTAACATCTTCAAGGAGATCCGCCATGAGCCAAATACACAAACATCCCGTTCCAGAGAACATTGCAGCAAACGCCCTGATTACGGCTGAACAGTACCAGGCGATGTATCAGCAATCTGTCGACGATCCAGACAGTTTCTGGGGCGAACAGGGTAAAATCCTTGACTGGATTAAACCTTACAGCAAGGTGAAAAACTGCTCATTTGCGCCAGGTAACATTAACATTCGCTGGTACGAAGATGGCACGCTCAACCTGGCGGCAAACTGCCTTGACCGTCATTTAGCGACGCGCGGCGATCAACCGGCGATTATCTGGGAAGGCGACGACGCCAGCGAAAGTAAAACGCTGACTTTCCGCCAGCTGCATACTGAAGTCTGTCGCTTCGCCAATGTGCTTGAGTTGCTGGAAGTAAAAAAAGGCGACGTGGTGGCGATCTACATGCCGATGGTGCCTGAAGCGGCGGTGGCAATGCTGGCCTGTGCGCGTATCGGTGCCGTTCACTCTGTGATTTTTGGCGGCTTCTCACCGGAAGCGGTCGCTGGCCGCATCGTCGACTCCAGCGCCTCGCTGGTGATTACCGCCGATGAAGGGATCCGCGCCGGTCGCAGCATTCCGCTGAAGAAAAATGTCGATGATGCGTTAAAAAACCCGAATGTCACCAGCGTCAAAAACGTGGTGGTGTTCCAGCGCACCGGTAAAGATGTGGGCTGGGTTGAAGGCCGCGATCGGTGGTGGCATGACCTGATGCGGGACGCCAGCACCAATCACTCTGCAGCCGAAGTTGGCGCGGAAGATCCGCTGTTTATCCTTTATACCTCCGGCTCTACAGGCAAGCCTAAAGGCGTACTGCATACCACCGGCGGTTATCTGGTCTATGCCGCCACCACCTTTAAGTTCGTCTTTGATTACCATCAGGATGATATCTACTGGTGTACTGCCGATGTCGGCTGGGTAACGGGACACAGCTATCTGGTTTATGGCCCGCTGGCGTGCGGTGCCACCACGCTGATGTTTGAAGGGGTGCCGAACTGGCCCACGCCGAGCCGCATGGCGGAAGTGGTCGATAAACATAACGTCACCCTGCTCTATACCGCACCCACCGCCATCCGTGCGCTGATGGCGGAAGGCGATAAGGCTATTGAAGGTACCGATCGCAGCAGCCTGCGCATTATGGGATCGGTCGGTGAGCCCATTAACCCGGAAGCCTGGGAGTGGTACTACAAAAAAATCGGCAACAGCCGTTGCCCGATAGTGGATACCTGGTGGCAGACCGAAACCGGCGGCTTCATGATCACGCCATTGCCGGGTGCGACTGAGCTGAAAGCGGGTTCCGCCAC
Source organism: Pantoea sp. F_5 (assembly GCF_008631595.1). Lineage (NCBI taxonomy): Bacteria > Pseudomonadati > Pseudomonadota > Gammaproteobacteria > Enterobacterales > Erwiniaceae > Pantoea > Pantoea sp. F_5. Next base: position 162,239 of record NZ_VWUO01000008.1, read on the forward strand.
CCGGCCGTTCTTTGGTGTGCAACCGGCACTGGTGGATAACGAAGGTCAGCCGCAGGAAGGTGCCTGTGAAGGCAATCTGGTGATCACCGAGTCCTGGCCAGGACAGGCGCGCACCCTCTTTGGCGACCATGACCGTTTTGAGCAGACCTACTTCTCTACCTTTAAAAACGTCTACTTCAGTGGTGACGGTGCCCGTCGCGATGAAGATGGCTACTACTGGATCACCGGACGTGTCGACGACGTGCTCAACGTCTCCGGTCACCGTCTTGGCACTGCCGAAATTGAATCGGCGCTGGTGTCGCATCCTAAAATTGCCGAAGCCGCCGTCGTCGGGATTCCGCACAGCATCAAAGGCCAGGCGATTTATGCCTATATCACGCTGAATCATGGCGAAGAGCCGTCGCCGGAGCTCTATACCGAGGTGCGACAGTGGGTTCGCAAAGAGATCGGCCCGCTCGCCACGCCTGATGTGCTGCACTGGACCGACTCACTGCCGAAAACCCGCTCCGGCAAAATCATGCGGCGTATTCTGCGCAAAATTGCCACCGGCGATACCAGTAACCTGGGTGATACCTCGACCCTCGCCGATCCTGGCGTCGTCGAAAAACTGCTTGAGGAGAAACAGTCGATCAAAATGCCTTAAGCGCACGCTGTCCGGCGGGAAGATCGCTTCCCGCCACACCCGCCCTACGCAGTCTGTTTCGCTAGTCACAAAAATTATAACCAGCTGAATCCGCGCCCTGTCGTGAGGTTCTCGCCTGCAAGCCCTCTGGAGAAAATGTGATGAATGACGCCCTTTCGAATCAGGATGCAATCAATCAGCAGATTGAACGTAATCCCCGTTTTCATGAGTTAGTCCGTAAGCGCCAGGCATTCGCGACGCTGCTGTCGCTGATCATGCTGGTGCTCTATGTTGGCTTTATCCTGCTGATTGCATTTGCACCGGGCTGGCTCGGCGCGCCGCTGCATGCCGGTACCAACGTCACCCGCGGTATCCCGATTGGTGTCGGGCTGATTGTGATGTCGTTTGTGCTGACCGGCGTCTATGTCTGGCGCGCCAACGGTGAGTTTGACCGTTTAACCAAAGCGATCCTCAGCGAGGTGAAATCATGACCCGTCTCACCTTGTGGCTGCTGGCCTTAATGTTGCCGTTTTCAGCGCTGGCCGCCGATGCAATCACCGGTGCGGTGCAGCGCCAGGCGACCAACTATCAGGCGATTATCATGTTTACGATTTTCGTCGGTGCCACGCTGGGGATTACGTACTGGGCGTCAAAGCGAACCCGTTCGCGTAACGACTACTACACCGCAGGCGGCAATATCACCGGCTTCCAGAATGGCCTGGCGATGGCGGGTGACTTCATGTCAGCGGCCTCGTTCCTGGGCATTTCAGCGCTGGTCTACACCTCCGGCTATGACGGGCTGATTTACTCGCTCGGCTTCCTGGTCGGCTGGCCGATGATTCTGTTTTTAATCGCCGAGCGGCTGCGCAACCTGGGTCGCTATACCTTTGCCGATGTCGCCTCCTATCGTCTGAAGCAGATGCCGATCCGTACCCTGTCAGCCTGCGGTTCACTGGTGGTGGTGGCGCTCTACCTGATCGCCCAGATGGTGGGTGCCGGTAAACTCATCCAGCTGCTGTTCGGCCTGAACTACCATGTTGCGGTGATTCTGGTCGGCATTCTGATGGTGATGTATGTACTGTTTGGCGGCATGCTGGCGACCACCTGGGTGCAGATCATCAAAGCAGTCCTGCTGCTATTTGGTGCCTCCTTTATGGCCATAATGGTGATGAAGGCGGCCAACTTCAGTTTTAATACGCTGTTCACCGAGGCGATGGCGGTCCATCCCAAAGGCATCGCGATTATGCAGCCTGGCGGGCTGGTCAAAGATCCTCTCTCGGCGCTGTCGCTGGGGCTGGGGTTGATGTTTGGTACGGCAGGTTTACCGCATATTCTGATGCGCTTCTTCACCGTCGCGGATGCCAAAGAGGCGCGTAAAAGCGTCTTCTGGGCCACCGGCTTTATGGGCTACTTCTACTTCCTGACCTTTATTATCGGCTTCGGTGCGATTCTGCTGGTGGGTGCGAACCCGGCCTTTAAAGATGTCAGCGGCGCGCTGATTGGCGGCACCAATATGGCGGCAGTGCATCTGGCTAACGCGGTCGGCGGCAGCACCTTCCTGGGCTTTATCTCTGCGGTTGCCTTCGCCACGATTCTGGCGGTGGTCGCAGGCTTAACCCTGGCGGGCGCGTCGGCGGTTTCGCATGACCTCTACGCCAGCGTCTATCGTAAAGGTCAGGCAAGCGAAAAAGATGAGCTGCGGGTCTCTAAAATCACCGTGCTGGCACTGGGCGTGGTGGCGATTGCGCTGGGTATTCTGTTTGAGAAGCAGAACATCGCCTTCATGGTCGGGCTGGCCTTCTCGATTGCGGCCAGCTGTAACTTCCCGATCATCCTGCTGTCGATGTACTGGTCAAAACTCACTACACGTGGCGCGATGGTGGGCGGCTGGCTCGGTCTGCTGACCGCGGTTATCCTGATGATCCTGGGCCCGACCGTGTGGGTACAGGTGCTGGGCAACGCCACGCCGATTTTCCCGTATGAGTATCCGGCGCTGTTCTCAATGGTGGTAGCCTTTGTCGGTATCTGGCTCTTCTCCATTACCGACCATTCGCAGCAGGGCGCAGAGGAGCGTTCACGCTTCCGCGCACAGTTTATTCGCTCGCAGACCGGTACCGGGATTGAACAGGGTAAAGCGCACTGATCGCCGTTTTTCATTCCTGACGATCGGACAATAAAAAAGGGCGGCTACCGAGGTAGCCGCCCTTTTCTTTCACGCAACAGAATCAGAAGCGCAGTGATGCACCCACGTACGGGCCATCGACCAGCACGTTATCTTTGCGTCCATCTTTGTTGTTCAGTTCGATGTACTGATAACCCACACGCAGGTTAAGCAGTGAAACCGGCGTGAAGCTCAGGCCGCCAGCGGCTTCCTGATAGCTGTCGAGCTGATCGGTGAACGACTCTGGCGCATAATAATATTCACCATACAGGCCCCACATACTGTTCAGGCTATAGTGCGCTGCACCACCCACCGCCACCGCAAACCCATCTTTTCCATCTTCAGGATGGGTGAAGATCGCTTTTGCGGTCGGCGCCAGACGCAGCGGCCCGAAGTCAACGTTGTAGCCCAGACCGGCACCGTAGGTGCTGCCATCATGGTCGCTACGCAGCCAGTTACCTTTCAGAAACAGACCGGGTGTAGTGGTGCCCAGACCCAGATTCAGGTTGGTGTTGTGTTCGCTGACATCAACACTCCCTTCAATCGCCTGAGCGGCACCGCTCAGTAAAACCAGCCCGAGGGCGCTTCCGGTAACAAGATGCTTAAACATGATTCCACTCCGTGAAGGACAATTAATTCGGCCGCAAGGTTAACAGCCTGAAACGGGGAGACAACAAAATCCGGGAAACTTTACGTAAAAATACGTGTCGCGTTCAGAATTGCAGCTGTCCCTGCGCAACGCAGTGTAGACTATATTGTCCACATCAGGTGTCCAATCACCGGAGCCAGTATCACGGTCACCACTCCCGAGAGCATCATGACCAGGCTGGCGACGACGCCCTCCTGCTGTCCAAGCTGATAAGCGCGAGCCGTTCCGGCACCGTGCGACGCAGCCCCAAACCCGGCCCCTTTCGCCACCCCCTGCTTAATCGCGATGCGCAGAAACAGCACGTCACCCACCACCATGCCAAACACGCCAGTAATGACCACAAACAGCGCCACCAGATCGGGCTGACCACCAATCGGCCCGGCGGCGGCCAGCGCAAACGGCGTAGTAATGGAGCGCACGGCAAGACTGCGCTGGATTGACTCCGGCAGCGTCAGCAGCCGTGCCAGCCAGACCGAACTGCAGACGGCGACCAGCGTGGCGGTGAGCACACCGGCGCTCAGCGACAGCCAGTGCCGCTTTATAATCGCTACGTTCTCGTAGACCGGTACCGCAAACGCCAGCGTCGCCGGGCCCAGCAGCCAGAGCAGCCAGTGGTTTTCTGCAATGTAATCCTGCCAGCTGATGTGGGTCAGCAGCAGCAGCGCCACCAGTACCAGCGGCGTCATCACCAGCGGCATTAACAGCAGCGTACGCCAGCGGCGATACAGCCGTTTATTCAGCGCATACACCAGCAGCGTAACCGCCACACACAGCAGGCTGAGCAAAAAATCACGCATGAGGATCCTGCTTACGCGCGGCGCGCGCGACTTCATACTGATAGAGCCGGTCCACCACCCAGGCGGTAGAGGCCAGCACCAGCAGCGTACTGACGCCAATCACTACGCAGATGCGCCAGCCATCGACCCGCAGCAGATCGCCATAATTCACCACCGCCACCACCGCCGGGATAAAGAACAGCAGCATCTCAGCCAGCAGCCAGCGTGACCCGGCTTTTACCCAGTTCAGCGGCACAATACGCGTCACGATTAATGCCAGCAGCAGCAACATCCCGACAATGTTGGCGGGCAGCGGCAGCTTCAGCCAGCTCACCAGCCGGTCACAGGCGACAAACAGGCCGATATAGAAGCCCAATTGCAGCGGCAGGCTGAGCCACTGCACGGCGCGGTTAGTGCGAAAAGCGAGTGCTGACGCCATCACCTTGTCTCCCCATTAAAATGATGTCATCAGTATAAATCGTCCGCATAAGGTGAAAAAAATGAATTAAAATTATCGTAATCATGCCTTAAAGGAATAGTTATGGATGTCCGCGCCCTGCGTTACTTTACTGAAGTAGTCCGCCAGCAGAGCTTTACCCGTGCAGCGCAAAAGCTGTTTGTGACACAGCCGACCATCAGCAAAATGCTGCGTCAGCTGGAGGAGGAGCTGGGCTGTACGCTGATCCTGCGGGATGGCCGCCGTCTGCACCTCACCGACAGCGGCCAGGCGGTTTATCAGCGCGGCCTGGCGATCCTGCAGGAGTTTCATCAACTTGAGGCGGAGATTGGTGACATCAACCAGCTCAAAACCGGTGAGCTGCGGCTCGGTATTCCGCCGATGGTCGGGATGCAGATAGCCGGATCGATTTCCGCCTTTCGCCGCCGCTATCCTGGCGTGAAGCTGAAAATCTCTGAATTCGGCGGCCTGACCGTACAGCAGGCGGTGCTGGCGGGCACGCTGGATATCGCTCTGACCGCGCTGCCGGTCGATGCCGGGCTGCCGCTGAACACCCTGCCTCTGATGCATCATCCGCTCTGCGTGCTGCTGCCGCGCCGCCCGGCGTGGCTCAGCCGCCAGCAGATAGGACTGGCGGAGCTGGCAGCGCACCCGTTGCTGATTTTCAATGAGGAGTTCTCGCTGAATCGTCAGCTGATGCAGGCGTTTCAGCGGCTTAGCCTGACGCCAACGGTGGCGGTGCGCAGCGGTCAATGGGATTTTCTGGCGGCAATGGTGCAGGCGGAGATGGGGGTGGCGATTCTGCCGGAGCCGATCTGTCAGCGGCTGGATAAGCAGTCATTATTGTGGCTGCCGCTGGAATCGGAGCTGAAGTGGAGTCTGGGATTGATCTGGCGGGAAGGGAGTTATCTGTCGCGTAGTGCGCAGGCGTGGATCAACTGTTGTCGCGAGCACTGGCCGGATGAACCGCCGCGCCTGTCGGTGTGAAAAGCTGGCACGCCCGCATGAATCCACAGGCGTGCCAGTTAGCAAATTACTCTTCTTTTTCGATCAGCAGTGCTTCCAGCAGATCCAGGTCGTGCAGTAACTTCTGCATCGTCTCATTGGAGATCTGCTGGGTGGCGCGCAGATGATAGACCTCCGCACGTTCGGCACGCAGCCCGGTCAGGCGGAAGCGACGCTCAAGGTTCTCAGCAAACAATGCATGTTCAAGATCATTCTTGCCTTCGGCGCGGCGGCGTAAGTTGCCAATCACGCGCAGACTGACCTCTTTCAGCAGTTCCGGATCGATGTTCTCTTCTGACTCATTCTCCAGCCGCTCTTCCATCTTGTGCAGGCTCTCAATCGCTGCACCCGCCATCACCGCACGGGCATTCTGTAGCTCACGGCGATGGGCACCTTTGTCGATACTATCAATGCCGCGCAGCAAAATTGGCAGGATCACGACCCCTACCAGCAGCGAGAACAGAATCACGCCGGTGGCGATAAACACCAGCTCATAACGCGCAGGGAAAGGCTCGCCGTTGGTCAGGAACAGCGGGATAGAGAGCACACCGGCCAGGGTGATTGCACCGCGTACCCCGGCAAACGAGGCGATCAGCAGTTCACGCAGCGAGTAATTTGAGAACTCCAGCGGCTTCTTCTTCAGCAGGCGTTTGCTGAAGCGCTGCATAATCCACAGCCAGCCAAAACGCACGATCATCAGCGCGGCATAGACCAGCCCGATATCGGCGAACAGCATCCACAGTTCCACATTCGGATCGGCCTGCGCCTGGTCGATTGAGGTCTGCAGAATGTCCGGCAGCTGCAGGCCCAGCATCAGGAAGACCATGCCGTTGAACACGAACTCCAGCATCTGCCAGACGCTGTTGGCACGCAGGCGCATCGCCAGCGGAGCCTGACGAATAATGCCGGAACGGGTGATGGTCATACCGGCCGCGACAGCCGCCAGGATGCCTGAGACACCCAGATGTTCGGCAATCAGATAAGAGGCGAATGGCAGCAGCAGCAGCAGCACGGTCTGCGTCGCCGGATCGTCACCGCTCCAGCGGCTGAGCAGGCGCAGCGATTTACCGTACAGCCAGCAGATGGCCACACCAGCAATCAGGCCGCCAATGGCGACTTTCAGGAACTCAACGCTGGCACCGCCCCAGGTAAACACCATGGTGCCCATGGCGACGGCGACGGCAAACTTCAGTGATACCAGGCCCGATGCGTCATTCATCAGGGCTTCACCCTGCACGATCGACATAATCTTCTTGGGAATGCGACCTTCACCGACAATGCCGGAGAGCGCTACAGCATCGGTCGGCGACAGCACTGCCGCCAGCGCAAAGGCCGGGATCAACGGGATACCTGGCACCATCCAGTAGATCAGATAGCCGATGCCGATCACGGTAATCAGCACCAGCGCCAGCGCTAAGCCGATGATTTCGCGACCATGATGCAGGAACTCACTGATCGGCGTTTTCCAGCCATCTGCGAACAGCAGCGGCGGGATGAACAGCACCAGAAACAGCTCCGGATCAAAGTCGACATGCAGACCAAACGTTGGCCAGGCCAGCATCGCACCTACGGCGATCTGCACAAGCGGCAACGGGATCTGAAAAGGGAGAATGCGGGCCGCGACGCCAGAGAGCGACACGACCAGCGTCATGATGAGAATAGTAAAAAAGATTTCCATGCTTTCCTTAGGCGTCGTTTCTTTCAATCATTGGTTAAGCGCTAAAGTGTAAAACAAACTGCGGTGAAGATTGTCAGCTACGCGTGCGCCGGGCGGGAAAAAAGTGGAAAATTCCGGGCGCGCAGCCGCACGCCCGGTTGTACAGTCAGATCGCCCAGCCACCGGCATAAAATGCCACCAGCGCAACGGCAATGATCACGGTGCCGACGTTGAGCTTACGCCATTCACCGGCGAACAGACGCCCCACCACAAGGCTGGCGAAACCGATCATGATGCCGGTGACGATGTTGCAGGTGAGCACGATAATCACCGCAGTGAGCAGGCCTGACATCGCATCGACAAAATCACTGAAGTCCACTTTCGCCACGTTACTGAGCATCAGCAGACCCACATACATTAAGGCTGGCGCAGTCGCGTAAGCGGGCACCAGATAAGCCAGCGGCGACATAAACAGGATGGCGAGGAACAGCAGGCCGACCACAATCGCGGTAAGACCGGTTTTACCACCGGCCGCTGTCCCTGCCGCCGATTCGATATAGACCGCAGCCGGTGATGCGCCTACCAGACCCGCAAACAGGCTGCTGACGGAGTCGCTGGTCAGCGCACGACCGCCATTGATAATCTGGCCCTGTTTATCCAGCAGACTGGCCTGCCCCGCGACCGCGCGAATGGTGCCGGTGGCGTCAAAGACCGCCGTCATCACCAGTGCCAGCACGCTGGGCAGTACCACAGGCTGCATCGCCCCCATGATGTCGAGGCTGAACAGCAGCGACTGACCGCTGGCGTCACGCAGGCTCGGCAGGGCAAACAGTCCCTGATATGTCACCGACGGGTCAAAGATCAGGCCAATCAGCGAAATAGCAATAATCGTCAGCAGGATGCCGCCCGGTACCCGGCGCTTCTCCAGTCCGATAATCGCGGCCAGTCCCAGCAGCGTCATCATCACCGGGAAAGTGGTGAAGTGACCGAGTGCCACCGGCAGGCCCGGAGCCGGGTTTTTCACCACCAGACCCACGCCGTCAGCGGCGATGAGCAGCAGAAACAGGCCAATCCCGACACCGGTGCCGTGCGCCACGCCCATCGGCAGGTTACGCAAAATCCAGGCACGAATGCCGGTCACGGAGATCAGGGTAAACAGCAGGCCCATCAGGAACACCGCGCCCAGCGCCACCGGCACGCTGATGTGCTGACCCAGCACCAGGCTGAAAGCGGTAAAAGCAGTCAGGGAGATGGCGCAGCCAATGGCCATTGGCAGATTGGCCCACAGCCCCATAAGGATGGAACCAAAGCTGGCGACCAGACAGGTGGCGACAAACACGGCGGAGGGCGAGAAACCGGCTTTGCCCAGCATCCCCGGTACCACGATGACGGAGTAAACCATCGCCAGGAAGGTGGTGAGTCCGGCCAGAATTTCCTGACGCACGCTGCTGCCGCGCGCCGAGATCGAGAACCAGGCGTCCAGTTTACCACTGGCCGGGCGTGATTCAGTTGACATAGTTGAGCCTCAAAAATTTTTGTTGTGTGGATCGCTCTGCGACCATCGCTGTCCCTGGAATAAGCGGGTAAACGGCCTCACCGTCGGGATTCACCACCAGGCAAACGTTTACCTTGCCGCAGATAATTAGCCGTCAAAAGCGGCCAGATAAAAAGGCATGCGATTATCCGGCGTTTAGCGCCACGTTTTCAACTCTAAGAGGGAGATTCTTTGGCATAAGATTGGACGCAAGAGGCTGGCAGAGACCAGCCCGAAACGCTGAGACCATAACGTTAATGTCATATAAAGGAAGGATTCGCACCGGCGCAGTCGTGATGAAACAGGATACGCCGGCGGAGAGAGACGATTAACCTGGCAGCGAAAGCTCGCCGCCCTGCGCAATCGCGCGATGCCAGGCCGCACGCTGCTGCACTGTCTGCAACCATTTCTCAGTGGCAGGCATCCGATCCAGTCCGGCACGGCGCGCCAGTGCCAGCAGCGGAAAGCTCATCTGGATATCCGCAATGGTGAAACGCTCACCGGCAAACCACGGATTGGCTGCCAGATGCTGTTCAATCATCTGCCTGTGCGGCTTGAGCTGTTTATCCAGAAACGCCTTCTGTACCCCTTTGCCAAATGCCGCGCCGACCGGACGCAGCAGCCAGGGCACCGGCGCTTTACCCATCTGACCGAAGATCAGTTTCATCACCAGCAGCGGCATCAGCGAGCCTTCGGCATAGTGCAGCCAGTAGCGGCACTGTAACCGTGACGCCTCATCACTCACTTTCAGGCGGAATTCATGATCATATTTCTCTTCAAGGTATTCGAGAATGGCACCCGATTCTGCTACCACCTGGTTCCCGTCAGTAATGACCGGCGATTTTCCCAGTGGGTGCACTTTTTTCAGCGCTTCCGGGGCCAGCATGGTCGGTTCACGTTGATAGCGTTTAATCTGATACGGCACTTCCAGCTCTTCCAGCAGCCACAGCACCCGATGCGAGCGCGATTTCTCAAGATGGTGAACGGTGATCATCATGATTCCCTGTGTTTTGACCTTCACCAAGTATAGACGTCACTCCACAGACGGATGTTTATCATCCTGTTCCGGGTCGAGCAGCACTGCACCTGACCCCTGCTGACCCAGCCGGTCACCGGGATTACGCAGCGGGCAGTCACGCATCGACAGGCAGCCGCAGCCGATACAGCCATCCAGGTCATTGCGCAGGCGGGTCAGGGTTTCAATGCGCTTATCCAGTTCTTCACGCCAGTGCTGGGTCAGCGCATCCCATTCCGTCGTCGACATGCGCTTATCTGGCGGAATGTGGTCGAGACTGTCACTGACCGTTGCCAGCGGGATGCCAATGCGCTGAGCAATCTTGATGATCGCCACGCGTCGCAGCACGTCACGACTGTATCGGCGCTGATTGCCGCTGTTACGGGTACTGAAAATGAGGCCTTTGGTTTCATAAAAGTGCAGCGCCGAGACCGCCACACCGCTGCGGCGCGCCACTTCACCGGGTGTTAAGACCGGTTTTGGATAGTTACGTTCTTTTTTCATCAGACCCTTTACCTCAAGTTAACTTGAGGAATTATACTCCTTCTCCATTGAAACCCCTAAAATCCCATTACCCCTTATTAAGCACCAGAAGGATGAGGCCATGATGCAAGAAGAGATCATTCATTCCCTGACGGACTGGATTGACCAGAACCTCGATAAGAGCCTGTCGATTGATGAGGTTGCGGCAAAATCAGGCTATTCGAAATGGCACCTGCAGCGTATGTTCCGTTCCGTGACGAAACAGACGCTGGGTGGCTATATTCGTGAGCGCCGCCTGACGCTGGCAGCAGAAGCCCTGTCGCAGACACAGCGCCCGGTGTTTGATATCGCGATGCAGTATGGCTATGACTCGCAGCAGACCTTCTCACGGGTGTTTCGTCGTCAGTTTTCACAGACTCCGACCGCATACCGCCACACCATGCGACGCCAGGCGATTCAGCGCCCTCGCCTGCTGAGTTTTGGTTGTAACGATCCGATCAACAGCTTTACCCAGCGCACCACCGGCGAGTGCTGCCCGGTCCGTTAATGCTTCGCTGCGCCCGCTCCGGGCGCATCTGACTGATTTCCCCGCCGTTCTTCTTCTGCTGCTCACTTTTCCTGCACGTCACTACCATACAAGAGTCAAATTTTGTTCAAAATTTAAAATCGGGTGATATAATGTGACCCAAGTCACACTTTGAACCTGGGTTGACGGCGAAAAAGTCCTACCTGACACACTTTTTTGTCGCCGGTGATGTCCGCAGATTGTCAGGAATACTTACTGATATTGAGGTCCGGCCGATGGCTACGTTAACCGCCAGTTTTCTTGTTATGCGTTGGGAACTGCTGAGCGCAATCTTGATGTTTTTTGCCAGCACCCTGAAAACCAAACTTCGTCAGGATAGCCGTCACGTGATGGCCTTTATGTGTGGCGGGATTGGTTTAGGCATGACCTGCTGGTTTGTTACCGGTCTGATGGGCATTACCCTGAGCATGGAAAACGTGCATAACTTCGTGGAAATCTCAAAGCACGCCTTTATCGATGTGATGAGCCAGGCGCCTGCCGACTGGCCGATGCCCTGATTTTTACGCATAAAAAACCCCGCTTAGCGGGGTTTTTTATATTGCTGTGTGAACTTAAATTTTCTTCAATATGGCAGGAATATTAACATCCTGCACTGTAACGCCCGGGCTCTGCGTTCCGCGGCGGTCCTGAATCCACATATCTCCCATCATCTGGTTTAAACCACGATCCAATCCGGTAACCAGCCCTGCACCTGGGGTGAAGGTCAGTTCGCCAAAGTAGATATGCTCGTCATGGATATACCAGTCCACACGCACGTAGTCGAAATCACTGGCCAGCTTCTTGCTCAGTTCGAGCGCATGTTCCAGTGATGGCATAATCGGTGACACATCCAGACCGGTATCGCGAATCTTGTGATAGGCCTCATTGAGGTTATTCACATAGAAATTCATCGACAGCAGCGGCTGACAGCGGTTGTAGATCACCTGCAGCACATATTCAAACCTGCCATCACGCTTGTTGAACATATGAAACTTGTAATCGATCGGCGCGCTTTTGCCATCACCAATGTACTTCTCAACCAGGATGCGTGGCTTGATGTAGCGATAGTGAATCTCACGCGCTTCGTTGGCGAAGTCGGTCTTCAGCCAGCGATAACAGTCATGAATGATCTGCTGCTTACGCAGCGCGTCCGGCTCTTCCAGCAGAATTTCTACCATGTTGGAAGCGTGGTTCGGCTTGATCACCGTTCCCTTCCAGCAAGGCAGGCTGTTCAGCGTGGTCGGGTCAGTGGTTTCATGTACCAGCGGGATCAGGTATTCATTACCGATTTTTTCAGCAATGAATTCGCGCACCGAGTACTTATCTGACAGACGACCATAGTTCTGGTAATCGCCGAAGATAAACTTACGGTACAACACCTTCTCGTTGAACACTTTTGGCTGACGCAGATTAGGCAGCTTTCTGAACTTATGGAAGTAGTAGATGCGGTCCTGATAAGCCCAGGGCATCTTCTTGATAAAGTACTGCACACTTCTTCTGAGTTCTTCTTTCAACTTGAGCATATCTGACCTCATTTGTATGTTTTGTAGTTGAGTGAGGAAACCTGAATCTTTTGAATGACGCCGTTTTTAAAGAAGTAATTCATTACGGTCAGGGACAAAAGTTCTGAAAGGAAAACGCTCCACGCGGCCCCCATGATGCCGTGACCCTGGATCAACCACCAGGAGAGCGGCAGACTGATAACCATCAGGCAGATGATTTTCCTCAGCAAGTAGTTAAATCCTCCCTCTTTGACCATGTAGCGATACGCTACGGTCCCCATTGCCGAAAAGCTGGTCGCTATCGACAGCAACGTAATGAGACTTCCTGACTGTGTGTATTCCGGTCCATACAACGCGATGATGATCTGCTCGCCGTAAAGCGAAATGACGAGCAGCATCAGCAATGAAACCGCCATAACGTAGCCATTGAGCCGGGCAGCCAGCTTAATGGCGACCTCGCCGCGCTCCCTGAAGATTTCAGTGAAGCAGGAGGTGATCAGCGCAACCGGGATAAAAATCCAGGAGGCGGAAATAGTATTCGCCGCCGCAAAGAGACCGAGATCGCGCGCAGGTGCCGTGCCTGCCAGAAACATCTGCGCCGCTTTGACCTGCACCGAGATAAAGATGCTGGAGATCGCCAGCGGCAGACCGGCATACATCAGATACCGCAGATAGGCGGTGCGCTTTTCGCGCGGTGGCATCTGATCCTGATGGTCCTGATAGAAGTTGTGCCGCTTGATCAGGTAAGGCACCAGCGTCACGGCAACAATCGACAGCGTCAGCCAGAGCGGATTAAGACGCAGCCAGGCCACGGTAAAGCTGATGCCGAAACTCAGCAGCATGCCCACCGCGTTAGCGATGGTGTTAAGACGCGAGGCAAGACGTGCGTTGTTATAAACGCTGAAGGTGTCCTGGGTGACAAAAACCGAGGCAACAAATGAGGCCAGTGCAAACGCCAGGAAGTTTTCCTGCATGTTGTACCAGACCCAAATTAAGACTGGCACCGAAGTGACCAGCAACAGTACCATGCGCAGCGTACGGGCGATGGTCATCAGACGCAGGCCTTTCGACGCATTTTTGCTGACGCGCTTAAACAGAATGGTTTCGGTGCCAAAGATTGCGACGGTTTGCACCATTGCAAATAGTGAAGTAGAAAACGCCATCTGGCCAAACACCGTTGGACCAAAGGATTTCGCCACGTAAGACGTCACAAAAATGACGCCAAAAACGGAGATGATCTTCTCAGACATCATCCAGGCGGCATTAGACATTACGCTCAATTTCATCGACTCTTCCTTAGTATTACTCAACTACAACCGCTTCGGTACAACATCCCTGTAACGAATTAATAAGCGCTCAGTGGGCCTGGCGAAAATGTATGACTTCAGACCAAACTGGTCCGAAAATTGAGATGTAAATCATGATCCGGAGAGTGAATTCAGGATAATTCTTATTATAAATGGCGCGAATCACTTCAAATGGAAACGATTTCAGGCTGAGAATAAAACAACCCTAAAGCGCTATACCGGCATATTAATCAAGTCGGCGAAGCTAAATATCCAGTGTACGTAGAATTTTTTCGTATTTTGGATGCGATGAATTTATAACAAAAACCCGCCTCCAGGAAGGCACGCTCCGCGGATAAGAATAAAATAAGATTTATCCCATGATGATATTTCTTCTAAATATCTTAATTTAGGCTTCGCAATTCAATTCGCGCACTTTAATACTGCCTTAATAAAATCTTACAGTGCCAGAAATTATTAAAGTCATTCTCATCCATTAATCGATAAGAAAGGTAAGAGCATTTATGAGAAAGTCACGATACAGCGAAGATCAAATCACAAATGCCATTAAAGCTTCTGAATCGGGCGTGAAAGTCAGAGAGATTTGTGAAGAGTTAGGCATCTCTGAAGCCACGTTCTATAGCTGGAAAAAGAAGTTTTCTGGGTTGTCTTCGGAAGAAGGCAGAAAAATCAAGGAATTGGAAGAAAAACTGCAGAATGTCACACGCGAACTGCAGACCCTCAACTCGGATAAAGAGATGCTGCAGAGCGTTCTGAAGCACTTCTTTACGACTAATGAAAAACGACAGGCTGTAGATTTCCTGCAGACTACCTTCGACATTGGCACCCGTCGCAGCTGCCGCTTATTAGATATCAGCCGCAGCGTATACCACTATCCGTCAAGCACGGAGAATCGCTAAACCTAATGCTACCGCGCTTTTTAGACTTAACGCTGAGATTTGTTCTTACCAGAAGAGATGAAGATCATTTAACAGGACAATTGCGGCCCCCTTTTCCGCTCCATTTATAACTAATGAATGGCTTCACAGCTAAGCTTCTTTTTTTGCGGTAAAATTGATTCACAACAGCAAAAGTCTCGCATTCCACGCCTTATCTTCCCCTCCCAATCCCGTTTATGCGGGATTGGGCCTTCCCATTTTTAGTTTAACCCTGCTAATCGTCGGAACTAAATCGTCTCAACATCATTAAGCCGCTTTAAACATCGCACAAAAAACAATCACCGTACATTTGAGTTAATGGTGGATCTGCCTGGAATTTTGCGGTTACGCTTTAATTCCCGATGATGGGTTCATTACATTAACTTTCTCCAGGATTAATCCGGGTTAAATAGTTTATTGCTCCTTATCACTAACGTTATGACTCTATCTTTTGGCTCTCTTCATTGCGCATCATTGATGCCAGACATTAATCTTTAATTATTAACGCAGCGGCGGAATTCTCTTACTCATTTATCACTGAGTGAAGTTAATGGTGGTTTTTAGTCCCCTTTTCACAGGACCATAACGCAATAAACCGCAGCGGATAAAAGCGTAACGTCCATAATGCTGCGCTATTTTTCCTGATTAATGACCGATATCTGACCAGTGAAAGGTTGCCAGAGATGGAACAGGCTACTTTCAGTCGCCAGAAAGGGCCGTTTTTTTACTGACAAAGGGAGGATGAATGAGGTTATGGGGGAATACCGGACAACAGTGCGGAACCATGAAATCGATTTCGCGGTATAAATCTGCCGAAGAGCGAGCAAATCAGGATAGGGTTTAATCTTAAAAAGCCGCGCAGTGTGTTGTCCGCGCGGTAAAGGTATTCGGTGAGTTTTACGGTTTACTCTTTAATCGTAACTACCTGCGGTTGTGGTTTGATGCGCATTGCCCAGATCACACCCGCCATCAGACAAACAATTCCTATCAGAGTGAGCTGCGGCGGCCAGCGTTGATACCAGAGAAAAGTCCATAACAGGCCAAAGAGTATCTCGAAAACGATCAGCGGCCCCATCATTACGGTGGGCAGACGCTGGCTGGCAGCATTCCAGCATAAGGTGCCAAGCCAGGAGCAGAGCAGGCCAATCGTCAGCATCAAAGCGATGAATACCGTGGGGCGCGGCCCGAACGGCAGGGAAAAACCGGGCTGCTGCCAGGCGAGCTGTACGCTGACCAGCGCGTACAGGATCAGTGCCAACGGTAGCGTCACCAGCCCCTGCGCGGTAGCCCAGGTTGAGGGGCGCAGTTCAGGATGCGTGCGCAGCCAGCGGGCATTACGCAGCGGATACCAGGTCCAGCAGGCTACCGCCAACAGTGCCAGCACGATGCCAGTCAGATAACGACTGAGATCCAGCGTGGCACCCTGACTCTGCAGTTCCGCCGCATTCACGCAGAGTAAGCCAGCCGCCATCATGACCAGTGCCGGAAACAGCCGCCGCCACGGCAGCCGACCTTCAAGATGGCCATAACAGAGATTAGCCGTGACAGCTATCACCACCGGCAGCGTGCCGATAATCATGGTGGAGACCGGCCCGCCGGTACGCTGAATGGCGTTCGCCAGAAACGCATAGTAGAAGAGGTTTCCCACCAGCGAGAGCTTCATGGCCTCAAGCCAGTCAGCGCGTGACAGCTGACGCAGACGACGACGGCTGTGCCAGGCCAGCGGCAGCGCAATCAGACCAAACGCCACATAGCGTCCCGCTGATTGCAGTGCGCCGGGATAGTCTGGCACCAGCAGCGGCCCGACAAAGATCAGCCCCCACATCAGCCCGGCGGTGACGGCAAACATAATTCCCGCAAACATGATTTCTTCCTTATACAGACTTTTGGCAGAGTGTGGCGGGTTCGGGCGGGAAATGCTTGTAGCAGATTGCGGTGGTATCAGGGCTGGCGGACCTGCTTTTGATAGCGGCCCGGCGTAATGCCATAACGGTGAGCAAAGGCGCGGGTGAGATGAGCCTGATCGGTTAATCCAACCGCCGCCGCGACGCTGGCGGCCGCTTCACCCTGTGCCAGCCTTTGCTTGGCGTCATAGAGCCGGAAAGCCATCAGCATCTGATGCGGCGTAACGTGATAGTGCTGGCGAAAGGCACGTAAGAAGTGCCACGGCGACAGTGAAGCCAGCGCCGCCAGCTCCTCCAGCCGCACCGGTTCTGCGAGGTTTGCGCGCAAAAATTCTCTGACCTGATCAAAACGATGCCGGGCATCGGGTCTGCCCTGTGAGGACATACGCGCCAGCGGACGGATTTGCAGTAGCAGCTCAGCAATCAGGCTCTGGCGCGCCAGTTCAGACTCTGCCTGCCAGAGTGCGGCAAGCCGGCGGGAAAGCGGCTGCGCCACGCGCGGATCGGTCAGCAGCGCCTCGTTAAACCACCAGCCGCGGTCGCCGGTCAGTTCATCCATCAGCTGCGGCTGGATGTAGATCATCTGATAGCGCCAGCCCTCTTCGCACGCTGACTCACCGGTGTGCAGCTCATCCGGGTTCATCATGACCAGTGAGTTCTCCGGCGCAGTATATTCGGTGCCGCGATAGCGAAAGCGCTGTGCGCCCGCTTCAATGGTGCCGATCCCAAAGGCTTCATGAGTGTGAGGTTCAAAGGCGTAGCGAGAGATGTGGGCCTGATAGAGTTCCACACCGGGCAGCTCTGCGAGTTGCCGGAACCGGGCGCGATCTTTTTCACAGGGGAAACTTGCCGGAACACCGTTCACTTCTCTCTCCTTATTTAACCCGTCTGCTAAGCATGCCTGTGACCGGGGCTAAAATGCAAAAGATTGCTATCCGCAACGCCGTAGATAACACTGTTTTTTTCAGGCGGAGTGGGTTAAGTATGGCACAGCGTGTGGTAGTGGTTATCGATATGCAGAATGGGGTCTTCAGCTCGCCGCGCTTCGACCAGGCGGGACGGGTGGCGCAGATTAACCGGCTGACTGAACGCGCCGATATCACCCTTTTTATCCAGCACCGCGAAGGCGCGATGTGCGAGGGAAATGACACTTTTAATCTGCTGCCAGAACTGGTTCAGCCTGCTGGCGCACATTACGTGACAAAAACCGCCTGCGACAGCTTCTGGCAGACTGAGCTGGCCGCACTGTTAAAGAAGCTGGCGGTGGAAGAGTTTGTGGTATGCGGTTGCGCCACTGACTACTGTCTGGATACCACCATAAAAGTGGGTGCCAGTGCGGGTTATGCCATTACGGTTGCTGCTGATGCGCACACCACCGCCGATCGTCACTGGGTCAGCGCTGAAGCGTTGATAAACCAGCACAATGAAGTCTGGTCCTCATTGTCGATTCCGGGCAACGTGCCGCGCGTGCTGAGCACAGAGGATATTGTGACGGAGTGGTCGTAACCGCATGCAAAAGCCGTGCATAAAAAAGCCCGCATAAGCGGGCTTTTTTGCATTCTCAGTTCAGCGGAATCAGAATGGAATATCGTCGTCGAAATCCATTGGTGGTTCGTTGTTGTTGCTGGCCGGAGCGCTCTGCGGTTGTTGCTGCGGACGGGACTGCGCGCCACCACTGAACTGGTTGTTGTTGCCCTGCGGCTGCTGCGGCTGACCCCAGCCATTGTTGTTGCCACCACCCTGCGCGCCTGCACCGGCATTGCCGCCCTGCTGACGGCCACCCAGCATCTGCATGGTGCCGCCAACGTTAACCACGACTTCAGTGGTATAACGTTCCTGGCCACCCTGATCCTGCCATTTACGGGTGCGCAGCTGGCCTTCGATGTAGACCTGCGACCCCTTTTTCAGGTATTCGCCTGCGACTTCAGCCAGTTTGCCAAACAGCACTACACGGTGCCATTCCGTGATCTCTTTGTTTTCACCGGTCTGCTTGTCGCGCCAGCTTTCCGACGTAGCCAGCGTAATGTTGGCAACCGCGCCACCATTTGGCATGTAACGTACTTCCGGATCCTGACCCAGATTCCCGACAAGAATCACTTTGTTAACGCCACGACTGGCCATGTTGCTGTCTCCCGATGAGTTAATGCATACAGTCTAATCCATCAATTCTAACACGTCCTGCGGACTGTTTCCCACTTTCGAGCGGGGTTCCAGTTTTAATCCCTCTCCGCTTCCAGGCCTGAGAGTACTGGATATATATTCAGTCTATTTTTTGTGCCATAATGACACGTTTATTCTGGCCGTGTCGGCAAGGCACGGTGAGTGCAGCTAATCCGGGAAAGGTGAATGGATAAGATCGAAGTTCGTGGTGCCCGCACCCATAATTTGAAAAACATCAACCTGACCATCCCACGCGACAAACTCATTGTGGTAACCGGCCTGTCAGGGTCCGGTAAATCCTCACTGGCGTTTGATACGCTGTATGCGGAAGGTCAGCGCCGCTATGTGGAGTCGCTCTCTGCGTATGCGCGCCAGTTTCTTTCGTTAATGGAGAAGCCGGACGTCGATCATATCGAAGGTTTGTCGCCCGCCATTTCCATTGAGCAGAAATCCACCTCGCATAACCCACGTTCGACGGTGGGAACCATCACCGAGATCCACGACTACCTGCGTCTGCTGTTTGCCCGCGTAGGCGAACCGCGCTGCCCGGACCACAACGTACCGCTGGCGGCGCAGACTGTGAGTCAGATGGTGGATCAGGTGCTCTCGCAGCCGGAAGGTCGTCGCCTGATGCTGCTGGCCCCGGTAGTGAAAGATCGTAAGGGTGAGCACACCAAAACGCTGGAAAATCTGGCGACGCAGGGCTACATCCGTGCGCGTATTGACGGCGAAGTGTGCGACCTGTCAGACCCGCCGAAACTGGAGCTGCAGAAGAAGCACACCATCGAAGTGGTGATTGACCGCTTTAAAGTGCGTGACGATCTGGCGACGCGTCTGGCAGAGTCCTTTGAGACAACCCTGGAGCTCTCAGGCGGCACGGCGATTGTGGCGGACATGGATGACAGCGAGGCCGAAGAGCTGCTCTTCTCCGCGAACTTCGCCTGCCCGATTTGTGGTTATAGCATGAGTGAGCTGGAGCCGCGCCTGTTCTCCTTTAACAACCCGGCGGGCGCCTGTCCAACCTGTGACGGCCTGGGCGTACAGCAATATTTCGATCCTGATCGCGTGGTGCAGAACCCTGAACTTTCGCTGGCGGGCGGTGCTATCCGCGGCTGGGATCGTCGTAACTTTTACTATTTCCAGATGCTGCGTTCGCTGGCGGACCACCTCAGTTTTGATATTGAAGCGCCGTTCGGTAGCCTGCCTGACAACGTGCAGAAAGTGATTCTGTATGGGTCAGGCAAAGAGAGCATCGAATTTAAGTACATCAACGATCGCGGCGATACCTCGGTTCGCCGTCATCCGTTTGAAGGCGTGCTCAATAACATGGAGCGCCGCTATAAAGAGACGGAATCCTCTGCGGTGCGCGAAGAGCTGGCGAAGTTTATCAGCAACCGCGCCTGTGCCAGCTGTGAAGGTACCCGTCTGCGTCGTGAAGCGCGCCACGTCTTCGTGGAGAACACCACGCTGCCAACCATCTCTGAGATGAGCATCGGTCATGCGATGTCCTTCTTTGAAAACATGAAACTCAGCGGCCAGCGTGCGAAGATCGCTGAGAAAATTTTGAAAGAGATTGGCGATCGCCTGAGCTTCCTGGTCAATGTCGGCCTGAACTATCTATCAATGTCTCGTTCCGCCGAGACCCTGTCCGGGGGTGAAGCACAGCGTATCCGTCTGGCCAGCCAGATCGGTGCGGGTCTGGTCGGCGTGATGTATGTGCTGGATGAGCCTTCAATCGGCCTGCACCAGCGCGACAACGAACGGCTGCTCGGCACGCTGATTCATCTGCGCGACCTCGGTAACACCGTAATCGTGGTTGAGCATGATGAAGATGCGATTCGTGCCGCTGATCATGTGATCGACATCGGTCCGGGTGCAGGCGTACACGGCGGCCAGGTCGTCGCGGAAGGCACCGTTGATCAGATTATGGCGCAGGAAGAGTCGCTGACCGGTCAATACCTGAGCGGCAAGCGTGGCATTGTGGTGCCAGAGGAGCGCGTTAAAGGCGATCCGGCCAAAGTGCTGAAGATTACCGGCGCTCGCGGCAACAACCTTAAGGATGTCACGCTGACGCTGCCGGTCGGGCTGTTCACCTGTATTACCGGTGTGTCCGGTTCGGGTAAATCGACCCTGATCAACGATACGCTGTTCCCGATTGCCCAGCGGGCGCTGAACGGCGCGACCATCGCCGAACCGGCACCTTACCGTGACGTAGCGGGGCTGGAGCACTTCGACAAAGTGATTGACATCGACCAGAGCCCGATTGGTCGAACACCGCGCTCCAACCCGGCCACCTACACCGGTATCTTTACCCCGGTGCGTGAACTCTTTGCGGGCGTGCCGGAAGCGCGTTCGCGCGGCTACAATCCGGGTCGCTTTAGCTTCAACGTGCGGGGTGGACGCTGTGAAGCCTGCCAGGGTGATGGCGTGCTGAAAGTCGAGATGCACTTCCTGCCGGACATTTATGTGCCGTGCGACCAGTGCAAAGGCAAACGCTATAACCGTGAAACGCTGGAAGTGAAGTACAAAGGCAAGAGCATCCACGAAGTGCTGGAGATGACTATCGAAGAGGCGCGAGAGTTCTTTGATGCCGTGCCAGCGCTGGCGCGTAAGCTGCAGACGCTGATCGATGTCGGTCTCACCTACATCCGCCTCGGTCAATCCGCCACCACTCTTTCCGGCGGGGAAGCCCAGCGTGTGAAGCTGGCGCGTGAGCTGTCGAAGCGTGGCACGGGTCAGACGCTCTACATTCTGGATGAGCCGACCACTGGCCTGCACTTTGCCGATATCCAGCAGCTGCTGGAAGTGCTGCATAAGCTGCGCGATCAGGGCAACACCATCGTGGTGATTGAGCACAACCTCGATGTGGTCAAAACCGCAGACTGGATTGTCGATCTCGGTCCGGAAGGCGGCAGCGGCGGCGGTGAAATCCTGGTTGCTGGCACGCCAGAAACCGTGGCGGAGTGTGAGAAATCCCACACCGCACGCTTCCTGAAGCCCCTGTTATAGAAGTAATTCACTCAGGCCCGCCGCGTGCGGGCCTTTTTTTACCCCCTGCTGATTCAGCCAGAAAAATGCAGAATCAGGCAAGATTCAGACATGTATAGGCATATACGCTTTTCCCCACGCTGACTATCCTTAAGCGGTTCCTCTTTGGCACGCCCCTGGCGTCGCCCTGTTTTCGCAGCACATCCACGCTGCTGCACATCATCAAAAAACACTCACGACACATCGAAACTGGAGACACCATGAATATTACGCATGCGTATGCTGCTCAGGATGCAAAATCCAAACTGGCACCGTTCGATTTTAAGCCGCGTGAGCTGCGCGCCCATGACGTTCAGCTTGAGGTGCTGTTCTGTGGCGTTTGCCACTCAGACCTGCATCAGGCCCGTAATGAGTGGAAAAACACCATTTTCCCCGTGGTTCCGGGTCATGAAATTGTGGGTCGCGTGACGGCTGTTGGTCCACAAACGCAGAAATACAAAGTCGGCGATCTGGTTGGCGTCGGCTGCATGGTCGATTCGTGCCGCAGCTGTCCGAGCTGTCAGCAGGGTCTGGAGCAGTATTGCGAAAACGGCTTTGTCGGCACCTATAACGGCGAAGATCGCGAAACCGGCGCTATTACCTACGGCGGTTACTCAACGTCGATGGTAGTTGATGAGAGCTTTGTGCTGCGGATTCCTGAGAACCTGGAGCTGGCGGGCGTTGCACCGCTGCTGTGTGCCGGTATCACCACCTATTCGCCGCTGCGTCACTGGAATGTCGGTCCAGGCAAGAAAGTGGGGATCGTAGGCTTAGGCGGCCTGGGCCATATGGGGGTAAAAATTGCGCACGCCATGGGCGCGCATGTGGTGCTGTTCACCACTTCACCATCCAAAATTGAAGATGGCAAACGTCTGGGTGCCGATGAAGTGGTGATCTCCAAAGATGCAGAGCAGATGGCGCAGCACGCGAACAGCTTTGACTTCATCCTGAACACCGTGGCGGCTCAGCACGATCTCAATCCGTTCATCACCCTGTTGAAACTGGATGGCAACATGACGCTGGTGGGCGCACCGGAGCACGATCATCCGGCACCCCAGGTCTTCAACCTGATCTTTAAACGTCGCAGCATCGCCGGTTCACTGATTGGCGGCATCGCGGAAACCCAGGAGATGCTCGATTTCTGTGGCGAGCACGGGATTACGTCAGACATTGAGCTGATTGCGATGGACCAGATCAACGAAGCCTATGAGCGCATGCTGAAAAGCGATGTGAAGTATCGCTTTGTTATCGATATCAATACGCTGCGCGATCAGTCTGCCGCGTAAACTGCTTGATCTGAAACCCTCCTGCTCAGGTAAGAGGGTTTTTTATTGCCGTTTAACGGGCAGCCGCCGCCTGCTGGTATGAGGCATCGACCAGATAGTAGATCTGCGAATCTTTCAGCGAACCGTCGAGGAACAGCGTGCTCCAGTGAGACTTATTCAGATGCTCGCTGGGAATAATATCGCTGTGCTCTTCGCGCAGTAATTCCGCCAGCGCTGGCGTCGATTTCAGCGAGACGGCGGGCCGCCCTTTTACCTCGTGCACCATCGCAAACAGCACGCCGTGACTTTTAATCTGGGTAGCCTTCCAGTCATTGTGGACGCTCTGCTCCGCGCCCGGCTTGCTCATGCAATAGGTCAGTAAGTCTGAGTTATTCATTACGACTCCCCTTGTAAAGTGGCGACAATCCGCCTGGCACCGCCATCAATGCGATGCTCGCCCAGCCAGATACCCTGCCAGGTGCCCAGCACCAGACGTCCCCGCTGAACCGGTAATAACAACGAAACCCCTAAGGTCGATGATTTGATGTGCGCGGGCATATCATCACGTCCTTCATAGTCGTGCTGATAAGGCGCATTCTCCGGCACGTGCCGCATGAAATGCTGCTCCATGTCGCTACGCACCGTCGGGTCGCAATTCTCGTTTAAGGTTAACGACGCCGAAGTGTGCTGCAACAGCAGATGCAGCAGTCCGGTTTTGATATCACGTAGTCCGGAAAGCGAATTAACGACTTCATCGGTGACCAGATGAAATCCGCGCGACTTCGCACTCAGCGTTATAGTTTGTTGATGCCACATAGCTTATTCCTGAAACGGTTATCCCGTTTAAGTGTGCAGCATGTCGCCGAAAGGTAAACCCTGACCCATAAAAAAACCGCCAGAGAAAACCCTGGCGGTCTTATTTACGGCCTTGCTGCTGTTACATCACGGCGGCAAACGCTTCCGCTACCTGATGCACATTTTTGCTGTTCAGACCGGCCACACACATGCGACCGCTGCCCACCAGATAGATGCCAAATTCGTTACGCAGGCGATCAACCTGCTGCGCACTCAGGCCGGTATAGCTGAACATGCCGCGCTGCTTCAGCAGGTAGTCGAAGTTTTTACCTGGCAGCGCGGTGCTCAGTACGTCCACCAGCGACTGGCGCATCGCAAGAATGCGCAGACGCATCGCCTCTACTTCAGCCAGCCAGCTGGCCTTCAGCGCCTCGTCGTTGAGGACGCGTGCGACAACCTGTGCACCGAAATTCGGCGGGCTGGAGTAGTTACGGCGAACGGTGGCTTTTAACTGGCCCAGCACACGTGCTGACTCTTCGGCACTGTCGCAGACGATAGAAAGACCGCCTACGCGCTCGCCATAGAGCGAGAAGATTTTGGAGAAGGAGTTGCTGACCAGCGCAGGCAGGCCCGCTGCCGCGACCGCGCGCAGCGCATACGCATCCTGCTCCATACCGGCACCAAAGCCCTGATAGGCGATGTCCAGGAAAGGAATCAGCTGCTGTGCTTTCAGCACCTCAACGGTCTGATCCCACTGCGCATCCGTCAGGTCAGCGCCGGTCGGGTTATGACAGCAGGGATGCAGCAACACGATGCTCTGCGCGGGCAGAGTTTTCAGGGTGCTGATAAAGGCATCAAACCGCACACCGTGAGTCTCTGCGTCATACCAGGGATAGGTGTTTACCTCTAAACCTGCACCGTTAAAAATTGCGATGTGGTTTTCCCAGGTCGGATCGCTGACCCATACGGCAGACTGCGGGAAGTAGCGCTTCAGGAAATCCGCGCCGACTTTCAGCGCGCCAGAACCGCCAAGGGTCTGAATCGACGCAATACGGCCCGCCTTTAACACCGGATGATCGGCACCAAATAGCAGCGGGGCAATCGCACTACGGTAGCTGTTCAGCCCTTCCATTGGCAGATAAAGCGATGCCTGATGCGGCTCAGCATAGAGCTGCTCTTCAGCAGCCGCCACGGCCTTTAGCTGCGGGATAATGTTCTGCTCGTTGTAATAAAGCCCGATGCTCAGGTTAACTTTGTGTTCGCGTGGGTCTTGTTTGAACGCTTCCATCAACGACAGAATCGGATCGCCAGCATAGGCATCAACGTTTTGAAACACGGTGTAGGTCTCCATGATTGGTCCAGAGGTAAAAGGCGATTTAAACCCGATAGCGTCCCGGACGGTGGTTCATTGCAATAATCAGGTTCAGGATCACCGCACCCGCAATCGACGCGAGCAGGATGGGGCCACTCACCACAAACAGTGACGCCAGCACGACGCAGGTATCGACTGCCATCTGCAGTTTACCCGCGCGGATCCCGAAGCGATCCTGTAGCCACAGCGCCAGAATATTGATGCCGCCCAGGCTCGCCTTATGTCGAAATAACACTATAAACCCGATTCCCATGATGACGTTACCGAACAGTGTCGCATAGAAGGGGTTAAGGTCAGAAAAGTGGACAAACAGCGGGTGCAGATGGGTGAACAGCGACACCAGCCCGACGGCGCAGAAGGTTTTCAGGGTAAATTCCCAGCCCATGCGTTTTACCGCCAGCCAGTAAAACGGGATATTGATCAGGAAGAATGCGCTGCCGAACGAGAGCGTCGAGAGATAGCTGATCAGAAAAGCGATACCTGCGGTGCTGCCAGTCAGCGCACCGGCCTGTTTCAGCATAATGACGCCGAACGAGACCATCAGTGTGCCGAGCACCATCGCCAGCGCATCTTCAATGCGCGAATGCGGGACGCGGGTGGGTTCTGCAATGTTATCCATGGGGGTTTTCTCAGTGCAAATGATGCGGTTCCGATGCAAAAAACGCACCATCGTCACAGCACTGAAGGGCTGTAAAGCGGATGCCAGCGATATCCCATTGATATCTAAGGCGCTTTGAAAGATAACTTTATGCATAAATTCCGGCTTATACCGTTAATCTATGCGTTAAGCTCTATTACGATGCGCGTTATTCGCATTAACTGCCGCCAGTGTGCACCAAAATCGCACAGCGCGCATCCTTTTAGCGCGTCTTCTCTCCGGGAATCATCATCAGCCCGTTCTCTTTCATTCGTCCCAGTACCACTGAGGTTTTCACATGAGAAACGCTCTGGTGTCCGGCAACTAACTGGCTGATTAACGCACTGAGGGAGTTGAGATCGGCCACCGCCACTTTGAGGAGATAGTCTGCATCACCCGTAGTTTTATAGGCATCGACGATCGCCTGCTCCTGCTCCACCATCCGGTGAAAGCTCTCAACATATTCCGCGGTGTGGTTAATCAGGCGTACCTCAATCAATCCCACCATGCCAAGCCCGATGGCATCGGGTGACAGCCGGGCGTGATAACCCAGGATGAGGTTAGCCTGTTCCAGATTGATACGGCGGCGGGAACATTGAGAGGCAGAAAGGCCGACCAGATCGCTGAGTTCCTGATTGGTCAGCCGGCCGTTAGATTGTAATAAAGTCAGGATTTTAAGGTCGTAATCGTCTACGTGAGTCATTCCGTTTCCACAGCGTAATGGGCGTCGCTTTGTTACAGATAACCCGATAACCCGAGAGGTTGTCCAACACTATTTTCTGATGATGGGGGCTGTCATGCACAGATCGTGCATGACAGCACAAAGCAGAGATTATTCGTCGTCGTATTGCGGGCCAGCGTAGTTATCAAAGCGCGACCACTGACCGTTAAAGGTCAGGCGTACCGTACCGATGGGGCCGTTACGCTGTTTACCCAGGATGATCTCGGCGATCCCTTTCAGATCGCTGTTCTCGTGGTAAACCTCATCGCGATAGATAAACATGATCAAATCCGCATCCTGCTCGATCGAGCCTGATTCGCGCAGATCCGAGTTGACCGGACGCTTGTCAGCACGCTGTTCCAGTGAGCGGTTAAGCTGCGACAGCGCCACCACCGGTACATTCAGCTCTTTAGCCAGCGCTTTCAGCGAGCGGGAGATCTCAGCAATCTCCAGCGTACGGTTGTCAGACAATGACGGCACGCGCATCAGCTGCAGGTAGTCGATCATAATCAAACTTAAGCCACCGTTTTCACGGTAGATACGTCGGGCACGCGAACGCACTTCAGTGGGGGTCAGGCCGGAAGAGTCATCAATGTACATGTTCTTCTTCTCCAGCAGGATGCCCATGGTGCCGGAGATACGCGCCCAGTCTTCATCATCCAGCTGTCCGGTTCGGATGCGGGTCTGATCGACGCGGGAAAGTGACGCCAGCATACGCATCATGATCTGCTCGCTGGGCATCTCCAGACTGAAGATCAGCACCGGCTTCTCCTGCAGCATGGCGGCGTTTTCGCACAGGTTCATCGCAAAGGTGGTTTTACCCATCGACGGACGTGCGGCAACAATAATCAGGTCAGAACCCTGCAGGCCCGCGGTCTTTTTATTCAGATCCTGATAGCCGGTATCGACCCCGGTGACACCATCGTGCGGGGTCTGATAGAGCGATTCGATACGGGAAACGGTCGATTCCAGAATCTGCTCAATGTTTTTCGGGCCAGCATCTTTATCCGCGCGCGCTTCAGCGATTTTAAAGACGTTCGACTCCGCAAAGTCGAGCAGCTCTTCGCTGTTACGTCCCTGCGGATCATAACCGGCATCGGCAATCTGGTTGGCGACAGAGATCATCTCACGCACCACCGCACGTTCACGCACGATGTCAGCATAAGCACCGATGTTTGCTGCACTCGGGGTGTTTTTTGCCAGCTCAGCCAGATAGGCGAAGCCGCCTGCCATCTCCAGTTCGCCCCGGGTTTCCAGCGATTCGGAGAGCGTAATCAGGTCAATAGGCTTGCTGTTTTCCAGCAGCCGCTGCATCTCGGAAAAAATCAGTCGATGCGAGCGGTTGAAAAAATCATTCGCGACGACGCGCTCAGAGACGTTATCCCAGCGCTCGTTATCCAGCATTAACCCACCGAGCACCGACTGCTCCGCTTCCAGAGAATGCGGGGGCATTTTCACGCCTGCGAGCTGGCGATCCTGCGTTTCGTTCGATTTGTTGGTGGGTTTATTTCCTGCCATAGTGAATGCATTACCGATCTTCTGTGGGGACGCGCAAGTATACCTTAGTTAGGGTGCGCGCCTCACCCTCATGATGAAACAATCACAGGAGTCAGAATGGCAAAGCATATTCAGTTCAGCGCGCATGGCGGCCCGGACGTCTTAGCGTGGACAGATTTTGAACCTGCTGACCCGGCTGAACATGAAGTGCAGGTCGAGCATCGCGCTATCGGGATTAATTACATCGATACCTATGTTCGCAGCGGGCTCTATCCGGTTGCCGCTTTTCCCTCTGGCCTGGGGACGGAAGCGGCGGGTGTGGTGTCGCGGGTTGGCCGTGGTGTGACGCTGTTTAAACCCGGCGATCGCGTAGTCTACTGTCTGGCGTCGATGGGGGCTTATAGTGAGGTGCACAACGTAGCGGAAGACCGTCTGATGCATCTTCCGGAGGCGATCAGCTTTGAGCAGG
Organism: Pantoea sp. F_5; assembly: GCF_008631595.1. Classification (NCBI taxonomy): domain Bacteria; kingdom Pseudomonadati; phylum Pseudomonadota; class Gammaproteobacteria; order Enterobacterales; family Erwiniaceae; genus Pantoea; species Pantoea sp. F_5. Next base: position 190,736 of record NZ_VWUO01000008.1, read on the forward strand.
GTGCAGCAAGCTATCTGAAAGGGCTGACCACACAATATCTGCTGCGTCAGACCTATAAAATCAGCGCTGGTGAGACCTTCCTGTTTCATGCTGCGGCGGGCGGCGTCGGATTAATTGCCTGTCAGTGGGCAAAAGCGCTGGGTGCGCATTTGATCGGCACCGTGGGTTCAGCGGAAAAAGCCACGATGGCAAAAAATGCTGGAGCATGGGCCACCATTAATTATCGCGAAGAGAACATTGCACAGCGCGTCAGCGAACTGACGGAAGGGAAAAAAGTGGGCGTGGTGTATGACTCCGTGGGTAAAGACACCTGGGAAGCATCGCTGGATTCGCTGCGTCGTCATGGCCTGATGGTCAGTTTTGGTAATGCTTCCGGTCCGGTGACCGGCATCGATCTGGGCATTCTGAATAAGAAAGGCTCGTTGTTTGTAACCCGACCTTCCCTGTTTGGCTATATCACCAATCGCCAGGAGCTGGAAACCGCCAGTGCCGAGCTGTTCTCCCTGCTGGCGAGCGGCGCGATCAAGGTTGATGTGCCGGAGCAGCAGAAGTTTGCGCTGAAAGAGGCCAGTAGAGCGCACCAGATGCTGGAGAGCCGCGCCACGCAGGGATCCTGCCTGTTAATCCCGTAACCGTCAGCGCCCCGTCAGCAACAAAAAGGGCTTCCCCCGGGAAGCCCTCTTCTTTTTTTTATTTTTTGTTCGCGCTGGTGTAGGGACAGCGGCGATGAATTCATGTCGAGTCGATGGCACATCGATTTGACGACAGGCATCCTGCCAGAAAACATAAGTAAAAAATATGTTTAATTGCAGATCAGCGCCGAACAATCTCTCACACTGTGATCGTCACCGCATTTAACGCCAGCCTTTACGGTCTAACCTGCTGATCTTACGTCTCAGCTTACGACGCGCTCGCGCATCGCTATCGCCAAAAAAGGCACGATGCAGCCATACAGCGATAACCGCCAGCACCAGCCACGGCAACACTTTGATAACAAGTGCAAACAGTCCACCGACAAACATCACGAGGGTTGCGACCACCAGTGCCGCCAGCACGCCCAGCAGTGAAACGCCGGTCAGCAACAGCATCAGGAAAAACCCCAATACGAATAAAATTTCCACGTCAGCGCTCCTATTGAAATCAGTTGTTATAGCTATTACAAAAAGCGTGCCAATCGATAACGTATTGATTTTATACTGATAAGGCTTAAAAAAGGCGTAGCGACCTGGTGAGAAAAACCATATTCTGGCGTAAAAAAACCAGCTTCAAAAGCTGGCTTTCTTGTTCAGGTCAGAAATCAGACTTCCTGTGGGATCTTATCCGCCACCAGCGCCAGCGCCGCTTCCAGTACGCGAACATCGGCACCCGGTTTATGGGCGTTTTCACTCAGGTGACGTCGCCACTGGCGTGCACCCGGGATCCCCTGGAACAGTCCCAGCATATGGCGAGTGACGTGTCCCAGATACGTGCCCTTCGCCAGCTCCGCTTCAATATAGGGATACATGGCGCGTACCACCTCCACCGGGTTAGCCGCGGGGTGCTGACGACCAAACAGCGTCTGATCGACCTGCGCCAGAATGCCCGGATTTTGATAGGCTTCGCGTCCCATCATCACACCGTCCAGGTGCTGCAGGTGGGTCTGTGCCTCTTCCAGCGTTTTTACGCCACCATTAAGCGCGATCGTGAGATGCGGAAAATCGCGTTTCAGCTGCCAGACGCGGGGATAATCCAGCGGTGGAATTTCGCGGTTCTCCTTGGGGCTAAGGCCGGAGAGCCAGGCTTTTCGCGCATGGATAATAAATGTCTCGCACTCACCGCGACCTGCCACCGTGCCGATAAAGTCGGTCAGAAATTCATAGCTGTCCAGCTCATCAATCCCGATGCGGGTTTTCACCGTGACCGGAATCGACACCACGTCACGCATCGCTTTAATCGCATCCGCGACCAGATTCGCCTCGGCCATCAGGCAGGCACCGAAACGGCCATTCTGAACCCGATCCGAAGGACAGCCGACGTTCAGATTTACTTCATCGTAGCCGCGCTGCTCTGCCAGCTTCGCACACTGCGCCAGCGCCGCCGGATCGCTACCACCAAGCTGCAACGCGACCGGATGCTCAGCCTCGCTATAAGCCAGGTAATCCCCTTTGCCATGAATGATCGCGCCCGTGGTCACCATTTCGGTGTAGAGCAGCGTGTCACCGGTGAGCTGACGATGAAAATAGCGACAGTGGCGATCGGTCCAGTCGAGCATAGGGGCGACAGAGAAACGTTGCGAAGAGAAATTAGACATGAAGCGCAGACAATCCGGTAATTAAGGGTGATGGAATTCTGTGCAAGGATAACACAAGGGCGGGCGATAGTGCATCGCCCGCCCCCGAACAGCCTGAATAACGTATTTAGAAGTTAAAGCCCAGCTGCATCATCGCGCCCCAGGTGTTGTTAGCGCCTACAGAGCCGGCCAGATCCAGATGGACAGCTTTGTTAAACGGTGACAGACCAAAACCTGCGGTGGCAACATTTTCGTCATTAGACCGCATGTCCGCACGATAACCGGCACGCAGCTGCAGCCAGTCAAGCACGCGGTATTCCGCGCCTACTGCCGCATACTGGCTGTTATCCTGCGTTTTGAAGCGTTTGGTTTCCGTCAGATCCACATCGCCGGTCACGGTAAATGGACCTTTATCCCAGGACAGGCCGGTGGTGACCAGCGGGCGAATCTGATAGGTATCGCGGAACCCGTTGACCTCTTTGGTCTGCAGATCGCGCGAAACCAGGTTCTGTCCGGTCACCCCCAGCGTCCAGTTTTCAGCAAAGGTGGTCGCCAGACCGGCATCAACGTTAAAGCCGGTGTCGGTGCTGCGATACTGGCTATTGTTGATGTCGTTCTTGTCGTAGTTATAGATGCTGGCAGTGTAGTTATAGAGCGAGGTTTTCTGCACTTTCGGCGTCACGCCCACCGAGACCGGCTGACCAGCGATGGTGAACTCATGCGCCACCGCCACACCATAATCAATGGTCAATGCCGCTAAGCCATTCGCACTGGAACGAAGGTTATTTTGATCGCCTGGACTTGGCAGCACCGTTCCATTAGCGACACCGCGCAGGTAGTCGATATCACCCTGGACCACGTTGGCACGGACGTGCGCCGTACCGTAGGCTTTGGTAACAAATGCAAAAGGCAGAGTCTCATTGGGGATCGTAACGGCCACGGCCACGCCTGCACTGCCGTCCGCCTTGTTACCGCGCAGATCGCTTAGCTTGTCAGCAACATCGCCGGAGGCAGCGCGCAGTTCAGGATAGCCACGCAGATAATCTGCAAAAGTCAGGTTACCAATTACGTCACGATAGCGATCTACGGTGTCCGTAATATCATCGACTTTATCGATCAGCTTATCTTTGTCAGTAACCTGAATACCTGCCGAGGGAAGAATAATGCTGACGTTATCGTCAGACTTAGCACGCGTCATTAATGCCGGGTTCACCAGCACTGCTGAGCCATAAACAGAAGATGCTACGCCGGTACCGCCCATGGCGTCATTACGTGCATCATACCAGGTCCCTGCCGCCATGGCGGAAGAAGAAAGGAAAAGCGCGGTCGCTGCAGCGGAATATTTCAGCGCTGAACGTTGAGCGGATTTTTTCACCATTTGCCTGCCATCACCTGAGAAATTGTCATTGAAACATTCAACGACTGAATAGTTTGTTAGCCCTATTGTGAACTCTGGCTAACGCGTTATTGCTGTGAATTCAAAGGAAACAGTGTCTTAATTCAAAGGATTGGACGTTTCCAATCAAAAAACCGTTGTAATTGTTCAAACTGCGTCGCGGTATTTCAAATAATGCCAGACTTTTCTTAAGTCTTTCTGAACATTACTTCTTAACACAGTGAGATGCAAAGCAAAATGCCAACAAATTCCGCTTCAGGTCGATTGAGAATGGATCTGATTTCTCGTCATATTTGAGATAGATAGCGGCCGAAATTCTTAAAATGCTGCTTTATCAGGCAAATAATGCTGTTTTATCAGGCAAAAACGAACATCAGCGCCGCAAAACTATGTGTGATAAAATAACATCACTTATCCAGCGGAGAATTTTTCATGACAAACATGACGTCGCAGCAAATTTTGATTCAGGCTGAAAAAATGTGCCTGCAGCGCGGTGTACGTCTGACTTCGCAGCGTGCTGAGGTATTGCGCCTGATGGCCGAACAGCCTGGTTCAATCAGCGCTTACGATCTGCTGGATCAGCTCCGCATCAGCGAACCGCAGGCTAAGCCGCCCACGGTCTATCGTGCGCTGGATTTCCTGCTCGAGCAGGGTTTCATTCATCGGGTGGAGTCCAACAACAGCTACGTCATGTGTCACCACTTTGACGCACCAGCCCATACGTCGGTGATGCTGGTCTGCGACCGCTGTGCTGCGGTAACGGAGAAACAGGCGCAGGGTGTGGAGAAGATTATCGCAACGCTGGCAGGTGAAGCGCAGTTCGCTTTACGCCATAGCGTCATTGAAGCCCATGGCTTATGTGAAAATTGTGCTGCGGTTGAAGCCTGTACGCGCCATGAAAGCTGCGATCACGATCATCAGGATGAGGGTAAAAAGCGGGGAAAACGCGGATAACCGGCATATCATTGCGTGATTCCGGTGCAGCCGCACCGGAACGTATTAACTGCTCACCGCTGCATTACCAGCGATGGTCTTTGTTCTCGCCTTCCCAGTTCGTCACTTCACGCTCTGCTTCATCTTTCGCATAGCCATAACGTTCCTGGATTTTACCGACCAGCTGATCGCGTTTACCTTCGATAACCTGCATGTCATCGTCGGTCAGCTTGCCCCATTTCTCTTTCATTTTACCTTTGAACTGCTTCCAGTTGCCGCTCGCTTCGTCTTTATTCTTGGCAGACCTCCAATCCTCAGGGTTTAATGATTATCTTGCTACTTTACAAAATAACAATACAAAGCGCTGGTTAACTGCGCCGGATAAAGTTAATTATAGTAGCAATTTTCAAAACCCTGGAATAATACAGAATAGTCTGTATCCACCTCTACAGCATCAGGCATCAAACCAGCTGTTCTGACGCCAGTGCCTGCGCCAGATGAGCCACAGTGACAGACCGCGCAGCGCCAGGAAAACCGTTACCGCCAGCCACAGTCCGTGATTGCCCAGCGCCGGTACGCTCAGCAGCGTCAGAAAGTAGCCTGCTGCTGCCATCACCATGCTGTTACGCATCTCACGTCCACGCGTTGCGCCGATAAACATCCCATCCAGCAGATAACACCAGACGCCGATCAGCGGCATAACGATCTGCCAGACCAGATAGCGGTCAGCACTCTGTTGCAGCGAAGGAAGAGAGGTCAACAGGGTAACAATCTGCGGGCCAGCAATGGCATAGATCAGCGAGAAGAACAGCGCCACCACAACTGCCTGTCGACAGGCAGAGTGCCAGACGCGCAGCAGTTTGCCGCCATCTTTTGCACCATGCGCCTCGCCAGCAAACGCTTCAACCGCGTAGGCAAAGCCATCCAGCGCATAGGCCGTGAACGTAATGAACATCAGCAATACCGCGTTGACCGCCACCACATCCGGGCCCAGCCGCGCGCCCAGCACGGTCAGCGAGGCAAAACAGAGTTGCAGCATCAATGAGCGCAGCATGATATCCCGGTTCAGCCGCAGCAGCCGGCCGCTGTCTCCGCGCCAGCTCTGCTTCAGCAGGCTCAGGGGAATACCGCGCAGCTTCAGGACCCGCCAGACCATGATGCTGCCGACACCCAGTGTAATATACTCCGCCAGCGCCGTGGCGGTTGCCGCACCCGCGACACCCCAGTGCAGCCCCATCACCAGCCAGAGATCGAGCACAATATTAACCAGATTGCCCACCACCAGCAGGATCACCGGCGCGCGCGCATATTGCACGCCCAGCAGCCAGCCCAGAATGACCAGATTTGCCAGCGTAGCAGGCGCACTGAGCCAGCGAATCTGAATAAACAGCGCCGCCTGTTCCAGTACCGCGGGATTACCGCCAACCAGATGGGTCGCCAGCTGAATAATCGGATAACGTAAAGCGATGAACAGTACACCTGCCAGCAGCGCAATAATCAGCGGCTGAGTCAGCGCGCGTGCCAGCGCGGTTTTATCGCCCGCACCAAACGCCTGTGCCGTCAGGCCAGTTGTACTCATTCGAAGGAAAAGCAGCAGCATAAAGAGGAAGCTGGTCACCGTGGTCCCGACCGCAACCCCGCCAAGATAGACGGGGCTGTCGAGATGACCAATGACTGCAGTATCGACCACCCCCAGTAAGGGAACAGTGATATTTGAAAGGATCATCGGCAGCGCAAGCCGCCAGAGGTTTTTATCGGTTGCCGTAATAAAGCGCATTCGCCGTTCCGTGCTCGGTGTCGCTGCGCAAAACAGGCAGCGACAAAATTAGGGCAGACAGAATAGCATCAGTAAAGGCGAATGCACGCCGGCCTCAAATCAGAGCCACTCGCCGTTGCGTACCACGCCAACCGCCAGACCTTCGATGGTCAGGGACTGTGCACGGGTATCGACAACAATCGGGTCGAAGTCGCTGTTTTCAGGCAGCAGATGCACGATAGCACCCTGCTTTTTCCAGCGCTTAACGGTGACTTCATCATCAATGCGGGCAACGACAACCTGGCCGTTGCGCACATCCTGGGTTTTATGTACCGCGAGCAGGTCGCCATCCATAATCCCGATATCTTTCATCGACATTCCGCTGACGCGCAGCAGGAAGTCAGCAGACGGCTTAAACAGGCCCGGATCCACTTTATAGTGGGTTTCGATATGTTCCTGCGCCATGATCGGCTCACCGGCAGCAACCCGGCCAATCAACGGTATGCCTTCTGAGGCTTCTTCTTCCATTAGCAGACGAATGCCGCGCGATGCACCGGAAACGATCTCGATGACGCCTTTACGCGCCAGCGCTTTCAGGTGCTCTTCTGCCGCATTCGGTGAGCGGAAGCCCAGTTGTGCAGCAATCTCTGCGCGCGTAGGCGGCATGCCTGTTGAAGAAATATGGTCGCGAATCAGGTCATAGACCTGCTGCTGCCTGCTGGTTAATGCTTTCATCCCGCCCCCTGGTTGTTTATACAGTCGCTGTGAGTATATACAGGTATTGGCGAAATGGAAACCGATTGTCAGGCAAAACGCGGCTTCTGGCGCGATATGGAACGCTTATCGCAAATGTGTCCAGAGCAGCGCGATCCAGACAAACAGTGCCAGTAAGATGCTGATCAGTACCGCCGCAGAGCCCATATCTTTGGCCCGGCCTGCCAGCGGATGATGCTCCTGACCGATGCGATCGACCACCGCTTCAATGGCGCTATTGAGGATTTCGACGATGACCACCAGCACCACCGACCCAATCATCAGGATGCGCGAGATCACATCGACATCCAGCCAGCAGGCGATAATGATCGCCGCCAGCGCAGCCAGGGCTTCCTGACGAAACGCCGCTTCATGTTGCCACGCGGCACGCAGCCCCTGCCAGGAGTAACCTGCGGCTTTTACTATTCTGATAAGTCCGGTGGCATTATTTGCCATGTGTGGGAACCCTTTTATCGGATTGACGTCAATGTCTGGGCTGCGTGCATTTGGCACCACCACAGATCTTCGCTGCACTTTCTGGTATGCTTGCGGCGCTTTGCTAACAAGAGGCTTCATGTTGTCTATGTCAGGTTGGCGTAAACTTTATTATAAATTGCTTAATTTACCACTCTCGTTTCTGGTAAAGAGTAAGGCCATTCCGGCCGATCCCGTGTCTGAACATGGTCTGGATCCGACCCGACCTATTATGTATGTTTTGCCTTACGATTCGAAGGCTGACTTACTGACTTTGCGCGCGCAGTGTCTGCGGCATCATCTGCCCGATCCGCTCTCTCCACTGGAGATTGATGGTTCCCTGCTGCCTCGCCACGTCTTTATCCACGATGGCCCGCGCGTCTTCCCCTATTTTGTACCCAGCGTGGAATCGGTGAAAATTTTCCACGATTACCTGGACCTGCATCGCAATAATCCCACGCTGGATATTCAGATGCTTCCCGTCACCGTGATGTTTGGTCGTGCACCGGGACGTGAAGTTCAGGGCGAAGCCACACCACACCTGCGGGTGCTGAACGGCGTGCAGAAGTTCTTTGCGGTCATCTGGCATGGGCGCGACAGCTTTGTCCGCTTCTCGCCGACCGTCTCTCTGCGGCGTATGGCCACGGAACATGGGACAGATAAGTCGATCGCGCAGAAGCTGGCCCGCGTCGCGCGTATCCATTTTGCCCGTCAGCGGCTGGCTGCGATTGGCCCGCGTTTACCGGCCCGTCAGGATCTGTTTAATCGTCTGCTGCAATCCAAAGCGATTGAAAAAGCAGTAGAAGATGAGGCGCGCAGCAAAAAAATCTCCCATGAGAAAGCGCAGCAGAATGCCGTCGAGATGATGGAAGAGATTGCGGCGAACTTCTCCTATGAAGCGATTCGCGTTACCGACCGCGTGATGGGCTGGCTCTGGAGCCGTCTCTATCAGGGCATCAACGTCAATGGCGGCGAAAAAGTGCGCCAGCTGGCGCAGGATGGACATGAGATTGTCTACGTGCCCTGCCACCGCAGCCACATGGATTATCTGCTGCTCTCCTACGTGCTCTATCATCAGGGGCTGGTACCGCCACACATTGCTGCCGGTATCAACCTTAACTTCTGGCCAGCCGGTCCGATCTTCCGTCGTCTGGGTGCCTTCTTTATCCGTCGCACCTTTAAAGGCAACAAGCTGTACGCCACGGTGTTCCGCGAATATCTTGGTGAGCTGTTTACCCGCGGCTATTCGGTTGAGTACTTTGTCGAGGGTGGTCGTTCTCGTACCGGTCGCCTGCTGGATCCGAAAACCGGCACCTTAGCCATGACATTGCAGGCGATGCTGCGCGGCGGTAATCGCCCGATCACGCTGGTGCCGATCTACATCGGCTACGAGCACGTGATGGAAGTGGGTACGTACGCCAAAGAACTGCGCGGCGCGGCGAAAGAGAAAGAGGGCTTCATGCAGATGGTGCGTGGCTTGCGCAAGCTGCGTAACCTCGGTCAGGGTTACGTTAACTTTGGCGAACCGCTGCCGCTGGTCAACTATCTTAACAAGCGGGTACCGGAATGGCGCGACGCGATCGATCCGATTGAGCCGCAGCGTCCGAGCTGGTTAACACCGACGGTAAATGATATCGCGGCCAGCCTGATGGTACGTATCAATGAAGCGGGCGCGGCTAACGCCATGAACCTCTGTGTCACGGCCCTGCTTGCCTCACGTCAGCGCTCACTTACCCGCGAACAGCTGATAGAACAACTGGAGTGCTACACCCAGCTGCTGCGCAATGTGCCTTATTCACCTAACGCAACCGTACCCGATCTCTCAGCAGAAGCGCTGCTGGATCACGCCATGGGTATGAATAAGTTTGAGAGTGAAAAGGACAGTATTGGCGACATCATCATTCTGCCGCGTGAGCAGGCGGTGCTGATGACCTATTACCGCAACAACATTCATCACATGCTGGTAATGCCGTCGCTGATTGCCGCCATTGTTCAGCAGCATCAGACGCTGAGCGAAGCGGAACTGCTGCGTCAGGTGAGCCTGATCTATCCGATGCTGAAGAGCGAACTGTTCCTGCGCTGGCAGACCGATGAGCTGCCACAACTGCTGACTGACATCAGTCAGGAGCTGGCGCGTCAGGGCCTGATTACCGTCGAAGCCGGTGAGTTGCGCTTTACCGCAGCGCGCTACCGCACGCTGCAACTGCTGGCTGCCGGTGTGCGTGAAACGCTACAGCGTTATGCCATTACCTTCTCGATTCTCAGCGCCAAGCCGACGATTAACCGCGGCACGCTGGAGAAAGAGAGCCGGACGCTGGCTCAGCGTCTGTCGGTACTGCACGGGATCAATGCGCCGGAGTTCTTCGACAAAGCGGTCTTTACCTCACTGGTACTGACGCTGCGTGATGAAGGCTACATCAGCGACAGCGGAGATGCGGATGTGGCCCAGACCCAGGCCACCTGGCATATCCTGGCTGACCTGGTGACCAGCGATGTCCGGATGACCATTGAAACGGCTGTCGCGCACGACTGATACCCGCGTAAAGCAAAAAAGGCGACCTTAGGGTCGCCTTTTTTATGTCGCACAGGGCTGTCTGGCAGGCTTCTTACAGCAACGAAGAACCTGACGCGCAGGGGACAGGGACAGAAGAGGAAAGCGTCCCGCGCCAGGGATGGCGCGGGCCGAGCCGTCATGGATGACAGCTTTTGCGTCTTTCCGATCTGGCCCTGTCCCCTGTGCAGGCGCGGTCTTCCCGCTATGACAGGCTGCCTTTCCAGTCAGAACAGCTGAGTGAACGGCGGCGTATTCATCAGTACGCCGAGGAACAGCACCATCCCGACATAATTGTTATTCAGAAAAGCCTGGAAACAGGGCTGGCGCTCGCGTCCGGCGATCAGCTTCTGCTGATAAACAAACAGCGCAGCCGCCAGCAGCAACGTCCAGTAGAAGGCACCGTTCAGATGCAGCATCATGCCCACCAGCGCCATCAGCAGCAGGGTTGCCAGTTGCAGCAACCCGATGATCAGCTTGTCGAAACGACCAAATAAAATCGCCGTCGACTTTACGCCAATCTTGAGGTCATCGTCCCGATCAACCATCGCATACTGCGTATCATAAGCAACCGTCCAGCAGATGTTGGCAATAAACACCAGCCAGCAGACCAGAGGTAAGGACTCACTAACTGCGGACCATGCCATCGGAATCGCCCAGCCAAACGCGGCCCCCAGTACGACCTGCGGCAGGTGAGTGTAGCGCTTCATAAACGGATAAACCCAGGCCAGCGCCAGCCCCACAACCGAGAGCATAATCGTCATCAGGTTCATGGTCAGCACCAGCGCAAAAGCCACCAGCGCCAGGATCACGAACAGCAGCTTCGCCTCTTTGGCACTCACCGCGCCGCTGGCCAGTGGCCGGTGCTTCGTACGCTCCACATGACCATCAACTTTGCGGTCGGCGTAGTCATTGATCACACAACCGGCCGCGCGCATGACAAATACCCCGGCAACGAATACCACCAGCACCGGCAGCGGCGGCATCGCCATGTCAGCCAGCCATAATGCCCAGAGCGTGGGCCACATCAGCAGCAGCGTCCCAATCGGTTTGTCGATACGCATCAGGCGAGCGTAGGCCCGCCATTTATTCATACTTAAGCTCGTTTGCACCACAAAATCCTCAGACCAGATCGCGATAGAGCGGCGATGCCGGTAAAAACAGTTCAGTCAGCAGTAGCGGTTTGCCAGAGAGACGCAGGCGGGAACGCCGTCCCCATAATCCCTCCACCTGCCCCGGCTCAATAAAATCGCGGGTCAGCGTCGACGACGAAAAAAGATAGCGCCCAAGAGGACGAGTACCGAGTTGTTGCAGCATCGCCTCTGGCCCGTTAAGGGTACTTTCCGGCACAAGCGTGCGGCCAGCCAGCCAGGGCTGATCGTCGCCGGATAGCAGCACTTCGCGCAGCCAGAAGCGTTCATCGTCTGGTAACAACGCCCTTTCCTCACCCAACTCGCTGGCGTCGATAAAGCCTTCACGTAGCGGCTGAACCGTGACCCGCTGACAGTGCTGTTCAAAACGGCGCGTCATCGAATCCTCCTCCATCAGCCAGTCGAGCAAGGGTGGCGTAAGGGTAGCCTGCGACGGAGAAAGCCAGTTGAGCGAACGTAATAAGCTGAGTGCGTCTTGCGGCATGGCACCACTCCCGATAATTTTCAGGTCGCTAGTTTAGCGCAGAGCGGCGATGCGAACACCTGCCGTCGTGTCAGACGGCAGGTGGATTATTCGCGTTTCAGCCGGTTACTGTTGGCCAGCCACAGTGTGACCACCAGAATCAGGATCGCCGCTGAGTAGCAGAGGGTATCGAAGGGATTTTTATGGTCGACGATAATCAGGCGGATAATGGCCGTGATACCGATATAGACGAAGTAGCGCAGGGGAAAGTGATAGCCCGACTGAAAGTACTTAACAATCAGGGCAATAAATTCGAAGTAGAGGAAATAGATAACAATTCCCTCAATCAGCAGGTAAGAAGAAGCCTGCTCGCCGGTATTAAACAGGACGTTTGCCAGATGAATAGTCTCTTTGCCTAAAAAGACGATCAGGATGATCGCCAGACTCAGCAGACCCAGATTCAGCACCCATTGCAGTACCGTTGCAAGGTGGCGGGCAAAAGGATTTTTGTCACTCATGTTGCGCCTTTAAAAAGGGGTTATCAGCGCGCGATATCATGCGTGAGTGTGATGCAAATCACAATAACCCTAAGCCTCAACATCCACACAGAGCGCGTCGTACCGCCAGTATTCACAGTCGCAATCAATCACCTCTTTTAGCTGATTGCGGTTGATACGGGTGATCAGCAGACCGGGACTGCCCGGTGCCACATTGAGCGTGGGTGCAGCCACCTCCGGTAACGGGCCGGGCAGAATTGTGAAGCGCGCGCCGCCGTAGCGAATACCGTAGCGCTGGTCATAGAGATCGGTCAGGGAGCGGGTCAGATCTTCATCAAGCAGGCCAGGGAAAAAACGCGGATTGAGGTAGTGTTCTACATAGAGCACCGCGCGCCCATCAATGCGGCGCAGGCGGCGAATACAGTAAACCGACGAACCTGGAGCCAGACGCAGCGCAGTCGCTACGCTGTCGTGCGCCGCAACCTGCTCAGCAGCGATCACCTCCGTGGTCGCCTGCCGTCCCTGCTCCCTCGCCATGGCATGAAAGTGGCTGTGATGCAGCGGATTGTAAATCAGACGTGGTGGCGCGATAAACCAGCCGCGACGCAGTTCCCGGTAGATCATCCCCTGGGCTTCCAGCTTGCCCAGCGCTTCCCGCAGGGTAATCCGGGTGGTGCTGAACGCCTCGCTTAAGGCACGTTCTGCCGGCAGTCGTCCGCCGCTGAACTCCCCCGCCTGGATGCGCGTCAGCAGCGCGCTGGCAATCGCATCCGCCGTTTTGAGTGCTATCGACTCCACAACAGTAGCCTCATTTTGGTGCGACTTCGCACTCTTACTGTTCAGGTAAACGCGCCTGAGGTGGGCGAACGGGCCGCGTCTTTTGTCGTCCCTTCCCCGCACCGCGCCGCCTTGTCATAAATCGTTCATATAGAGGGGCTACATTGGCTCGGTTCTTGCTGGACTAGACCAGTCAGGCCCCTCAACTTACACCCGGAGCAACTGAGATGAAAGCGTTTATCGCCTCTGTAGTAGCCAGTGCTGTAGTGCTCACCCTGCCCGTCGCGCAGGCCGCCGATAACGACCTCGCCGCGCTGGAAAAAGCGGCGCGCAGTGAAGGCCAGGTCAACAGCGTCGGGATGCCGGACAGCTGGGCCAACTGGAAGGAGACCTGGAGCGATCTCAACAGCAAATATGGCCTTAAGCACAGCGACACCGATATGTCATCGGCGCAGGAGCTGGCGAAATTTGATGCGGAGAAAGATAACGCCAGCGCTGACATCGGCGACGTCGGCGCGGCCTTTGGCCCCATCGCCGTGGCGAAAGGGCTGACGCAGCCGTATAAACCGACCCACTGGGATCAGATCCCGGCCTGGGCCAAAGATAAAGAGGGTCACTGGGCGCTGGCCTATACCGGCACCATCGCTTTCCTGATCGACAAGCAGCAGGTTAAGGATATCCCCCACAGCTGGGCCGATCTGAAAAAAGGTAAGTATGTGGTTACTATCGGTGATGTCGGCGTGGCAGCTCAGGCAGCCAACGGTGTGCTGGCGGCAAACTACGCATTAGGCGGCGACGAGAAGAACCTGAAACCGGCGCTGGCATTCTTTGCTGACCTGGCAAAACAGGGGCGTCTTGGCGTGACCGATCCGGTGATCGCCAACATCGAAAAAGGCGAAGTGCAGATGTCAGTGGTGTGGGACTTTAACGCCCTTAACTACCGTGACCAGATTGATAAAAGCCGCTACGAAGTGGTGATCCCCTCTGACGGTTCTGTGACTTCCGGTTACACCACCCTCATCAACAAATATGCGAAACATCCTGCCGCGGCAAAACTGACGCGCGAATATATCTTCTCAGACCAGGGTCAGATTAACCTGGCGAAGGGCTATGCCCGTCCGATTCGTGCCGAGCATCTGACGCTGCCTGCCGATGTTCAGGCTCGCCTGCTGCCGCAGTCAGAGTATAAAAATGCCCGTCCGGTTAAAGATCAGGCCGCCTGGGATAAATCGTCAAAAATGCTGCCGCGCCTGTGGCAGGAAAACGTCATCATCAACATGCAGCAGTAACCTGCGGCGGGGAGAGGAAATGAAGACTATCCTGGTGGTGCTGGATGGGCTGAGCAATCAGGTCGCACAACATGCAATGGGTTATCTGCATGCCGAATGTTCGCAGGGCAACGGTTTTTATTATCGTCTGACCTGTGAACTGCCGTCGCTGTCGCGGCCGCTTTATGAGTGCATCCTGACCGGCGTCCCGCCGGTCAGAAGCGGCATTATTCACAATGGCGTCAGCCGGTTAAGTCGCGAGCGCAGCATCTTTCACTTTGCCCGTGCCGCGGGCCTGACCACCGCGGCGGCGGCCTACCACTGGGTGAGTGAACTTTATAACCGAACCCCGTTTGTTCCGGCGCGCGATCGGCATACGGACGCACCGGAACTGCCGATTCAGTATGGTCATTTTTACTCTGACGACAGCTATCCCGATTCGCATCTGTTTGAAGACGCAGAGAGCCTGCGGCTGCGTCACGATCCCGACTTCCTGCTGATCCACCCGATGAACATCGACGACGCCGGTCATAAATCGGGGCTCTCCTCACCGCAGTACCGCAACCGGGCACGCATCGCCGACGGCCTGCTGTCGCAGTGGATGCCGCTGTGGCTGGCCGAGGGCTATCAGGTGATGGTGACCGCCGATCACGGTATGAATGACGATCGCTCCCATGGCGGCATTCTGCCTGAGGAGACCACGGTGCCGCTGTTTGTCTTTGGCCGGGCCTTCTCGCTGCAGCCTGATCTGGCACCGCAGCAGACCGATCTGTGCGGCACCCTGTGCGAACTGCTTGAGGTGCCGCATGACAAACCGGTCTGCCGCGGACTGCTGGCGGAGCCACAGAGATGAGGAGAAAAGGCTTTGCCCTGCTGCTGCTGCTGCCGTTTGCCCTGTTCTGGGTCGCCTTTCAGCTGGCACCGCTGCTGTGGATCGCCATCAACAGCTTCTGGAGTGAGATGAACAGCCAGTGGGGCTGGGATAACTATCAGGACATTCTCACCTCGCCTTTCTACCAGCAGGCATTTCGCTTCTCACTGGATATCTCGCTCTGGTCCAGCGTCTGGGGACTGCTGATTGCGCTGGTCACCGGCTATTCGCTGCATCAGCTCGGCGGCGGACGACTCCAGCGCTTCCTTATCTCTTTTACCAACATGACCAGCAACTTTGCCGGTGTTCCGCTGGCGTTTGCCTTTGTGATTCTGCTGGGGCTGAACGGCTGTCTGACGCTGCTGCTGCGCCATTATGGTGTGATTGAGAACTTCAGACTCTTCTCGCGCAACGGCATGGTGCTGGTTTACACCTGGTTCCAGATCCCGCTGGGCGTATTGCTGCTCTATCCGGCGTTCGACGGGCTGAAAAAGGAGTGGCAGGAGTCCGCAGCGCTACTGGGTGCCAGCCGCTGGCGCTACGGGTGGCATATCGGTCTGCCGATTCTGTTCCCGGCGCTGCTCGGAACTTTTGTGATCCTGCTGGCGAATGCGCTGGGCGCTTACGCCACGATTTATGCTCTGACCACCGGTAATTTTAACGTGGTGCCGGTACGCATCGCCGCGCTGGTCTCCGGTGATATTTCGCTCGATCCCAACACCGGCAGCGCGCTGGCGATGCTGCTGGTGACGATTATGGCGCTCATCACCCTGGTGCAGCAGTATCTGGTGCGCCGCAGCTATCTCAATGCGAAACAGCCATGAAAGGAGCCGTCATGTCACGTGCTGAGCACCTCTATCACCGGATCATGGTTGGGTTACTTTTTACCCTGCTGGCGCTGCCGTTGCTGGCTACACTGCTCTATGCAATCTCGTCCGACTGGAGTAATACCATTCTGCCGCAGGGCTATAGCCTGAAGTGGTTCATCCAGCTCTGGAGCGATCCACGTTTTCTGACGGCACTGGGTCATTCGCTGCTGATTTGCTTTGGTGCGCTGCTCTTCTCGCTGGTGCTGGTGCTGCCTGCCATGTTTGTAATCGCTTACTATTTTCCCCGACTCGATTCGGTGATGAACATCCTGATTCTGATGCCTTTTGCCGTACCGCCGGTGGTGTCATCCGTGGGATTGCTCCAGCTCTACTCTTCGTCACCGCTGATGCTGACCGGCACGCCGTGGATCTTAATCGGCTGCTATTTCACTATCGCACTGCCTTTTATCTATCGTGCACTGGCGAACAATATGCAGGCAATCAACCTTAAAGAGCTGATTGATGCTGCACAACTGCTGGGTGCCAGCACCTGGCAGGCGGCGCTGTGGGTGGTGCTGCCTAACCTGAGCAAAGGGATGTTGATTGCCGTGCTGCTCTCGTTCTCCTTTCTGATTGGCGAATTTGTCTTCGCTAACCTGCTGGTCGGCAACCGTTATGAAACCCTGCAGGTTTACCTCTTCAACATGCGTAACGGCAGCGGTCACTTCACCAGCGCGCTGGTGATCTCCTGTTTCTTTGTGGTGCTGCTGGTCACCTGGCTGGCTAATGCCCTGAATCCCGAACGAGGCTGAATATGAGTTACCTTGAGGTCAGAGAGCTGAACAAGTCCTATGGACCGACGCCGATTTTTGAGCAGATTGATTTCAGCGCTGCTGAAGGGGAATTTGTGACCCTGCTCGGCCCCAGCGGCTGCGGCAAATCAACACTGCTGCGCTGTCTGGCGGGATTAACCGGCGTCGACAGCGGTGAAATCAGGCTGGAGGGCAAGGATATCGTGCCGCTGGCCCCGCAGAAGCGCGCCATCGGCATGGTGTTCCAGAGCTATGCGCTGTTTCCCAATATGACGGTGGAGAAGAACGTCGCGTTTGGCCTGAAGATGCAGAAGCTGCCCGAGGCACAGATCCGCCAGCGGGTGCGGGAGGTGCTGGAACTGGTGGAACTCAGTGACTATGCGCGCCGTTATCCGCATCAGCTGTCAGGCGGCCAGTGTCAGCGCGTGGCGCTGGCGCGTTCACTGGTCACGCGTCCACGGCTGCTGCTGCTGGATGAGCCGCTGTCGGCGCTGGATGCACGTATCCGTCGCCATCTGCGCGATCAAATCCGGCGCATCCAGCGTGAGCTGAATCTCACCACCCTGTTCGTCACCCACGATCAGGAGGAGGCGCTGACGCTCTCCGACCGCATCGTGCTGATGAACCGGGGCAAAATCGTGCAGAACGGCGATGCAGAAGCGCTCTATACCCAGCCAGTTGATCTTTTCGCCGCCGGATTTATTGGCAATTACAACCTGCTGAGTGCCGAGCAGGCGACGCGGCTGACCGGCCAGCCTTTCCATAACCAGGTGGCTATTCGCCCGGAATCAATGCTGTTAACCGCGCCGGGCCAGGGTATTCCTGCGGAAATCCTCAGCCACAGCCTGCTGGGCAACGTCATCCGCTACCGTATCCGGGCGCATGACGTGGAACTTTCGGTCGATGTGCTTAACCGATCGGCGGCGGATTTGCATCCCGCTGGCAGGAAGATTGGTCTACAATTAGAGCTGTCGACTTTGCGCCAGGTGGCTTAAAACACAGGAAAAAATTACGCATCGCACGGCAATCCCCTTCACAGATTGCTCTCGCTGTCAGGCTGGCAGTCTGTGCTGTTTGAAGCCTGACAAACGAGGAGCGATACCCCGTGTTAACCCTGCTTAATTTACTTTCTGCAGTGGCCCTGCTGGTCTGGGGCACGCATATCGTGCGAACCGGCATCATGCGGGTCTACGGTGCCGATCTGCGCCGCGTGCTGAGCCGCAGCATCGAAAAAAAACCGATGGCGTTTCTGGCGGGTATCGGCGTGACTACGCTGGTGCAGAGCAGTAATGCCACGACGTTGCTGGTCACCTCTTTTGTGGCGCAGAATCTGGTCAGCCTGACGCCCGCACTGGTGGTGATTCTGGGCGCGGATGTCGGTACCGCTATCATGGCCCGTATCCTGACCTTTGATCTCTCCTGGCTCTCACCGCTGTTTATCTTCTTTGGCGTGGTGTTCTTCCTCAGCCGCAAGCAGACCCGCGCCGGTCAATTAGGCCGCGCCAGTATTGGCCTGGGCCTGATCCTGCTGGCCTTGCAACTGATTGTCGAAGCGGCGCGTCCGATTACTCAGGCCGCGGGTGTGCAGGTACTCTTCTCCAGTCTGACGGGCGACGTGATGCTCGATGCGCTACTGGGCGCCGTGTTTGCCATTATCAGTTACTCCAGTCTGGCCGCGGTGCTGATTACCGCAACGCTCACCGCCACAGGCGTGATTTCGTTCAAGGTCGCGCTCTGTCTGGTCATTGGTGCCAATCTCGGCAGCGGTCTGCTGGCGATGATTAACGCCAGCGGCTCGAATGCCGCCGGTAAGCGCGTAGCGCTCGGCAGCCTGCTGTTCAAGTTCATTGGCTGCGTCCTGATCCTGCCCTTTGTCGATATCGTGGCGACCTGGCTCGATAAGCTGCCGGTCAACGATGAAGAGCTGGTGATCTTCTTCCACGTCTTCTACAACCTGATCCGCTGCGTGGCGATGGTGCCGTTTGCTGACCTGATGGCGCGCTTCTGCCGTCGACTCATTGCCGACGACGTCGACAACGCGCTGCAGCTCAAGCCAAAGCACCTCGATCGCAGCGCGCTGGATACCCCGGCGCTGGCGTTGGTGAATGCTGCCCGCGAAGCGCTGCGCATGGGTGACGTGCTGGAACAGATGCTGGAAGCGTTTAATAAAGTCGTGCATGGTGAATCCCGCGAGGAGCGCACGGTGCGGCGGCTGGATGATGATGTCGATGTGCTCTATACCGCCATCAAACTCTATCTGGCGCGGATGCCCAAAGAGGATTTGCCGGAAGAGGATTCGCGCCGCTGGGGTGAAATCATTGAAATGTCGCTGAATCTGGAGCAGGCCGGTGACATTATTGAGCGAATGAGCGGCGATGTCGCTGACAAGTCGCTTGCAGCGGGCCGTGCATTTTCTGCCGAAGGATTAAAGGAACTGGAGGGGCTACAGGAACTGTTGATCGCCAACCTCAGAATGAGCCTGTCGGTGTTTCTGTCGCACGATGTCACCAGCGCCAGACGTCTGCGCCGCGCGAAACATCGCTTCCGTCTGATGATTCGTCGCTACTCTCACGCCCATGTTGATCGCCTGCATCAGCAGAATGTGCAGAGCATTGAAACCAGCTCGCTGCACCTCGGTTTACTCGGCGACATGAAGCGCCTGAATTCCCTCTTCTGCAGCGTGGCCTATACCGTGCTGGAACAACCCGATGATGAGCGAGATTATGAATAAGGCAGGTGAATAGCCTGCTGCAGCGCCGGAACGGCTATCGTCCGGCGCTGCAGCAGTGAGAAGCGGCGCATCGCATTAATGCGCCGTCACGTTTACTTCTTCTTAATCGGCTTTCCGGACCAGTACCCCGCCAGCAGTGAACCTGACAGGTTGTGCCACACTGAGAAGAGCGCGCCCGGCAATGCCGCCAGCGGCGAGAAGTAGAGTTTGCCCAGCGTCGCCGCCAGACCGGAGTTCTGCATGCCGACCTCCAGCGCCAGTGTGCGGCAGGTTGACTCATCAAAGCCAAACAGTTTGCCGCCCCAGTAGCCGCCAAGCAAACCAATCGCGTTATGCAGGATCACCGCCGCGATCACCATCAGGCCCACCGATCCGATGAAACCCTGACTGCCCGCGACTACCGCGCTGATGATCAGCAGAATGCAGACCATCGAAAACGCAGGCAGCCACGGCTCCACCCGACGCACCACGCTGTTCATGCTGTGATGAATGATCAGCCCAAGGCTAATCGGGATCACCACGATCTTCACGATGCTCAGCAGCATGCCCACCACATCAACCTGAATGTGGGTATCAACATAAAAGCGGGTTAACAGCGGCGTGGCGAACACGCCCACCAGCGCGGAGACGGAAGAAATGGTTACCGACAGCGCCACATCCCCTTTCGCCAGATAGATCATGACGTTGCTGGCCGTGCCGCTGGCAACTGAGCCGACCAGAATCATACCGGCGGCCAGATCGGGCGGCATATGAAAGAGTTTTGCCAGCCCCCAGGCGGCTAGCGGCATCACCAGATAGTGCAGGAACGTTCCGGCAACCACCGGCGCAGGCCGGGTCAGCACCCGTTTGAAATCGTCGATATTCAGGGTGACACCCATGCCGAACATAATCAGCATCAGCAGATAAGTGACCCAGGGTCCGATGCCAAGAAAGGTACCTGGAGAGTAATACGCGGCGACAGACAGCAGCACGGCCCAGAGCGGGAACAGGCGGGTTAACGTGGCGAGCATAGCCAGACTTCCTTATAAGAATGTTATGTTTAGTGCAGATTTGCCATAGAGCGTCGCCAGGCAGGAACGACTGCCGTGACGAAGGCGGGATCATAACATTTCATTATCATGGCGTAAGGCGAAGATGGGGCGAGGCAGGAAAATGCGGATCGACTGCTGCCGATCCGCTGCATATCGCAGAAATTACGCTGCTTTTTCCTCTAAACCGCGGTAGATCAAACCACCAATCACGGCACCGATAATCGGCATTAACCAGAACATCCACAGCTGAGCGATCGCCCAGTCACCCTGGAAGAGGGCTACTGCGGTGCTGCGGGCCGGGTTAACGGAGGTGTTGGTCACTGGAATGCTAATCAGGTGGATTAGAGTTAACGCCAGGCCAATCGCGATTGGCGCAAAGCCTTTTGGCGCGCGTTCGCTGGTAGCGCCCATGATCACAATCAGGAAGATAGCCGTCATCACGACCTCAGTGATCATGCCTGCCTGCAAACTGAAGCCGCCCGGCGAGTGTTCGCCGTAGCCATTTGCCGCAAAGCCGCTGGCCGCTGCGCTGAAGTCGCCTTTACCGCTGGCGATCAGATAAAGCACCGCGCCAGCAGCAATGCCGCCCACCAGTTGCGCGATGATGTAAGGAATGGCCTGCGAGGCGGAGAAACGTCCGCCTGCCACTAATCCCAGGGTGACGGCCGGATTAAAGTGACCGCCAGAGATGTGACCGACCGCATACGCCATGACCAGCACGCTCAGCCCGAAAGCCAGCGCCACGCCCATGAAGCCAATGCCCAGTTCCGGGAACGCCGCTGACAGTACGGCACTACCACAACCGCCTGCAACCAGTACGAAAGTCCCCAGCGCCTCTGCGACTAACCTTTTCATGATATTTCCTAAATTTGGGTGAATGGATTCAGCGGCGGGATTATAAATCTGAGGAAAGGGAGCGCAACGCCGGTACACGAAATGCGCAAAGAAAGGGGTTGCCATTTGGCAATATTATCAATAAGTCTTTGTATTTATGGAACTATATGGAGGAAGGAAACCAGATGAGGATCAGGCCAGACTGCACCTTTTTTGCCGCTTTTCAGGCCGCGCTGGCGCGGCCTGAAAAGCGGAGAAGCTTACTCGAACAGATTACGATGTAGCGTGCGGACTACGCTTTCCGCATCGTTGCCCGGTACCAGGAAGCAGAGATTGTAGCTGCTGGCACCATAGCAAATCATCCGCAGGTTGAACGGGTCGAGTACACCAAACACCTCTTTGCCAACACCGCAGGCTTTTGACAGCTCATTGCCGATAATCGCCACCAGCGCCAGATCTTCCTCCACTTCTACCCGGCACAGCGACGAGAGTTCAGTCAGCAGCGCCTGGGTCAGCAGACTGGCGCTGGTTGAGGTCGAGCCGGTGGTGTCCAGCGTCAGCGCCACGCTCACTTCGGAGGTGGTGATCAGGTCAACGGAGACGTTATGACGCGCCAGAATGCTAAACAGTTCGGCAAGGAAACCAAACGTATGCAGCATGTTAAGGCTGTGCAGCGTTAACAGCGTCTGCTTACGGCGTAACGCCAGCGCCCGGAATAGCGGCGGGTTGCGGGTTTCGTTGCAAACGCGGGTGCCGCCCGCTGCCGGATCCTTGCTGGAGCCGACGAAGACCGGAATACCCCGGCGTACGGCGGGCAGCAGCGTCGCCGGATGCAGGACTTTTGCACCAAACGTCGCCATCTCAGCGGCTTCTTCAAAGGTGATTTCATCAATGCGCTTGGCCGTCGGCACCACGCGCGGATCGGTGGTATAGATACCCGGCACATCCGTCCAGATATCGACCCGCGCCGCATTCAGCGCTTCGCCCAGCAGCGCGGCGGTATAATCACTGCCGCCACGCCCTAAGGTGGTGGTGCGCCCTTCGCTTTCACTGCCGATGAAGCCCTGAGTTATCACCAGCGCCTGCGCAATACGCGGCTGCAACTGCGCCGTCGCCTGCTCCGCCAGCACCTGAACATCCGGGACTGCCCGACCAAAATGATCGTCGGTGCGCATCACTTTGCGAACATCAAACCACTCTGCATTCACCTGACGTTCACGCAGAATTTCAACAAACAGCAGTGAGGACATCAGCTCGCCGTGGCTGACCAGTTCATCGGTCAGGGCATTTGAGGTGGCGAGTGACGCCGCTTCTGAGAGCGTGCTGATATTGTCGATCATCCGATCGATTTCATCGCGGATCACGCCCGGATGCTGCAGGCGATCGACAATGGCGTACTGAATACGGCGGATATCATCAAGCAGAGCAGCGCGCTGGGGAGCCTGCTGGCCTTCAGCCAGCGCAACCAGCAGATTGGTAATGCCTGCCGAGGCAGAGAGCACCACCAGACGCGTGCTGGCGTCCTGCAGCACCACATCGGCGCTGCGGTTCATCGCTTCAAAATCGGCTACGCTGGTGCCGCCAAATTTTGCCACTATCAGAGTTTGAGACATGTAAGACCTCGTGTCAGGTTATCTTGTTCTCGCCGATGAAAGGGTCGAGAAACATTCTTTCAGCCAGGCACAAGGAAAGAGCAGAAACGGGCGGACAAGATCGGATAGACGAGTCACCCAGAAGCGCCCCACCTTGCAAAACGTCGACTGCAGACGTTTCTGGTGACAACCCAGAGGATTCAGCCCCTGTAGCCGACAGGCAACACACCGCGTGCTGACCCACCTCGGCGTCGCTCCCCATGATGTGTTTTCACCGGATACGGTTCCTCCAACACACTGCCTGGGCGACGCGCCTCTTCTGGCTTGCACACAGGTGCGCAAGTAGGCGCATAGATCTAGCCTTTTCTGGACCTGCTGTCAATGTCAGCGATGGCCGGAGAGCCGCATCAGAAAACAAATTGCCCTGCGCCGCAGCGGCTACAGTGCTTAATGGGTTCAGCCCCTGCAACAATCCCTGACACGGCACAACGTTTTGCGCAGGCTTTCGCGTCACACTTTAGCGCGTGATACGACTGCCATCCGCAGGCGGTTCGCGCCAGTGAATGCTGACGACAGACCGCAGCGTTCATCTCGTCTGCGCGGCGTGCGCTGACAAAATTTTTCCTTTCAGTTACAAGTGTGGTCATACTGAAACGCTAAACAGGCATGATGTGCCTCCGATGGAATGACGGTTCTTAATATCAACAAGAGTGTTGCCATGAAAAATATCAATCCGACACAAACCGCAGCCTGGAAAGCGCTGCAACAGCATTTTGAGCAAATGAAATCGGTAGAAATTGCCGATCTGTTCGCCCAGGATGCCGATCGTTTTGCCAAATTCTCTGCCACCTTTGATGATCAGATGCTGGTGGATTTCTCCAAAAACCGCATCACCCAGGAAACCCTCGATAAGTTACAGGCGCTGGCCAAAGAGACCGATCTCAGCGGTGCCATTAAGTCTATGTTCTCGGGTGAGAAGATTAACCGCACCGAAGATCGTGCGGTGCTGCACGTCGCACTGCGTAACCGGAGTAACACGCCGATTCTGGTGGATGGCAAAGATGTGATGCCAGAGGTCAATGCCGTGCTGGACAAGATGAAAGGCTTCTCAGAGCGCATCATCAGCGGCGAATGGAAAGGCTATACCGGTAAAGCGATCACCGACGTAGTGAACATCGGTATCGGCGGCTCCGATCTGGGCCCGTTTATGGTGACGGAAGCGCTGCGCCCGTATAAAAACCATCTGAATATGCATTTCGTCTCCAACGTTGACGGCACCCACATCGCCGAAACGCTGAAAGATCTCAGCCCGGAAACCACCCTGTTCCTGGTCGCATCGAAAACCTTCACCACCCAGGAAACCATGACCAATGCCCACAGCGCGCGCGACTGGTTCCTGAAAACCGCTGGCGATCAGCAGCATGTAGCGAAACACTTTGCTGCACTGTCGACCAATGCCAAAGCAGTGGGTGAATTCGGTATCGACACCAATAACATGTTTGAATTCTGGGACTGGGTTGGCGGCCGCTATTCACTGTGGTCAGCGATCGGCCTGTCGATCATTCTCTCGATTGGTTTCGATAACTTCGAGCAACTGCTGAGCGGCGCACATGCCATGGACCAGCACTTCGCCTCTGCCCCGGCAGAGCAGAACCTGCCGGTGCTGCTGGCGCTGATTGGCATCTGGTACAACAACTTCTTTGGTGCCGAAACCGAAGCGATTCTGCCTTACGACCAGTACATGCACCGCTTTGCCGCCTATTTCCAGCAGGGAAATATGGAGTCTAACGGCAAGTATGTGGATCGCGACGGTCATCCGGTGGACTACCAGACTGGCCCTATTATCTGGGGCGAACCCGGTACTAACGGTCAGCATGCGTTTTATCAGCTGATCCATCAGGGGACCAAACTGGTTCCGTGTGACTTTATTGCGCCGGCTATTACTCATAACGCGCTGGCGGATCACCATCCGAAGCTGCTCTCTAACTTCTTTGCCCAGACCGAAGCGCTGGCGTTTGGTAAGTCACGCGACGTCGTGGAGAAAGAGTTTACCGATGCCGGCAAATCGGCAGAATCTGTAGCCCACATTGTGCCGTTCAAGGTGTTTGAAGGTAATCGTCCGACTAACTCCATTCTGCTGCGTGAGATTACGCCGTACAGCCTGGGCGCGCTGATTGCGCTGTACGAGCACAAAATCTTCACGCAGGGTGCCATCCTGAATATCTTCACCTTCGATCAGTGGGGTGTGGAATTAGGTAAGCAGCTGGCGAACCGTATTCTGCCGGAACTGGAAAATGAGGACGAAATTACCTCTCACGACAGTTCCACTAATGCCTTAATTAACCGCTATAAATCCTGGCGTTAATTGGTGTTAATTTCATCGGGCGGCAACATTGCCGCCCTTTTTTTGTCTCTTTTTCCATCCGGGCGGCCTGATAATCGATTTTGTCATTCACGCCAGCGCGGGAAAAGTCTTAAAATACCCTAAGATAATTCTGAACATCGGGTGCTAAAACAGTGTGATATCCAGTATAAAATGGATCTGAAACTGGCTGGCAGCAGGATTAGCTGTTGATTTATAGCCATATTTAAATTAATCCCTTCTGAGTAAATTCTGATTATTCTTATTCCGTGCCAGATATAACTAAAAAAGAACATTCCGCTTTGCATTTGCCTTACCCGTAGCGAAATATAGGGTATCAACCGGAAAAACTCCGATATAAAAAGTAGTTATCCCCAATCCAGCTGATTAAATCACGCAATTGCTTCGTTATTTACCCTGGTTTTTATGGCACTGAACTCTGATATTTTGTTGCCCTATAATGAACGCGCCCGCAATGGGACTGTCCGTCGCTTTGGCTGCAGCCTGTCTGTATTGCCCTTGTCGCCGGTCAGAGATCCTTCATTCACTCAATGCAGGAAACGTTGTTATGAAAAAAACTATGGTTGCCGGTGCAGCCCTGATCCTCGTTGCTGCTTCTTCCAGCGCATTTGCTGCGCCGCAGGAAGCAGGTGAAGCAGGTACTGCAGCTGGCGCGCAGGCGGGAGCAATCTCTGCTGGCACGTCCACGGCTGTCGGTATCGGCGCACTTGGCGCGCTGGTTGGGCTCGGCATTGCTGCTTCTGGCGGTGGTGACGGTGCAAATACCGGTACAACAACCACGACCACGACGAGCACCACTCGTTGATGGATGCCCGACTCTCGTCTGATTGCTGATTTGCAGCAAACGGGCCGAGGCTGAATCACTGACTCCGTTAAGTGATGACGCTAAGCCTCGCAACCTGTATCTCTGCAGCCAGCCGTGACGGGCAGAGCACCTTTAAACATAACCACACGCCTGTGTGGTTATTTTTTACTTTGGCATGACTTATCAGGGACACACAGTGCGCCGACTTCCTCTGCTGCTCGCTTGCCTGCTGCTGCAGGCCTGTACACAAACGCAAAAAGGTCTTGAACAGACCCTGCTGCTCGCGGTTAACGGTCCGGATGACGTGACCGTCACCGATCAACAGGTCAACAATCTTCCCTATGCCAGTCTCTATGCTCGTCTGAATGACGGTCCGCGCATTTTTGTGGTGCTGGGCTACAACGAGAAGGGGCAGCAGAAATGGGTGACGCAGGATCAGGCGATGCTGGTGACACAGCACGGCCGCCTGGTTAAAACCCTGGGCTTACCGGATAACCTGCTGAGCGTCAGCAATCTGCAACAGGATCCGCTTGCTGACAGCCTGCATATCAGCAGTGGCGCAGGCTGGACCCGCATTGTGCAGTGGACCGAGCAGGGCAAGGTTCGCGGTGCGACCCTACGCTCCACCTTCCAGCGTGGCACCGACGAAGTGCTGACCGTGGCGGGCAACCGCATCCCATGCCGTGTCTGGCATGAGCAGGTAAGCATCGACAGCAGTAACCGCGAGTGGGAAAACACCTTCTGGATCGACAACAGCAGCGGTGATGTGGTGCAGGCCCATCAGATGCTGGCGGCCGATGCCTTCCCTGTTGATATTACTATTCTGAAGCCGGCGAAATCATGAAAAAAATCACTATTTTGCTGGCCGGGCTGAGCCTGTTCAGCGCCGCAGAAGCGCAGGCGACTGCGCAGGTTATCGTCCATGCACCGCACAACGGTGGTCAGGCTGAGCTGAGCCAGATCGCGGATCTCTCACAACTGGTGACACTGCCTCCGCTACAGACCAACACGGACTGGCGACGTACCGTTATTGCTGAGCGCGGTGCCAGCGCCGTCGCACAGCAGCAATATCAACAGACGCTTGCCGCGTTACGTGCCTGGCGTGCTGACAGCAGCGGCGATCGGGCAGCGGCCATTGATGAGGTCATCCGCCAGCTGAGCGCCATCAACGTGACAGGTCGTCAGTTCACCCCGCTTGACCCGGACTGGATTCGTCTCCATCCGGCGGACAACCGTCGGCTGGAAGGCAGCTATGACCTCTGGCTGCAGGCACCATCCGATTCAGTACTGCTGCTCGGCGCATTAAGCGGCGCAGGCAAAGTGAGCTGGCAGCCGGGTAAATCAGTACGCGACTATCTGGAGGGTCATCCGTCACTCTCCGGCGCAGAACGCAATTTTGTCACGGTCATTGCGCCCTCAGGCGCCACACAGCAGGTGCCGGTTGCATACTGGAATCACCGCCACGCGGAAGTGGAGCCAGGCAGCGTTATCTGGCTCGGCTTTTCCTCATGGAGCCTGCCAGGCAGCTATGAAGACCTGAACGATCGCATCCTTTCCGTACTGACTCACCGGATACCAGACTGATGAAAAAACGTTATCTCTTCAGCCTGTTGGCTGTTTCCGTGGCGGCAGCCTGTCAGGCGCAGGCCGACACCTTCCCCGCGCCGGTGGGCCCGTCACAATCTGACTTCGGTGGTGTGGGCCTGATGCAGGTGCCGACGGCGCGCATGTCCAGAGAAGGCGAGTTCAGCCTCAATGCGCGTGACAACGATCAGTACCGCTATTACTCAGCGTCACTGCAGCTCTTTCCCTGGCTGGAGACGACCGTGCGTTATACCGACGTGCGCACCCGGCAGTACAGTGCAGTGTCAGAATTCAGCGGCACGCAGAGCTATAAGGATAAAGCCTTCGACCTGAAACTGCGTCTGTGGCAGGAAGGCTTCTGGCTGCCGGAAGTGGCGGTGGGAACGCGCGATCTCGGTGGTACCGGCCTGTTCGACAGTGAATATGTGGTGGGAACTAAAGCCTGGGGACCGTTCGACTTCACCCTGGGCCTCGGCTGGGGCTATCTCGGCAATAGCGGCACCGTGAAGAACCCGTTCTGCTCCTACAGCGACAGCTATTGCCAGCGTCCACAGGTGGGCGAAGCGGGTTCCATCAATGGCTCGCAGATGTTCCACGGTCCGACAGCATTTTTCGGCGGCGTGGAGTATCAGACGCCCTGGCAGCCGCTGCGACTCAAGATGGAGTATGAGGGCAACGACTACCAGAATGACTTTGCTGGCCGCCTTGATCAGCGCAGCAAGCTCAACGTCGGCGCGATTTACCGTGTGACCGACTGGGCTGACATCAACGCCAGCTACGAACGCGGTAATACCTTTATGTTTGGTGTCACCATCCGTACCAACTTTAATGATTTGCGTCAGGTGCATATCGACAGCGAGAAGCCGGCCTACAATCCACAGCCGCAGCCGCAGTTGCTGGAACCGACGGTAGTCGGCACTCAGCTGACCGATCTGAAATACAACGCGGGCCTTGATGGTCCGCGGATTCAGACTCAGGGCCACACGTTGTATGTGTCAGGCGAGCAGACGAAGTATCGTGATACCCGTGAAGGGGTGGATCGCGCTAACCGCATCATCATGAACCACCTGCCGGACGGCATCGACACGATCAATGTGACCGAGTCGCGCTTTAACATGCCGCAGGTGACCACTGAAACGAAAGTTGCCAGTCTGCGTAAAGAGCTGGAAGGCTACCCGCTGGGCCACGAGCAGCCGCTGCAACAGATCCGCAAAGAACCGGTCGATCCGGGTAACACTGAGCAGGGTATGTTTATCCGTAAAGATCGCCTGAACTACAGCCTGTCACCGGTGCTGAATCAGTCGGTGGGTGGCCCGGAAAGCTTCTACATGTATCAGGTTGGCGTCATGGCCAATGCGGATTACTGGCTGACGGATCACCTGCTGGTGGGCGGCAGTCTGTTTGGTAACCTCGCCAATAACTACGACAAGTTCAACTACAACGGCGCACCGGCGGACTCTTCGCTGCCGCGCGTGCGTACTCATATCCGCGATTACGTTGAGAACAACGTTTATGTCAACGATCTGCAGGCGAATTATATGGGCCACCTCGGTAACGGCTTCTATGGTCAGGTCTACGGCGGCTATCTGGAGACGATGTACGGCGGCGTGGGCGGCGAGCTGCTTTATCGTCCGGTCGATGCGAACTGGGCCGTGGGTGTCGATGCCAACTACGTCCGTCAGCGTGACTGGGACAATATGATGCAGTTTAACCGCTATAAAGCGACCACCGGCAACCTCACCGGTTACTGGCGTCCGTGGTTCATGCAGGATGTGCTGGTTAAAACCAGCGTAGGACAGTATCTGGCAAAAGATAAAGGCGTGACGGTCGATGTGTCGAAGCGCTTCGACAGCGGCGTGATGGTCGGTGTTTATGCCACCAAAACCAACGTCTCGTCTGAAGAGTATGGCGAAGGCGACTTCACCAAAGGCTTCTATATCTCCGTGCCGATGGATCTGTTCACCGTGACGCCAACACGCGGTCGCGCGCAGGTGAACTGGGTGCCGCTGACGCGTGATGGCGGTCAGATGCTGGGACGTAAGTACCAGCTGTATGATCTGACGTCGGATCGCGACGCTCGCTTCAACTAAGCAGAGGCGGCCTCAGGGCCGTTTCATGCGGTTAACAGAAAGCAGGCTCAGGGAGCATACGCCCTACGTAAAGACGCAAAGATGCCATCCATGGCGGCTCAACGCGGGCCATCCGTGGCCCGCGATGCTTTACTCCAGACGTATGCTCCCATCGCTTTGACTTCGGCACGCGCTTCAGGAAGTCACCTGTATGGATGAGCTGGCTGACAAGCCCGGACGGGGTGATTCTCAGCGATGAAGAAGCCTGATGCACAGGAGACATGGACAGAAGAGGAAAGCGTCCCGCGCCATGGACAAAAACGCCGGGAGCGTTTTTGAACAACGCAGAGCGTTGGCCCGGCAACGGGCGCACCTCAGGGATGAGGTGCGTAATCGCGCGGGCCGAGCGTGTCATGGATGACGGCTTTTGCGTCTTTCCGATCTGACCGTGTTTCCTGCGCTGGCTCGATATCACAGCTGACAGGTCCCGAGTTAATTCCCCTCCCTTCAAGCAGCCTTCTGCCGCTTTTTTTATTTAGTCCGCATCGTAGCCGAGATTCGGTGCCAGCCAGCGCTCCACCTCTGTGACCGACATGCCTTTACGTACCGCATAATCCTCCACCTGGTTACGCTGGATCTGCGCCACGGCGAAATAGCGGCTGTCAGGATGGCTGAAGTACCAGCCAGCGACGGCTGCGCCCGGCCACATGGCAAAGGATTCGGTGAGCGTCATGCCGATCTGTTCTTCCACCCCCAGCAGCGTCCAGATGACCGCTTTCTCAGTGTGATCCGGGCAGGCCGGATAGCCAGGTGCCGGACGTATCCCCTGATAATTTTCGCGAATCAGCTCTTCATTGCTCAGATTTTCGTTGGGCGCAAAGCCCCAGATCACCTTACGCACCCGCTCATGCAGGTATTCAGCAAAGGCTTCTGCCAGACGGTCCGCCAGCGCTTTCACCATGATCTTGTTGTAGTCATCGTGCTGACGATCGAACGCCTCCGCCAGTGCATCCTCCTCCAGTCCGCCTGTCACCGCGAACGCGCCAAGGTAATCCGCTTTTCCGGCGGTTTTTGGGGCGACGAAATCCGCCAGGCAGTAGTTGGCGAAGTCGGTTTTCTCGGTCTGCTGACGTAAGTGATGACTCACACACAAAACTTCATCGCGTCGCTCGTCACGGTAAATATGGATATCATCACCAACCCGGTTAGCCGGGAAAATACCGACCACGCCACGCGGCTTTAGCAGCGACGCCTCACTCAATCTGTCGAGCATCTCACTGGCATCGGCAAACAGACGCTGCGCCTCTTCACCCACCACCTCATCCTCCAGAATGCGGGGATATTTACCCGCCAGCGACCAGGTCATAAAGAACGGCGTCCAGTCGATGTAGTGCCGTAGCGTCGCAATGCTGGCCTCCACCTGACGGACACCAGGGCGATGCGGCACCGGCGGCGTGTAGCTCTCCCAGTCAATTGAGGTGGCGTTATCGCGCGCCGCCTGTAGCGAGACCGGCGGCGTGCGCGGCTTTTTACGTGCATGCTGGATGCGCACGGTTTCGTACTCTTTGCGCGTTCGGGCGATGAAATCGTCTTTCAGGGTGGCGGAGAGCAGCGACGACACCACGCCAACGGTGCGAGAGGCGTTCTGCACGTAGACCGTCGGGCCGCTGTAGTGCTGTTCAATTTTGACGGCAGTATGCGCCTTCGAGGTGGTCGCGCCGCCAATCAGCAACGGCAAGGTAAAGCCCTGCCGCTCCATCTCTTTCGCCATATTGACCATCTCATCCAGCGACGGCGTAATCAGGCCAGACAGGCCGATGATGTCTGCCTTCACTTCACGCGCTGTTTTGAGGATTTTCTCGCCCGGCACCATCACGCCAAGGTCGATAATTTCGTAGTTATTACACTGCAGCACCACGCCGACAATGTTTTTGCCGATGTCATGCACGTCGCCTTTGACGGTAGCCAGCACGATTTTACCGTTACTGCGCCCCGCCTCTTTGCTGGCTTCGATAAACGGCTCCAGATACGCCACCGCCTGCTTCATCACGCGCGCCGATTTCACCACCTGCGGCAGGAACATTTTGCCTTCGCCGAACAGGTTGCCAACCACGTTCATGCCGGACATCAGCGGCCCCTCAATCACCTCTATCGGGCGTGGCACCTGCTGGCGCGCCTCTTCGGTATCCTGCTCGATGAACTCCGTGATGCCTTTGACCAGCGAATATTCCAGCCGCTTCACCACATCCCAGCTGCGCCACTCGGCGAGCTGCTTGTCCTGCGCACCGTCGCTTTTACCGCCACGGTATTTTTCCGCCAGCGCCAGCAGCCGCTCGGTGCTATCCTCCCGGCGGTTAAGAATCACATCCTCTACCGCCTCGCGCAGTTCTGCAGGCAGATCGTCATAGATAGCCAGCTGGCCTGCGTTGACGATGCCCATATCCATGCCATTTCGGATGGCGTAGTAGAGGAACACCGCATGTATCGCTTCACGCACCGTGTCGTTGCCACGGAATGAAAACGACACGTTAGAGACGCCACCGGAGATCAGCGCATGGGGTAATTCACGCTTGATGTCTTCACAGGCACCGATGAAATCCATCGCGTAGTTGTTATGCTCGTCGATGCCGGTGGCAACCGCAAAGATGTTGGGATCGAAAATGATATCTTCCGGCGGGAAGCCGACCTGTTCGGTCAGAATTCGGTAAGCGCGGCGACAGATTTCGATTTTACGGGCGCGGGTATCTGCCTGGCCCACTTCGTCAAACGCCATGACCACCATCGCCGCACCGTAACGCCGGACCTGGCGCGCATGGTGGATAAAGGCCGCTTCACCTTCTTTCATCGAAATCGAATTCACAATCCCTTTGCCCTGAATGCACTGCAGCCCTTTCTCAATCACTGCCCATTTTGATGAGTCGATCATGATCGGCACGCGGGCAATATCGGGTTCGCCCGCAATCAGATTCAGAAAGCGCACCATCGCCGCTTCAGCGTCGAGCATCCCTTCATCCATGTTGATGTCGATGATCTGCGCGCCACTCTGCACCTGCTGCAACGCCACTTCCAGCGCGTCGTTGTACTTCTCTTCTTTAATCAGCCGCTTAAATTTTGCTGAGCCGGTGACGTTGGTGCGCTCACCGACGTTAACAAACAGTGACTCTGTGGTGATGTTCAGCGGCTCCAGGCCGGAGAGACGACAGGCCACCGGAATTACCGGCAACCTGCGCGGCGCGACGCCGTCAACCGCTGCGACCATGGCCGCAATATGTTGCGGGGTGGTGCCACAGCAGCCGCCAATAATATTGAGGAAGCCCGAGGTGGCCCATTCACCAATCTGCTCCGCCATCAGCTCTGCATCGAGATCGTATTCGCCAAAGGCATTGGGCAGACCGGCGTTGGGATGGGCAGTGACGTAGCCCTCGGCAATGCGCGACAGCTCCGCCACATACTGACGCAGCTCATCCGGTCCCAGCGCGCAGTTCAGGCCAAAAGAGAGCGGTTCGGCATGACGCAACGAGTTGTAAAAGGCTTCGGTGGTCTGGCCGGAGAGCGTCCGGCCTGAGGCGTCGGTGATGGTGCCGGAGATCATCAGCGGCAGTTTCACACCCAGCGCTTCCATCTCAGTCTGTACCGCATAAATGGCCGCTTTGGCATTCAGCGTATCGAACACCGTTTCAATCATGATGAGGTCAGCACCGCCCTCCACCAGCGCGCGGGTCGATTCGCGGTAGGCTTCCACCAGCTGATTGAAGGTAACGTTTCGGTAGGCGGGATCGTTGACGTCGGGTGAGATCGAGCAGGTGCGGTTAGTCGGGCCAAGCACACCTGCGACGTAGCGCGGACGATCCGGCGTTTTCGCCGTCCACGCATCGGCGCAGGCGCGCGCCAGCCGGGCCGCTTCGAAGTTGATCTCCGCCGATAAACTTTCCATCTGGTAATCCGCCATCGCAATCGACGTCGCGTTGAAGGTGTTGGTTTCCAGGATATCCGCACCGGCAGCCAGATAAGCATCGTGGATCTCGCGGATCACCGACGGTTTACTCAGCACCAGCAGATCGTTGTTGCCTTTGAGATCGCAGGGCCAGTCCGCGAAACGGCTGCTGCGATAATCCTCTTCCTTCAGCCGGTAGCTCTGGATCATAGTGCCCATGCCGCCATCCAACACCATAATGCGTCGTGCGAGCTGCTGATGTAGCGCGTCGATTTTATTGCTCACTGTTGCCCCATTCACGTCAGTCTGCTGGCGGAAAACCCTGTTTTTCATTCTGGCACAAGCCTGTCTGGCGACAAAGTAACCTCTTCTGAGTCAGGTTCAGATAATGGCTGCACAGGTCTGACCAGAAAACCAGCGTTTGCAAACCGCGTAATTAAAACGAAAATGATTTCCACAATGTAAAAGGAGAAACAACGATGGCAACGCCTGTTCCCGTTAAGCGCGGTAAGAAACCCCGCGGCACCCCTGTCGCCGCAACCGCGGGTGGTCAGGTCCAGTCGCTGACGCGCGGCCTGACGCTGCTGGAGCTGATTGCTGACTCACATGGCAGCGTGGCGCTGACCGAGCTGGCGCAGCAGGCGGGTTTGCCTAACTCCACCACGCATCGCCTGCTCAGCACCATGCAGCAGCAGGGCTTTGTCCGTCAGGTGGGCGATCTCGGGCTGTGGACAATCGGCGCACACGCCTTTGTGGTCGGCAGCAGTTTCCTGCAAAGCCGCAATCTGCTGGCGCTGGTCCACCCGGTGCTGCGTCGCCTGATGGAGCAGTCCGGTGAGACGGTAAATCTGGCGGTGCTGGATCTCAGTGACCACCAGGCGGTGATCATTGATCAGGTGCAGTGTACCCAGCTGATGCGGATGTCCGCGCCGATAGGCGGCAAGCTACCGATGCATGCGTCAGGTGCAGGCAAAGCGTTTCTGGCGCATCTGGGTGATGAACAGGTCACCGCCCTGCTGCATCAGAAAGGATTGCACTACTACACGCCGAAAACCCTGATGTCACCGCAGAGCCTGAAAGAGAATCTGGCGCAGGTACGCAAAGCGGGCTTTTCGCTGGATGATGAAGAGCATGCACTCGGACTGCGCTGTGTCGCCGCCCCCATTTATGATGAACATGGCGAGGCGTTTGCCGCGCTCTCGATTTCCGGCCCCATCGCCCGCATGACAGACGATCGCATTACAGAATTAGGTGCGCTGGTCATCCGCGAAGCGCGTCAGGTTACGCTGGCGTACAGCGGTCGTTAACGGTTTCTGCGGCGTAGCAGACACTAAAACGCTGCGTCTGCCGCCAGGCGATCACCTCTTCCACATGGCCATGAGCGAGGCGCTGCTGCTGCGCCCGCCACCAGCGGGCGTCGAATATCTCCGGATGGAGTTGCAGCAGCAAGGCCCCGGTCACGGCTTCACTGCATAGCGCATAGCGGAAGGTTTCCGGAAAGACATCATCCGGCCCAACGCTGTACCACGGCTCAGCGCTGAGTTCATCTTCCTCATAGCGTGCCGCGGGCACCTCCCGGAAGTTCAGCTCCTGCATCGGGCGGATCTCATCATAGTCGTAGAAAATCACGCGCCCATGACGGGTTATGCCGAAGTTTTTAAACAGCATGTCACCAGGAAAGATGTTGGCGGCTGCGAGCTGTTTAATCGCGTGGCCATACTCTTCAATAGCGTGTCGTCGCTCAGCGTCGCTGGCCTGCGCCAGGTAGAGGTTAAGCGGCTGCATGCGACGCTCCAGCCACAGATGACGAATGATCAGGCGATCATCTTCGATATGCAGCTTTTCTGCCACGCAGGCGTGGAGTTCCGTCAGCAGTGCCGGTGAGATGCGCGACAGTGGCAGCGCAAACTGCTCGAACGCCTGCGTATCTGCCATGCGCCCTACGCGATCGTGCTCTTTGACCTGCTGATAACAGGCGCGGACCTGCGCTTCCGTTACCTCTTTTTGCGGTGCGAAGCGATCCTTTATCACCTTGAACACCCAGTCAAAGCCCGGCAGCGTGAAGACCAGCATCACCATGCCCCGCACGCCAGGCGCGATCTCAAAAGCGGTGTCACTCTCTGCCAGCGCCTGAAGATATTCACGATAGCTTTCAGTTTTACCGTGCTTCTGGCAGCCAATCGCTATATAGCGCTCCGCCAGGGTTTTGCCGGGCAGAATTGGTTGCAGCCAGGCCACCAGCGCCGCAGGCACCGGGGCATAAATCATGAAATAGGCACGGGCAAAACCAAAGACAATGCTGGCGTCATTCACATCGGTCAGGCAGGTGTCGATCCACAGCTCGCCAGTTTCAGTGCGCTGGATCGGCAGCAGACAGGGAAAAATGCCCTCCGGCAGATGCAGGCGCGCCACCAGCCAGGCGGTTTTGTTGCGATAGAAAAGTTCACTGTTAACCTCAAGCCAGCCCTGATCCAGCCGGGGGAAATGCGACTGCAGGTGGCGGACAATCCAGCCGACATCGCGCGCGCGATGCTGCCACGGCAGCGTCAGCGGTAAATCTCCCAGCACCTGATCCACTAATGCCCGCCACCCCCGCTCCGGCTGATAATGGCGTGACAACGGCCTCAAAGGTGTGACCGGTGCGGTCTGGGACTGGGAGCTGAAGATAAATAGCCGGTCCGGTTTCAGGTCAGTATGTCCATGCAACCGGCAGTAAACCGAGTTAAAGAAGCTTTCAGCGATCTCATGCCGTGGATAGCCAGGCAGCAGGCTTTGATAGTGATCCTTGACCCGCAGCCAGAAAATCTCATCCCAGCTGGCCGCGCCATTCAGCACCCGCAGCTGATCGGCGACCAGCCTGACATGATGATCATAGAGATGAATGCGGGCCTTCATGGCATGCTGCACTGCCTGCCATTCCGCCTGCTCAAACCGTTGCTGCGCCCCGGCGGTAATATCCAGAAAGCGGCCATACTGCGCATCAAAACCCTGCAAAATAGTGTGGGCGATCAGGGATTCACGTGGTGGCATAGTCAGCTCCGGTCAATGCCCGCCCGCGTGGTGCGGGCGGGGAATCCGTCAGAGAAAAAGCGTCAGAACTGGTGCTCTTCGGTCGAGCCGGTGAGCGCGGTGACAGAAGACTTACCGCCCTGAATGATGTTGGTCACCTGATCGAAATAACCGGTGCCCACTTCCTGCTGATGTGACGAGAAGCTGTAACCGCGATCGCGGGCGGCGAACTCAGGCTGCTGCACCTTTTCCACGTAGTGACGCATGCCTTCGCCCTGGGCATAGGCATGCGCCAGATCGAACATGTTGAACCACATGCTGTGGATGCCCGCCAGCGTGATGAACTGGAAGCGATAGCCCATGTCGCTGAGCGCCTGCTGGAACGTCGCGATGGTGCGATCGTCGAGGTTTTTCTTCCAGTTGAACGACGGTGAGCAGTTGTAAGCCAGCAGTTTGTCCGGGAAGCGCGCATGAATGGCGTCGGCAAAGCGCTGCGCCATCGCCAGATCCGGCGTCGAGGTTTCGCACCACAGGATGTCAGCATAAGGTGCATAAGCCAGCCCGCGGCTGATCGCCTGTTCAATACCGGCATGAGTGCGGAAGAAGCCTTCTGCCGTCCGGTCGCCACGGATAAAGGGACGATCGTATTCATCGCAATCTGAGGTAATCAGGTCCGCGGCATCGGCGTCAGTGCGGGCCAGCAGTATGGTTGGCACACCCATCACATCGGCAGCCAGCCGTGCCGCCACCAGTTTCTGAATCGCTTCCTGAGTCGGTACCAGCACTTTACCGCCCATGTGACCGCATTTTTTTACTGCCGCCAGCTGATCTTCGAAGTGGACCGCAGCCGCGCCCGCCTGAATCATCGCTTTCATAAGCTCATACGCATTGAGTACGCCGCCAAAACCGGCTTCCGCATCGGCAACAATCGGCAGGAAGAAATCGGTGTACCGGCTGTCACCCTTTTCGATACCGCTGGACCACTGAATCTGATCGGCACGCTGAAAGGTCTGATTAATGCGGGTCACGACTTCCGGCACAGAGTTCACCGGGTAGAGAGACTGATCGGGATACATCTGCCCTGCCACGTTGGCATCCGCAGCCACCTGCCAGCCAGAAAGGTAGATCGCTTCGATGCCCGCCTTAGCCTGCTGCAGTGCCTGGCCGCCGCTGAGCGCACCCAGACTGTTGATGTACCCTTTCTTCGCCTCCCCGTTCAGCAGCGCCCATAATTTTTCTGCACCGCGCTCTGCCAGCGTACAGGCGGGCAGAACAGAACCGCGCAGATTGACAACCTCTGCTGCGCTGTAAGGGCGGGTAATGCCCTGCCAGCGTGCGGTCTGCCAGAGTTGTTCCAGTTGATCTATCTGTTGAGTACGTGTCATGGCAATAGCTCCTCTGTTCAGGGGATCAGGCGGTAGCCTGGCAGGGTAAGAAAGGAAACCAGCTCGCGTTCGGTAGTGATCTGCGCCATCAGCTGTGCCGCGTCGTTATAGCGACCGGCACTAAAACGGGCTTCGCCCAGCGCGTTTTGCAGCAGATGCAGCTCTTCGCTCAGCCAGCGCAGAAACAGTTCGGCTGTGACCTGCTGGCCACTGTTCAGCATTTGCTGGTGACGAATCCATTGCCAGATTGAGGTACGCGCGATCTCAGCAGTCGCGGCATCCTCCATCAGTCCGTCAATCGGCACACAGCCGTTGCCGCTAATCCACGCTTCAAGATATTGCAGCGCAACGCGGATGTTGGCCCGCATTCCGGCTTCAGTGCGCTCGCCCATGCAGGGCGCGAGTAACTGCTCCGCCGTGATTGCGGCATCCTCTTCACGCATGACATGCAGCTGATTGGGTCGGTCGCCCAGCACGGCATTGAAGATCGCCATTGCGGTATCTGCCAGGCCCGGATGGGCAATCCAGGTGCCGTCATGCCCGTTGCCCGCCTCCCGCTGTTTATCTTCCGTCACGCGCTGCAGCACCCAGGCATTACGCGTCGGATCTTTAGCGGGGATCAGCGCTGACATCCCGCCCATTGCGAATGCTCCCCGGCGATGACAGGTTTTAATCAGCAGGCGCGAGTAAGCATCCAGAAACGGCTGAGACATGGTGACGGACTGGCGATCCGGCAGGACGCGATCCGGATGCTGTTTCAGGGTTTTGATGTAGCTGAAGATGTAATCCCAGCGGCCACAGTTGAGTCCAACGATGTGATCGCGCAGATTCCACAGGATCTCATCCATCTGAAACACGGCGGGTAAGGTTTCAATCAGCACTGTTGCTTTGATAGTGCCGCGCGGCAGATCGAACTGATCTTCGCTAAAGCTGAAGATCTCACGCCACCAGGCGATCTCTTGCCAGCTCTCGGTCTTAGGCAAATAGAAGTAAGGTCCGCTGCCCTTAGCCAGTAAAGGCCGGACGTTGTGGAAGAAATAAAGCGCGAAATCAAACAGCCCGCCCGGAATTGCCTCGCCCTGCCAGCTGACATGTTTTTCTGGCAGATGCAGGCCGCGGACCCGGCACATCAGTACCGCTGGGTTAGCGCCGAGCTGATAAATTTTGCCCGTGTCGCTGGTGTAACGCAGCGTGCCATGCACCGCCTCACGCAGGGTAAGCTGCCCGTCAATCAGCTTTGACCACTCCGGCGACAGCGAATCCTCAAAGTCGGCCATAAAAACTTTTACGTTTGCGTTCAGGGCATTAATAACCATTTTTCGCTCGGGTGGCCCCGTAATCTCGACCCGACGATCTTCTAAGTCTGCCGGAATGGGTTGAATACGCCATTCGCTGGATCTTATGGAAGCGGTTTCCATATCGAAGTCTGGCAGATAGCCCTGG
Organism: Pantoea sp. F_5; assembly: GCF_008631595.1. Taxonomy (NCBI): domain Bacteria; kingdom Pseudomonadati; phylum Pseudomonadota; class Gammaproteobacteria; order Enterobacterales; family Erwiniaceae; genus Pantoea; species Pantoea sp. F_5. The sequence continues at coordinate 230,316 of NZ_VWUO01000008.1, forward strand.
TCATATTGCTGCTGACGCTGCTGGCGAGCTGATAACAGCACGTTGCGTTGTGGTGCAAAGCGTGCAACCAGCGCCTCCAGAAAAGAGACGGCCTCGGGGGTTAACAACTGCTGTTCGGCATGGTTAAAGGGCTGGCTGAAAGAGAGGGTATGGCTGATCACTGAGTCTGTCATGCTGGCTTTCTCCTGTATTCAAAGGATCGAATGCAGCGGATCCACGCGGTGTTTGTTTTGTGAGCGACAGGATCAGAGCATAAGCATTTATTTTTCTAAATCAAAAACTATTTCCATTTTTAGTATTAAATCATTATATCATGTTGTTTTATTTGAATTTAAATTTTTATTTACTAAAGGAACCACTTTCTTCTCTGTTTTACGCACGAAAAAAAACCGTGTTGCCATCGGCTAACACGGTTCAGTTGATTGTCGGGTGGGACTATTCCAGCGTCGGATTCATATGGCGCAGATCGAACGGCGTGATCTGGTAAACGTAGTAGTTGAGCCAGTTTGAGAACAGCAGATTGCCGTGACTGCGCCAGGTGGCGCGCGGTGGCAGTACCGGATTATCCTGCGGGAAGTAGTTATAAGGTATTTCCGGGCCTACTCCCGCTTCATAATCACGATGATATTCACCAGACAATGTCAGCGCGTCATACTCCGGATGCCCGGTAACAAACACCAGCCGTTTGTCTTTACTCGCCATCAGATAGGCACCGGTTTGTTCCGATTCAGCAAACAGCTCAAGATCGGTGTAATCCGTGATCAGTTGAGTAGGAAAATCAGCATAGCGTGAGTGTGGCGCAAGGAAATTATCATCAAAACCCCGGGTCAGTAACGCATGAGGATGCAGTATCTGATGCTCATAGACGCCGGAAAGTTTGTTATGCCGGGTTTGCTTGGGAATGCCATACAGAATATTAAGCGCAGCCTGCACTGCCCAGCAAACAAACAGGGTGGAGGTGACGTGCTCATTGGCCCAGTGCAGTACGCGCTGAATCTGGGGCCAGTAGGCGACATCATTAAAATCGACCAGTCCCAGTGGTGCACCTGTGACGATTAAGCCATCGTAGTTGTCGTGCTGGATATCTTCAAAATTGCAGTAGAAGTTGTTGAGGTGCTCAGTGGGCGTATTGCGTGACTCACGGCTGTCGATGCGAAGCAGCTGAATATCGATCTGTAAGGGCGAGTTGGAAAGCAGACGCAGAAACTGATTCTCCGTTTCGATCTTTTTCGGCATCAGATTCAGTATGAGAACTTTAAGTGGGCGGATCTCCTGAACACTGGCGCGCGACGATGTCATGACAAAGACATTTTCGTCACGCAAAAAATTCACTGCCGGTAATTCGTCGGGAACCCTGATTGGCATAACCTGCTCACCTCTTGCAACCATATAAACGTTTAGACATCTGGATGCCCAACATTATAGTGATCAGCAGAGATTGTCGAGGTTTCATGCAGAAAATGAAAATGTTTCAGCTTAAAGTGGCAAACAACAGACGTAAAAAAGCCCCGCACTTTCGTGCGGGGCTTCTTCACTTATATGATGCCTGGCAGTTCCCTACTCTCGCATGGGGAGGCCCCACACTACCATCGGCGCTACGGCGTTTCACTTCTGAGTTCGGCATGGGGTCAGGTGGGACCACCGCGCTACAGCCGCCAGGCAAATTCTGTTCTCCGCGCCGCCGCTGATGGCCGCGCAGAATATCCGGTACAAGGCTGAAAATCTGTCTCTCAAAAACGCCTCTGGCGTTGTAAGGTTAAGCCTCACGGGTCATTAGTACCGGTTAGCTCAACGCATCGCTGCGCTTACACACCCGGCCTATCAACGTCGTCGTCTTCAACGTCCCTTCAGGACTCTCTGGGAGTCAGGGAGAACTCATCTCGGGGCAAGTTTCGTGCTTAGATGCTTTCAGCACTTATCTTTTCCGCACTTAGCTACCGGGCAGTGCCATTGGCATGACAACCCGAACACCAGCGGTGCGTTCACTCCGGTCCTCTCGTACTAGGAGCAACCCCCCTCAATTCTCCAGCGCCCACGGCAGATAGGGACCGAACTGTCTCACGACGTTCTAAACCCAGCTCGCGTACCACTTTAAACGGCGA